>SUWF01000077.1 GCA_015061575.1 Lentisphaerota bacterium
GCCTCGTGCGAAGGTGGATGCCGGGCGGCGGCATCGCTTCGCCTTGTCCGCCGGAGCCTTGTGCGTAGGTGGATCGCCGCCAGTCTTTTGAGGGCCGTGTAGTACCATAGTGGCTCGGTCGCTGTCGTTGTTTTTATAGGACTTATAAGTCTTATAAACAAGCGCATGTCTACAATGATAGCGGCGGCGAAATCGCCGCCGGGTCCGTTATTGTCCGTTATTGTCCGTTATCGTCCGTACTACTTGGCGCGCAAAACAGGCGTGCGCCCTACAACTGCACGCCGCCAGCAGCAAGGGCGGAGCGGTAGAACCCAGATAGCTTGTCCGCCGGAGCCTTGTGCGTAGGCGGATCGCCACCAGTCTTTTGAGGGCCGTGTAAAGCTTTAGCAGCTCGGCCTGTATTGGTATTGTTCAGCCCTTGCAGTAGTCTGGATCCTGACGCAGCAGATCTTCAAAATACCCGATCGTTTTCTGCAATCCCTCGGCCAATGGGGTGGTCGGTTCCCAATCCAACAACTTTTTGGCCAGCGTTATATCCGGGCGCCGCTGTTTGGGGTCGTCACCCGGCAAATCGCAGTAGACAATACGGGAGTTGGAATTGGTCAGCTTGATCGTCAGTTCGGCCAGTTCGCGGATCGTAAATTCCTGCGGCATTCCCAGATTGACCGGTCCGGTAACATCATCACTGGTGTTCATCATGCGTACCATGCCTTCGAGCAGATCATCCCGATAACAAAAACTGCGGGTTTGACTGCCGTCGCCGTACAGCGTTATATCTTTATTCTGCAGAGCCTGCAAAATAAAGTTGCTTACCACCCGGCCATCATGCGGGTGCATGTTTGGCCCGTAAGTATTGAATATGCGGATGATTTTGACCGGCAGATCACACTGCATCCGGTAACATGAAAAAAGCGTTTCAGCACAGCGTTTGCCTTCGTCATAACAGGAACGTACCCCGATGGGATTGACATTGCCCCAGTAGGATTCCACTTGCGGATGCACGGCCGGATCGCCGTAAACTTCACTGGTGGAAGCCTGCAATATCTTAGCCCGGAGCCGTTTGGCCAAACCTAACATGTTGATGGCTCCATGCACACAGGTTTTGACCGTCTGCACCGGGTCACGCTGATAATGTATGGGCGATGCCGGACATGCCAGATTATATATTTCGTCACACTCTATATACAATGGAAAAGTCACATCATGCCGGATAAGTTCAAACTTCGGATCATCCAGCAACGGATAAATATTGCGCTTGCTGCCGGTAAAAAAATTATCCACACAAATTACTTCATGCCCGGCTTTGAGCAATTTTTCGCACAACGCACTGCCCAAAAATCCGCCTCCGCCCGTGACCAGGATCCGTTTCATACTCCAACTCTTTTATTTTAAGCTATTATCTTGAATCTTCTGCAATTACCTCAGATAACATAGCATAAAAGCTGCTCTTGTCAAATTCCGATGGCATCTTTTTGCTTTTCCACCGGCAGCACTGCATTTTTCAGCAAGGCATCCAGCGTAAAAAACAACTGCATAGCCTGCTCGTCACTCCCCACATAGACTGCGCACGAAAAGTCACACTCCACCTTGCCCTGACGCCGGGGATCTATTTCCAGATAACTGTCTGCCAGCACATTGGCTATTTCTCCACTGTCGGGAACCAGATGACTGATCCTTAACTGCTGAAACCCCGCCTCATCAGTTTCCAGCGTGATTCCTTCCTCCCGGGCCAGCAGCAGCCGGTCACGGCAGCTCAGCAGGATTTGCGCATAGCCGAAATTTTCCGGTGCGATCACTTCCAGTGCCTCCCCCGCTGCCGTACAGAATCTCAACACCACATCAGTTGCCAGATTCCGGGTCAGCGTCAAAGTTTTCTGCCGCCTGCTGCAGCTGACATTCTGCAAGTTGTTAAAGGCTACTGCTTCACCATTCTGATACACCACATCGATTACAACGCTCATAAAAAAACTCCTCTTGTTGAGATTTATTTCTCAGCAAAAGGAGTTATTTGTCAATATTTCAGCAGAATTTACGCCGGAAGATCAAGGTTTCCAAATCCATATCCAGCAACCCCGGCTCCGCTGTCTGGCGATGCAGCAGCTGAAATCCGTGATCAAAATAATATTGATAGTTGCAAGTATTATCGGTCCAAAGCAGCATGGAATCAAGATCGTTCTGCCGGGCCAATCGGGTGAAATTTTCCATCAAAAGCCGCCCGCAGCCCGGCTGAATACTGGCAAAAAACAGCAGTACGGCCTCATTTTCAAGCTTAAAAGTATCCTCCAAATGGCGGTTGCCATCCAAATACCTCCGGTAACTCAACGCATAATCAACACCGGCAGCCGGCAAACTATCCTGCAGAAATCTCCACGCTTCCAGCGGTTCCGGCGGATCAACGGAAGCCAGCAGCAATGCCTGCAGACTGCCATTTTCCAATACCGCCAGATTGTACACCGATTGCGGATCGTAGTAATAATGCACCAAATACGAGTAGATCGCCGGACGATACATTTGCGGCATGTTGGCTACTTCATTGCCCCACAAGCGCAAGGCTATCTCTCCGGCGGCGGGCAGCATTGCGCCGGTAAAACCAGTTACTTCCACCATTTTCAGACCGCTTACAGATTGCGATCGCCCCGCATGGCCCGTCTGGCATCCATATCATCCTGCCGGGCCCGCAGTGTTTCGCGCTTATCTTCGTGGGTTTTGCCTTTACACAGAGCAATGGACAATTTGATCAAACCATGCTTGAGATACATGCGCAACGGTACGATCGTGCAGCCTTTTTCCTTGACCTGGATCGCCAGTTTGAGCAGCTCTTTGCGATGCAGCAGCAGCCGGCGCCGACGCCGGGTATCGTGATTAAAACGGTTGCCGTGATCATATCCGGCAATGTGCGCATTGACCAGAAATGCACTCCCCTGCATCATATCCACATAAGCTTCCGAAAGCGTTACCGTCTTGGCCCGGCAGCTTTTCACCTCGGTCCCGGAAAGCTGGATACCCGCCTCGTACTGCTCGATTACAATATAATCATGCAGTGCCCGGCGGTTATTGGTCAGCACACCGTCCGTGTTATCGGTTGACTTTTTTTTGCCGTTAGCCATTATTTATTACATCTTTCCCAAAAACGGCCCCGCAATCTTGCGGAATTCCTGACTTTTCGGATAATTTTTTTCGGTCAATTTGCTTTGGATAGCTTCCAGTTGTTTTTTCGTTTCGCCATCCAACCCGACCGGAGTTTCGACCTGCAATCTGACATGCAGATCGCCCCGGCTGCCGCCCCGCAGCGACGGCATACCTTTGCCCTTGATCCGCAATACCGAGCCACTCTGCGTACCGGCATCGATCTTCATCTTGGTCATACCCGAAACCGTCGGAACTTCCACCACGCCGCCGAGCATTGCCGTAATGGGATCAATCGGCAGCTGGCAATACAGATCCACGCCATCGCGCTCAAATATCTTGCTTTCCCGAACCCGGATGATCACATACAGATCGCCGGGACGTCCGCCGCGGATGCCGCCTTCGCCCTCGCCGGAAACCCGCAGCCGGTCACCATTATCCACACCCGGCGGTATTCGCACCGGCAAGGTCTTTTCTTTTTGCTGACGGCCGGTACCCCGGCAGCTGGAGCAAGGTTTATCGATCACCTGACCGGTACCCCGGCAGCTGGGACAGGTCTGCTGCATGGCAAAAAATCCCTGCGAAACCGTAACCTGACCGCTGCCTCCGCACCGGGAACAGGTCTTTTTGCTGCTGCCCGGAGCACAACCGCTGCCGGAACAAGCCTCGCAATCGGAATTTCTGACAAGTTTGATTTCGCGGGTAGCGCCGAATACAGCGTCTTCAAAGGCAATTTCTATTTCGCAGCGCAAATCGTTGCCCTGCTCCGGAGCGTTGGGATCACGCCGGCGACGTCCGCCGCCGCCAAAAAGATCCTCAAAGTTGAACCCGCCGCCACCGGATCCACCGCCAAAAAACTGGCTGAATATATCCATCGGATCCCGGAATCCGCCGCCGCCACCTCCGCCAAAGCCGCCAAAACCCTGACCGCCGGTAGAAGTAAATGCATCGTGACCAAGCTGGTCATAACGCTGACGTTTATTGGCATCGCTCAACACTTCATAAGCGTTGGATATTTCCTTGAATTTTTCTTCAGCTGCAGTATCTCCGGGATTGCGGTCCGGATGATATTTGATCGCCAGTTTGCGATACGCTTTTTTTATCTCTTCGGCAGTGGCAGTTTTGGCTACGCCGAGAATTTCATAATAATCTTTACTCATGATGCTGCTCCTTATTCGCCGGATTTTTCATCTGCACTGGTTTCGGCAGCTTCTTCAGATGGAGCTTTTTCTTCCGGTGCCGGGCCGCTGGAAACGATCACCCGGGCAGGACGCAGCAGCCGGTCGCCGAGTTTGTATCCGCAATTCCACTGCTTGAGGATGACCCCATCGGCAGCTTCTTCGGAATTTTCATAAGCCACAGCATCGTGGAGCATCGGGTCGAACGTACTGCCGACCGCATCAAACTTCTGAACCCCCAGTTCGTCCAACGTTTTACCGTACTGACCAAGGATCATAGCCAAGCCCTGTTTGAGTGCTGCAATATTATCGCTGGAATCAGCGGCTTTCATCGCCATTTCAAAAAGATCAAAAACCTGCAGAAACGGCGTGATCGTTTCGATCAAACCAATGCGCCGGGCATCGCTGACTTCCCGGGCCATACGCTTGCGGTAATTCTGGAAGTCCGCCTCTTTGCGCAGCAGCTGATCCTTGAGCGCAGCTACTTCGCTTTCCAGCATCGCTTCTTTGCTTACTTCCACAGCTTCCGGCGCAGCTGCATTTTCTTCAGTTACTTCGCCCTGAGACTCCCAGGTTTCGCTGTTTTCTTCACCGACTCCGGCAGTTTCTTCTGCCGGGGAAACATTTTCATTTTCCGCCGCAGCTTCGGGCGCAACGGCTTCTTTATTTTCCTTTTCGCTCATTTTATATCTCCTGAATTTTTTCTATATTTATGACAAAATAGCCCCGTCCGGGTTCCGTAATGGAAATCGTCGTCTGAAGATAATATCACCCATCCGGGCCAAAAGCAAATCACATGGTAAAGCTGGGGCCCAGATAAACTTCCCGTGCTTCCTCGCTGTTGACCAGATAATCGCTGGAGCCTTCCAGCATGACTTCGCCGTGGGCCATAAGATAAGCACGATCCACCACCGAAAGAGTTTCACGCACGTTATGGTCAGTTATCAATATACCCATATTGCGCTTCTGCAGCTTGCGGATGATCTGCTGAACTTCGTAAACCGCCTTGGGGTCCACGCCGCTGAACGGTTCATCAAGCATCAGAAATGACGGATTCGTCACCATGGCACGGGTTATTTCCAGCCGCCGCCGTTCTCCGCCGGAAAGGGTCATCGCTTTCTGATACGCCAGATGCGTAAGACTCAAATCCTCCAACAGCTGTTCGCAGCGTTCTTTGCGTTCTTTTTTGCTGATCGCCAGCGTTTCCAGAATCGCCATAATATTCTGTTCGACTGTCAACTTCCGGAAAATCGACGGCTCCTGCGCCAGATAGCCCATGCCCATACGGGCCCGCTTGTACATTGGAACTTTGGTTATATCGTACCCCCGGAACTCCAGCTGACCGCTGTCGGGTTTGATCAAGCCCATGACCATATAAAAACTGGTGGTTTTGCCAGCGCCATTGGGGCCCAACAAACCGACTACTTCTCCGGCATGTACTGTCAGGGACACACCTTTGACCACACAACGGCCACGGTAGCTCTTAAAAAGTTCTCCGGCCCGAACCAGCAGCTCTCCGCTGGTCACATTACCGACAGTATTGTCTATTTCACTCATATATTTATGCCTCAAATATTTTCATGCGGAAAAATTCAATCTCTGCCACCATTAATCCGGCAGATTAGTCAATATACACCCAAAAATATTTTTTACCAATTTTTTAATTTTTTTTACTGTTTATTATTCGATGCGGGTAAGCACATCGCCATTTTCCACGCTCAACTCTTCGCTATCCAGATCTATCGACACTTTATCGCCGATCATGCCGCTGTCCGCCGTCACGGCCTGCGGTCGTTTCGGCGGCTGACAGGTCATGACCACGATCCGGTCTTTAACTACATATTCAGCATGATCGCCCCGGGCCCGCTGGATTTCGCCGGAAGGCAATGTGCGGCTCATCTTTACATCGGTATCGCCAATGATCTTGATAAGTTCACGACCTTCGCCGACCGCCAGCTGATCCGGAAATTCATCCCGGGCACGGAAACTTTCCACTGAGGGTATGACCCTGCTGGTCTTGCGGGCAATCGCCTGCAAGTGTTCGCACTCCAGCTTGGCGGAGTTGTCGCTGACGACCACTCTTTCGTAAAAATCCGCCTGATCACTTAACAGATCGATGGTTCCATGATCCGCCGTCAGCGAGGTTACGCCATCCGCCGACTGCCCCAGCAGTGTTTTGCCGGATTTGCCGGACTTGCCGCTGTCAGGCTTGCTTTGGATGCGCACGTTTTTACCGGCCATGATCTTTTCGATCTCCACTTTGCCGGGTGTCATTTTATCGCCAAAATAAACATCCAGCGTGCCGGAATCCAATATACCGGAGTCATCTTCGGCATGGACGTTGCCCAACGCCAAAGCCCGGATCGGCTGTTTGCGGTTCAGCTGCTGCGCCGGATCGGTGGATTGACTTGGCTGCTTTGTGCGCTTGGCCGCAGACTTTTTGCCGGCGGGATTCGGAGCATCCTTGAGGAAAA
>SUWF01000024.1 GCA_015061575.1 Lentisphaerota bacterium
AAGTAATTCCGGCGAAAGTTTTTGGAAAATGGGGTTCCGCCGTCGCCGAGGCTATGGCGGGACAAGGTGGGGAAAAGAACCTTTTTTCAAAAAGGTTTTTTCCCCACAAAACAGTTTTGCAACAGCCGTATTAACCAATCAGTCGATTTTTTCGTACTCTTTGGCAAATCTGCAGTAGCCGCCGGTCAGTTTGCCTTGCTTGTCACTCGAACAATTGATCGTAGTTACATGGCCGCCCAGACTCAAAGCATTAATGTTGTTGGGATGAATGGGTGAATTGCCGTCTTTAGAGTTGACCTGCCAATACACCAGCGCTCCGTGCATATCGTGGGCAATAAATGCTTCCGGGTTATCTTGTCCGATCAGGCAGCGGCCAATACCGTTGCCGTTGCTGTCAACCAGCGGGCCGCCGGAGGTGTCACCTTTGGCTTCTTCTGCAGTATGCATAAGCAAAATATAGCTGATGTTTTTGTTGGGATTGCCGTTACCGGTATCAAAGAGTACCGTGTCGCTGGGGCAACAAAAATACGGTTTTACATCACCAATGGTCAACGTGTGTTTGGCATCGCTGAAAGACTGGCTGAAATATCCGCCAAAAATCAGCATATTCGGCACTGCGTGGCGGGCATCCCAACATTTTACGTCATAAGTGGCTCCCCGCGTCAGCGGCGTTTTGTCATCTGCGTGAGCCAACGGTCTGGTGATCCAGTCTTTGTTATCTCCGGAATAGAGATGTTGAGCAATACCGATTTGCTTGAGTTTGCTTATGCAGTTGGCATTTCTGGCCCGTTCACGCGCAGCAGAAAGTGCCGGCAGCAACATGGCCGCCAGAATGGCAATAATGGCGATAACTACCAAAAGTTCGATCAAAGTGAATTGTTTTTTCATTTTTTCTCTCCTGTTTTTTGTAATATATTTAATGAATAATTACTTGACTATTCGCATCAATATAGTACGGTTTTTACCGATTTTGATTGAAAATTTGTCCGTATTTTCAGCAACGGTCTGATTATTATCCACCCGGATAACACTGGATACTTTCTCCGGCAGCGTAATATTGACCAAATCATCATGGCCGGAATGTATAAGTATATGCTCATTGCCCACACGCACTACTACATTTTCTGCATCGGTGTATACCGGAACTTTGCCCAGTTTGGCGATTTCCCGCACCAAAGATGTTTTGAACTCGGGCGTTCCAATATACAAAGAGCGGTAATTGCCGCAATCTTTATAGGCGACTGCAGTTTTGCCGGCCAGTTCAGGAGCTGAAAATTCGGTCATTTTTTGCACTTCCTGATCACTTACCGCAAAAACCGGCTTGTATTTGCCTTTGATCGTCAACGGAGCGAGCTTGCTTTTGTAAGCATCCGTCGGACGGGAATCCAGCGAATAGACTTTATCTATTATAGCTTCGATTTGAATACCGCTCAAACGCTGCATATTTTTTGCCGAAGTGCTGATCCGGGCCGCTTTGTCTTTGCCTTGGAAGTAGCCGGCGCCATAACACCACACCAGCAGCTTACCATCCTTTTTGAAGCGTTTTTCAATAGTATTGCGCACATCATCGGTCAAGTAAAAGCTGTTCAAAAAGATATACACCGGGTAATCATCCGGCATTGTGGCAAGGTCGCCGGTAGTGTAATAATCATACTCAATGCCGCTTTTGGCAAAGACATCCCGGGACAAAGTCAGCAGATTGCCGCTCAACTGGTCGTAAAGCGAATAACGACGGAAATTGATACTGACCGGATCGACGATCATGGCAATCGTCCGCTGGCGGCGTTCCGCCGGGCGCACAGTAGTGTGTTTGGCCATATCCTGATACATCGTTTTGAATGCAGCCCAGATCTTCGGATCATCGTAGCTTTTTTTGCCTTGCAGTGCCACCCACCACAATCCGGAGTAGTCAACTACGGCGTTGCCGTAGGTACGCCACAATATTGCCAGAGATTCTTCCAGATTGGCAGCCCCGCTGTATTCGGCTTTACCGCCATTGAGCGACGTGCGGATATCGGCTTCAAAGAGCCAGAGTTTTTTGTGCATGGCCAGCGATGCCGACACCCCCATATTGGGGCCGACATTGCCGATTTGACGCTGAATGTACCCCACCGGACCGGCCAGAAAATCCACCGGAGCTTCACGCAGTACTTTATCCAGACCAAAGTGCCCGGAATCGCCCGCCCAGGCACGGTTATGACCAAGGGCATCTTCCAGCAGATAACCGTAATAAAGCCCGATGATTTTATCTTTGCCGATCAGTTTGCGCATGATGGAAGTAAAATCACATACTGCTTGTGCTGATTGTTCGTTGACAAAGGTTATGTAATCCAATGTCAAACGGTCAACAACTCCATCCCGGAAATAACTGCTGTCGGGGCGGCGTCTTTCGTTGGGTGAGGGCAGCTTTACTTCATCAAAAGTTGCCGGCAGCACACCGTTGCGGTAGGCCTTGCGCATGGTTTCCATTGTACCATAGCGCTGTTTCAGCCACTGGCGGAATGCCTGCAGTTCAACGTTGCTGTAATCGGTAAGTTCTTTGCCGTACAGCTGGCTGTTGTAACCGGCCCGCAAGCACTCGCCATAACGTCCGGAAGTAGTCAATACTCCGATGATCCGTTTATAATAAGGTTTCTTTTTCATGTGCTCAAAAAGGGCTGTCCACGCTTTTTCCAGATCGGTCAGCCATTTTTTTGAGCTGTAAGAGTGACTGGCTGTATAATCCTGCTTGGCTTTGCCATTGAAATCCCGGCAGAGTTCTTCCGGATATTTTTCTCCCCACCAGGACGGCGGCGAAGCCGACAGACTCAAAAGAATTTTTACATTGGGATTCTGACGGAACGCAAAATCAAGATGACGGTCAACCAGATCAAAGTCATATTTATCTACATCGTACCACCATGCTCCACCGGCAAATTCCCGTCCGGCAACCGCCGTGTAGCGGAATACATTCATCCCCGCCTTGGCAGCATCGGGCAGAGTACGCAGGGAATAACCGGCTGCAGCCAGAAAACCACCGCCGGAATAAATCATTACCGGTTCTTTGATACCATCAAAAATAAACTGCTGATCTGCAGTCAGGCTGCTTTTTATCGGAGCCGTGTTTTTTACTACACTATCATAAACCCGTGTGACTTTGGGACGGGGAGAGGCAGATGCCAGCAATTTGCACTGCTGGTCAATAAATTCTGCGGTCGGGGCGTTGCTGCTTATTTGCAAATCATCCAATGTGCCAACCAAACGGTAACGCTGTGCAACCACACTATGGTAATCAGTACCGATATTCATGCGCTGAGGTTTGATATTAGCTGGAACCAAGTCGTATTTTTGGGTAAAAACCTCTTTGCCATTCAGCCAGACTTGTACATTTTTGCCGTCCATCCGCCAAATAACATGGTAAAAACGATCAAGTTGCAATTCTGGCCCGAAGATCTTGGTCTGCCGGATTTTCGGCGTCCGGTAATCATTGAACGCCAGGTGTCTTTTTATAACATCCAAACCGATAATATTTTTATCGTTACCGTAAAAGGAAATTATGGTCATGCGTTCGCGCGTTGGTTCCAGACGGAGAAAGAACGAAATCGTGCAAGCTCCGGGAATAATGCGAGATGGATTATCCAGATGCAGTGAATCGGTCATCCCCGTACACATCACTGCTTTACCTTTTACACCGGGTACAGAGTTATAATGGTTCAAAAGATGCGCTTCGGCATCAGCATTGGGAGCAGTCCCGGAATTTTTCCCGAAGTTCGCCGGATCATCAAATGTGTAGTGCAGCAATGTTTGCCCATTCAGTGCGGTCGGATGCAGCAAGCCGAAACTCAATGCTAACACCCCCGCCAATTCAGCAAGTAAAAAATGTTTTTTCATGCCTATTCCTCCTTATCTGTTTTATATTATGTTTTTTTATTACTATATTAACTGACGTTTTCATAATATTGATATTTCAGTTATATTTTTTCAGTTCTTTTCGTAAATTATCCAAGGCTTTTTCCAATTGTAATCTCGGCATACCTATCGCCAGCCGGAAGTGGTGCTGGATGCCGTGATAGTTGAATATATCGTCGGTATCATAATAATGACCGGGGTCGGCGGTGATTTTGCTGCGCATAAACAGTTCGTTGAGCTGCTGTGTATTCAATTGCAATTTGCGGCAGTCCACCCACAGCAAAAACGATGCTTCCGGACGCACGCAACGAACCGGCAAATCACTCAGATAATCAATTGCTAAATCGATGTTTTTCTGCAGATATTTAAGCAATTCATCCAAATAAGCCTCGCCGTGCTGATAGGCTGCCGTTTGAGCCGCCAGGGCAAAGACCGGCGGGCGGCCGCATTCGTGACCGAACTCATAAAGTTTAAGCCGGATCTTTTCGTACAAATCGCCGTCAGCAATGACCGCCGAACCGATATGACAGCCGCCCAGATTAAAGGTCTTGGAGGCAGAAAACACCGTAACTGTACGCTCCGCCATGCCCGGCAGATCACCCAGAATTATGTGGCGATTGCCCGGATGTATCAAATCACGGTGGATTTCGTCAGATACTACTTTAACATCGTATTTTATAGCTAATTCAGCAAGTTGGCTCAATTCATCCAGCCGCCAGACCCGGCCGGTGGGATTGTGCGGATTGCAGAGCATAAGCACTTTGGCGCCACTGGCGAAATGTTGTTCCAAATCTTTAAAGTCAAAAGTGTAATTGCCGTTATTATCGAGCAAAAGCTTGCTTTCGCAGCGGCAGCGATCCATCATGCCTGCACTGCGGATGGAGGGCGTGTGCAAAGGCAGCGTAACTACAACTTTATCGCCGGGATTGGTCAATGCGTACATAGCACAGCGCATGGTATTAAGTACTCCGGGCGTGGCCAGCAGATGTTCCCGGGGAATTTCCACTCCATGCCGCTTGCGTGTCCAGTCGATCACCGCCTGATAATCTTCTTCGCCCATCATGGTATAGCCGTAATTGGTATTGTCGATCCTGCGGTGCAGGGCTGAGCGTATCTCTTCAGGAACAATAAAATCCATATCAGCTACGCTCATGGCCGTCAAATCATCGGCTATGCCTATATATTTACAAGAATTAACTCCCCGTCGCGGGGCGATTGTATCAAAATCATACATGATAAAAATCCTTTATCTTTTGAGATTTTTTTTCAATCAATTCCGCTTAAAAGTTTTTAAAAATGCCACCTCATCGGCGTACAGCGCACTGCCGTCGGCGCGAAATACATCATGAAAATAAAGCTCCGGTTCGCCGTCGCTTGCTTTCCAATTCCACGGATAGATCGTGTTGGTTTTTCCGGCGACCAGCCCCCAGTTTATAGCCGTACAATTGGCTTGCTGCATCATCGGCAGGCAGCCTTGAAAAGTCGAACCGCGGCGTCTGGCCATATATTCAGTACAGACTATCGGACGGCCCTGCGCCAGAAATCGCATCAGATCCATTCTTTCCTTATGCGCTTCCGGCGCAAGATAAGAGTGAAAACTCACCACTTCGGATAACTCCAGCGCTGTTTGATTGAGTTCATCCATCGCCGGCTCCCAGCTCCACACCCCGACCGTGACCGGCTGAGTCGGATCGCAGCTTAAAGCCCAATCAAAAACAGCTTTCAACAACCCCAGTGAACGGCTGCCCTGATATTGCCCCAAGGTTTCGTGATCGCCGGCATCACCATTGCCCGGTTCGTTGTAAAGATCCCACATCAGAATGCGTTTATCGCCACGGAAGTGTTGGATAACACCTTTAACATAGCGTTCCAACCTCGGGTACTGGCGCAAATCCCCGGTTGCCTGCCGGCCAGGGGATTTCACCCAACCGGAATTATGGCCGAACGGCTTGGGGGCCGGCTGCTTGCCCAGAGCAAATTCGTTATTCCAGCAATCGTCAAAAAAGACAAATACCGTGCGGATATTATATTTATCGGCAATAGTCAAATATTGTTCAATACGCCGGATAAATCCGTCGGCATCCTGCTCAAAAAGTAAATCATGCAGATAAACCCGCATAACCTGCATACCAACAGCAGCTCCCCAGCCCAATTCCCGGTCAATCGTAACCGGATCAAAAGAATCAGCCTGCCACATTTCCAACTGATTGACAGCGGTGCTGGGAATGAAATTTGCCCCAAACCGCCAAAGTGAGATATCACTGAGATCTTTCATAAAAAACAAACTCCTGCAAACAATAGATAAAATATACATCAATCAGCTTAAAAAAGAATATCTAAAACACACAAAAACATATCAATTATGATCATTTGGGTCTGAAAAACGCTTTTTTTATGGCATTTACATGTAAAAAACTTGAAAAAACGCTTTGGAGCCTTATTTTATAAACAGAGGCAATTTTATCAAAAAAAATAAGAGTACATCCAGTGGATCATTCCAATAAAAAAGTTATCCTGCACGTTCCGCCGTTGCCGCCGACACCGTTCAGGGAAAGTGTATGGGTGTTGCCGCAAACTGAACTGCCCATGCCGTTTGATTTAAGTTCGGCCGGTATAACCTGTCGTGACCGCAATTACCGGATCGTATCCGGCGGCCGCAGTTATTATGTGCTGGAATATATCTCTGCGGGCAGGGGACATTTGTTTATTGACAACCACCATTATCAGCCGGCGGCCGGAGATGTTTATTTATTACCTCCGCATGTGCCGCATGAGTATTACACTGATCCTGCCGATCCGTGGGAAAAGATGTGGTTCAATATATCCGGTGAGTTTATTGATGCCTTGCTGGCGTGTTACCGTTTGCCCGGAGTAGTTTATCTGCAGCAGACCCAACTGGAAAATCTTTTCCGGCAGGGTATAGATCAGGTGCGTTTTTTTAATCAGGAAAGCTACAGTAAATTAGCTGCGGTCATTACTCATATATTATCTGCTATATATCAGCTGCAGGGAGCGCAAAGTCAAAAAGCATCCACCGAGGGTGTTATAATGAAAAATTATCTGGATAACCATTGGCAGGAAAAATTTGATTTAGCGCATCTTTGCGCTTTAAGCGGAAAATCTGTTGCCCAGGCGCAACGGATCTTCAAAAGAGATTTCGGCATCACCCCAATGGCCTATCAGCAAAAAAGACGCTACCAAATGGCGGTAAGTTATCTGGAAAACACCCGCAATACAGTACGGGATATTGCTATGCTGCTGGGTTTTGCCAACGAATTTCATTTTTCGCAATGGTTCAAAAAGCAAAGCACACTCTCGCCCAAAGCCTACCGCCAGCAATTTTTCAACAAAGAGTGACAGTTTGCTGGAAATTACTTCAGACGCTTCAGCGCTTTTATGGCATCGGGATTTTCAGCTCCGGCGGCTTGTTTGTACCAATAACGAGCCTGTTTGAGATCCCGGGCAATACCTTCGCCTTTTTCGTAACAGAAGCCCAACATGTATTGCGCATCAGGTTCTACTTGCTCAGCCGCTTTTTTGAACCACTCCACCGCAAGTTTTTTATCCTGTTTGGTGCCGTATCCATAAAAAGCACACAATCCCAAACGGTGTTGGGCGGAGGGTATATTGCGGCGCAGCGCCCGGCTGTATAACTCGTAAGCCTTTTTATGATCCTGCTTTACACCTTCGCCCCGGTAATACAGATCACCCAGACTGACCAATGCGTTGTCGTAATTGCGATTGGCGGCTTTTTCAAACCATTGGATCGCTTTTTGAAGATCTTTTTTTACGCCGTCGCCGGTTTGATATTTTACGCCGATATCCCACCACGCTTCCAAATCGCCGTCTTCTTCGGCAGCGGCAATTATAATATCGTCTTTCAGTTCGGCTTTAGCATTGATTTCTCCGGAATCTGCCATTGCGCAGCCAACACACAAGCAAACACCAGTCAGCGCAATATTTTTTATATTGTGTATAAACATGATCAAATACCTTTTTTTGTGGAATACTTTTAATATAACTGTTGACGCTTAAAAGTCAAATCATCCGGCTGAAAAAAACGTGCCGCAGTATTTACGGCACGTTCATATTCGGGAATTTTATTTTTTGCGGGATACTCTTTCGCGGGCTTTTTGGAACAGCGTGTATAATGGCGGAATAAACGCTATCCCCAGCACCGTTGCAGTCAACATCCCCCAGAAAGTCGTCATACCGATCACCCGGCGGCTTTCGGCCCCGGCTCCGGAGGCAAACAACAACGGCAATACGCCAAAAATAAAGCTCCATGCCGTCATCAGCACCGCCCGGTAACGGTAATTGGCTCCGTTGAGTGCCGCTTGAACCACTGAACGGCCGGCGGCTCGTTCCTGCATGGAAAATTCCACCATCAAAATCGTACTCTTGGCGCACAATCCGATCAACATGATCAACCCCAGCTGGGCGTAAATATCCAACAGCATATCCGTCAGCCATAATGCCGTGATCCCGCCCAGCGATGCAAACGCCACAGATAAGATAACCGGCAGCGGCACCGTCCACGATTCATATTGCGCTACCAGAAAGAGATAGCCGAAGATCACCGCCAAAGTCATCAATATCACGATCCGGCCATCGTTGTTGCGTTCCTGATAGCTCATGTCGGTCCAACCGACGGTGTAGTGACTGGGAAATTCCTTTTTAACGATCTCTTCGATCTTATCCATGATCCGTTCCGAAGAGGCTCCCGGCACCGGGATGACGGTGATCGCCGCCGACATATTCTGGTTGAAACGCTCGATCTTGCGCGCCCCCAGCATGATCCTGGGCGTAGTGAAGGCCGAAAGCGGAACCATATCGCCAGTGTTGTTCTGCACCATGGTTTCTTCCAGCGCATTCAAAGTTGAACGTTCATTGCCTTCCAGCTGGATCTTGACCTTGAACGAGTAACCGTTCAAATTAAAATCGTTGACATACAAACTGGCAAAACTGCTCTGCATAAAGGTCATGATCCGGTCGGTGGGTATGCCGAGTGCTTCGGCTTTTTCGCGATCGACATCCATAAAAATCTGCGGTGTGCGGGCGTTGAAGCCGCTGAAAGCAAAGGCTGCTTCCGGCATTACCTGTTTGTTGTTGAGCATACCCAAAAGCTTGCCCATTTGCTGTTCAAACTGCTGCGGAGTTTCGCCCCCGGCGGTACGGAACGCAAAAGTCACCCCGCCGGTCACGCCCAAGCCCATGATTGCCGGCGGTTGGAAGGCCCGGACTTCAGCTTGCGCAATCGAAGTACCCATTTCCATAATCTTACCGCGGATGGCGTTGATGGAAAGATCCGGCGTAGTGCGTTTGCTCCAGTCATCCAGTGTGACAATGGCAAAACCCAGGTTTTCGCTGGCTCCAGACATGATCGAAAATCCGGCTACGGCAATAAGCTCCCGCACTCCATCGATTTTTTGTACCTTACTGCTGAACTCCTGCATGGCATTGATAGTTCGGGGCAGGGCGGCTCCGGGCGGCAGTTCCAGTTCACACATCAAAACGCCCTTGTCTTCATCCGGCAAAAATCCGCCCTTGAGATCGTTGGCCAAAAAGTAATTGGCCGCCAGTACGCCCAGCATCAGCACTGCCGCCAGCAGCAAACGCCGGATCATCACCCGGCTGAATACCAGAAAACCGGATTTGGAGGCATTGAGCGATACATCGAACCAGCGGAACAAAAAGAACTTCTTTTTGGCCGTTCCGGCCGGACGCAGGATCAATGCACACAAAGCGGGACTCAAGGTCAATGCGTTGAAGGCCGAAATGATCAACGCTATACACATCGTTACCGCAAACTGCATGTAGATCGTCCCCACAATACCGCCGTAAAAACCGATCGGCGCATAAATAGCTGCCGATACCAGCGTTGCTGCAATCACCGGCCCGGTGATCTGCTGCATACTTTTGCGGGTGGCTTCCCGGGGAGAAAGTTTTTCTTCCTCAATAATACGCATGGTGTTTTCCACTACCACAATAGCGTTGTCCACCAGCGAACCGATCACCAGAATCAAACCGAACATGGTCAATACGTTGATCGAATAGCCCAATATGGTCATAAAAAAGAATGTACCCAGCAGCGATACCGGAATCGCCAGCGTCGGTACCAGTGTGGCCCGGTAATCCTGCAAAAAGACGTAGGTAATAATCACCACCAGCAGCAAGGTCATAACCAGCGTTATGGCGATTTCCCGGACGTTCACCATAATGTAGTGCGTCGGGTCATAGGAGAGATGGGCGGTCACGCCTTTAGGGAAACGGCTGCGCAGCTCATCTAAAGTTTGGTTGGCATTTTTGACCAGCTCGACTGCGTTGGCTCCGTCCTGCCGGTAAATGGCCAGCGCAATACAGCTTTGGCCGTTGAAAAAGCCTTCGTCAGTGTAGCGTTCAGCTCCCAACTCCAACCGGGCAATGTCGCCGAGTTTGATCTGTTCGCCGCGTTCGCCAGTGGCAATGATAATATTGGCAAATTCATCCGGAGTGCGCAAACGGCCGGTTATATCCAGCTTGAGCTGCAGATAATCGTTGGATTTTTCCGCTCCCAGACTGCCGGCGGCGGCCGGGATATTCTGACTGGAAAGTTTGCCCATTACCACTTCCGGAGTAAGTTTGAGCGCAGCCATCTTGATCGGATCCAGCCAGATACGCATACTGTAGTTGCGTTCGCCGAGGATTTCCACATAGCCCATCCCGGGCAAACGGGCGAAGGTGTCTTTTACGTTCATACGCACATAGTTGGCCAGATCCAGCAGATCGAGTTCTTCGCCGTTGGTTCTGAATACATACACCCCGATCATATCGGTGGACTGCTTTTTTGTCGTCACCCCGATTTGCTTGACGGTTTCCGGCAGCTGAGCTTCGGCACGCTGGACGGCGTTCTGAACGTTGACCTGGGCAATATCGGAATCGATCCCGGGCTTGAAAGTCAAAGTCAAGGTATAGTTGCCGTTGTTGTCGCTCTCGCTTTTGAAATAGAGCAGATCTTCAATGCCGTTGACCTGTTCTTCGATAACTCCGGCGACGGTTTCGGCAATTACCTGAGAAGTTGCTCCGGGATACATGGCGGTGACTTTTACCGTTGGAGGTGCGATTTCCGGATATTCAGCTATCGGCAGCTGCCATAAACAAATCGCCCCTACCAATGCCGTCACAATGGATATGACAAAGGCAAACTTGGGGCGGTCAATAAAAAATGCTGCAAACATGACTTATTTCCCCGCAGTAAATACTTTTTTGGCATCCACCGGCACCACCGGTGTGTTGGGACGGATCTTGTGCGTGCCGTCAACCACGACAGTTTCGCCATTCTTCACCCCGTCCAGAATCAGGAGCCGGCCGGCAACGGTATCGCCGATTTTGACTTTCCGGCGGCTGGGTATGTTATTTTTATTATCCAGCACCCAAACAAAACAGCTGTCGTTTTCCATGACCACGGCGGAAGGCAGCACGCTGGGCGTCTTGCTGCGATTGTCTTCGGCTGTCAGCAGCACGGTCACAAAGCTGCCCGGCAGCAGTTCAAATTTTGTATTGGGAAAGGTCGCCCACATGGTGATGGTGTTGCTTTTGGCGTTGATTTTGTTATCTACCAAAGTTATGCGGGCAGTTTCGGACGCAATCTTGCCGTCAGCCAGCATGGCTTTTACCCGGGCAACGGCTGCAATATTGTTGACGCCGCCAAAATCCCGCCGCAAAACTTTTTCGCTGATGCTGAATTTTACATAGATCGGTGCCAGCTGCTGAATATCTGCCATGGCCCCGCTTTGCGGCGTGATCAAGTTGCCGACCGAAGCAATGCTTTTGCCGATACGGCCGTTGATCGGACTGACGATCTTCGTGTACGAAAGGGTGTTGCGGGCATCGGTCAGCGATGCTTCCAGCCGTTTGATATTGGCTTTGGCCACGTTGATTTCCATCAACGCCTGCTCATGGGCGGCGGTGGATACAACGTTGCTTTTGAGCAGTTTGTATTTACGGGCGTATTCAGTAGTGGCAAATTCCAACGTGGCTTTCTGCGCTTCCAGTTGAGCTTCCAGAGCCTGCACTGCGGCCTGGTAGGTGGTATCTTCCAACTCATAAAGCAGCTGACCGGCTTTGACGAGCGAACCTTCAGTAAAATTGACTTTGCGCAGTTCGCCGGTGATCCGGGGCATGATGTTGACACTGTTGATGGCTTCGACTGATCCCACATAGCGGCGAACGGCCCGGCTGGCGGCCGGAGAAGCCTTTTCCACCACCACGCTGGGCAGCGCCTGCCGGGGATTTTCCGAAGCAGTTGATATTGCAATACTTTGACTTAAAACCAAACTGGACACAGCCAATTTTATAAATGTTTTCACATCATCCTCCTTATGCTTTTTTAGTGTGAATATCTTATTAATATAGCACAGAAATACATGATTGTCAAGTATTTATATATATGCAACAAGCCGTGATAAAGTTGTAACTCACGCAAAAATGAGTATAGTTACAACTAAAAAAAAATTTTATTTATTACTTTTTACAGACTTGTATTTTGGTGGGTTTTGATGGGTTATTTCAGCAGATTTTTAATTTTATATACGATCTGGAACGCTGCGGGTATTTTTAACGGTAAAAAAACGCTGCGGCATAATATAAACTGCTTGCAGCGTCATTTTTGTTTGGCAATTACTGCTCAATCACGAAGTTTTTTCAACTCTTCCAAGATCTCCAGCTGGCGGATCGTGTTGCCGGTTTCTTTTAATTCATAAAGCAATTCCTGCCGCTTACGTTTCTGATATTCCTTTTTCAGCTCCATCGGGCAATCCTGCAATATTTGCGCACATTGTTCCGGCGTCAAAGCTACATCCCGGATCAACATTTTCAGCACTTCCGGATTTTGGGACAATTCAGCTGGTAAATGCTCCAGCAGTTCCGAGCCGTTGAACCATTCTCCGTTCAGGGCCATATTCAACAGCTCTTTGATCACTGCTGCAGTTGGTGCGTCGCTCAAAAGCGATTCATCCAGCACTTCGGCGATCTGCCGCGGCCCATCAGCGGAATGGATGGCCAACAGCAGCAGCGAAGCTTCCGCATGGCGGATATTTTCCGGACGCATATCATTATATTGCACAGCTGGAGCAGCACTTGGAGTTGAAGTTGGCTCGCCATTAAACGCCGGCACGGCATTACGTTTGACCAGCCGGTAAAAGTTGAACAATTTTTCCACCGGCAAACGGAGCCGGGCCGCAACTTCAGCAAAATACAACTCCCGCAATATCGGGTTGCTGACCGTGCTGAGCAAGCGAACCGCCTGTTCTGCAGCAGCAGTTTTGCCGTGCGGTGTATTCAAATCCAGCGTGCGGGATAAACCGTTGATAATAATATCGGTCAGCGGCAAAGCGTGTTCCAATGCCTGCTGCAGTTTTTCCGGACCTTGAGTACGCAGTATTTCGTCCGGATCTTTGCCGTCGGCAAACGAAATGGCTTTGATTTCAAAATTCATCGGCAGCAGAAATTCCAGCACCCGCAGTGTGCCTTGCTGCCCGGCAGCATCGGAGTCAAAACATAAATAGAGTTTATCGGTGTAGCGCTTGAGCAATTCCGCCTGTTCCGCCCGGAACGCCAACCCCTGCGGCGCAACCGCCATATCCAAGCCCGCCCGGTGCAATGCAATGGTATCGAGCTGACCTTCGCATACGATTGCAAACTTATTACGCCGGATCGATTCCCGGGCCTGCGCCAGACCATAAAGGATGTGTCCTTTGTGAAAAATCGCCGTTTCCGGACTGTTTACATACTTTGGCGCATTATCATCTTTGACAATGATCCGGGCACTGAAGCCGATGATACGGTTATTTTCGTCGGTGATCGAAAAAACCAGCCGGTTGCGAAAACGGTCGTAACAGCCGCCGCCGGAACGCTCCACAGCGATTCCGGAAGCGATGATCTCTTCCATGGTAAAGCCCTGACTTTTCAGGAAATTTATTCCACAGTCCCAACTGTCGGGGGCAGCGCCGATCATAAATTTGGCCGCATATTCATCGGGGATCTGGCGGGTCGCAAAGTATTGCGCCACCGGGGAGGCGGGATTTTTCAGCAGTTCATTCCGGTAAAAATCCGCCAGAACTTTGTGCAAATCATACAAGCGGCCTTCCAGCGAACGCTTCCGGCGATAGGCTTGTTCTTCTTCCGGCGATATATCCTGCGGGATCACCACACCCGCCCGCTGCGCCAGATGCTGCATGGCTTCAACATAATCCAGATTCAGATATTCCCGCACAAAAGTTACCACATTACCGCCTTTCTGACAGCCAAAACAATAGTAAAGCTGTTTGTTTTCGCTGACATTGAATGACGGTGTCTTTTCTTTATGAAAAGGGCAACAGGCTTTCCAACTCCCCGGGCCGGCTTTTTTCAGCGGCACGAAGGAGTTGATCACCTCTACGATGTTGCTGCGCTGCACGATTTCTTCAGCGACAGTTTCCGGAATCATGGGCATATATATGTTTACCGATCAAAGTTACTTAAAATACTCAACGATACTTTTCCCATTCCGGAGCATGGTTGAAATTCCAATAGTAATACTCTTTGCCCTGCAGTTTGGACGCCGCAGCTTCGTCCACGATCACCGTAACGTTGTTATGAAACTGGATAGCGGAAGCTGTCACCATGCTGGAAACCGGTCCTTCCACGGCTTTGGCCAGAATATCGGCTTTGCGTTCGCCCGTAACCAGCATGACCAGCTTGCGGGCATCCAGAATAGTACCGACTCCCATGGTAAACGCCCGCAGCGGCATACTTTCCGGCGGATCAAAATAGATGCTGTTCTGACGGAAGGTCGCAGGTGTCAGAGATTTATCCCTCGTGCGCGATGCCAGCGACGAAAGCGGCTCATTAAAGCCGATATGGCCATCCTGACCGATCCCCAGCAGCTGCAGATCCACGCCGCCGGCAGCTTTGATCGCAGCTTCGTAGCGGGCGCCTTCGCCTTTGATGTCATCGGTCATACCGTTGGGCAAATGGGTGTTGGCCATTTTTATATTGATATTGTTGAACAGATGTTTGTTCATGTAGTAACGGTAGGAATTTTTATCATCCGCCGGCAACCCGATATATTCATCAAGATTAAAGGTTTTGGCGGTCGAAAAATCCAAACCTTCTTCCCGGTGCAGCCGGGTCAACTCGGCGTAAACAGCTTCCATCGTTGCTCCAGTAGCCAGACCAAAGACCATTTCGGGGTTTTTGCGCAGATCATCAGCCAGAATTGCTGCGGTCAGTCTGACTGCATCGGCTTCAGTTGGACGAATAACAACTTCCATAATAGTTTCCCATCTTTTAGTTTTGCCGGGATTTTTTTTCCGGCTTTAATACATCATTTGCGTTATCTTGGAGTTTGCCCGGCCGGAACAAATATCACCTTTTCGGCCTCCAAGTCCGGAAATGCATTTTTCAATATATCATACCATTGCTGCGCTGTATCCGGCTTGCGGAGCTGGATCAAAAAAGCCGGATGCGAAACTTCCACGATCACCGCTTGATCTCTGATCGCCGCCAGACGGCAAAAGCGGTTCAGCGGCGGTCCGATAAGTTTATCCCAATTTTCATTGATCTGCACGGTAAGCAATGCGGAGCTGCTCAAGCGGCTTTGCATCAGTTTATCCAGCGACTTGCTGATTTTTTGCGGTTCGTCAGTCCGGCAGGTTATTTCGACTGCTGCATAAGCATTGCCGTACCACTCCCGGAGCATATCTTCCAGCTCGCGGCGCTTGCTGTTTTCTTTGTACTTGGGGTCATAAAATTCGCTGTGATGCCGGTACGCCATAACTCTGCACCATGCTTGTCAAATATTTACACCGCACAATGAAAAAGGCAGCGCCAATACATTCAACACCATCTTGCCGGGAGCGATCGCACCTTTGCCGATATTTTTGATCCCGGAACTCATAAATCCGAATGGGGCTCCGGCTGTAACTTGCACCAGCCCCAGCGGCAGATAGAGTATTTCCAAAACATTGCCGCCGATCTGCACCATCTTTTTGCCGCCATACTTGGCTCCTTTGACCAGACGCGGTTCGGCGGCTTCATAAACTTTTAAAGCCACCGGGGCCAGCAGCACCATCGTTACCGGCTCAAAAGCCTGAACTTTAGGTGCCGCAGTACCGGGCAGTATCAACATGCTTGATAAAAGCAATATTTGCAACAGTTTTTTCAAATCGACTCTTCCTGAATAAAAACATCTGTTTGTGCAATATAGCGCAAAAAACATCAAATGCAAATATATTCAAAGATTTTTATTTGCGGCGCCCTTTGCGTTCAACGATGTCGTTGCTGCTGTTCAACACCACAATGGTCGGCTCGTAGGTCAAAGCTTCACTGCTGTCCAGCACCGAAAATGCCATGATCGTTATAACATCGCCAACACTGCCTTTGTGGGCGGCCGGGCCATTGAGGCAAAATACTTTGCTGCCGCTCCGGCCGGGAATGGCGTAAGTTTCCAGCCGTTCACCGTTGTTGCGGTTGACAACCAGAATTTTTTCATAGGGCAGGATACCCGCAGCTTCCAGAATTTGCGGGTCGATTTCAAGAGAGCCTTCATAGTCCAGTTCGCAAGCGGTGATCCGGGCCAGATGGATCTTGCCGGTAAGCATGATTTTTTGCATTTTTTGTATAATCCTGTGGTTATATAGTTATGTTTTTAAAGTTTTTTGTATTTGATTAATATAATCCAGTTTTAAAAAAAATGCTAATTCAAGGTTGCATTTTTTGAAAGTTTGCTTTATATTATATTTAAAGTTTTTACGGAGTTAAACACAAAAAATATAATTGCGTTTACTCGAATCAATTCTAAGTCAAGGTTTTGTAGTTCATGGAAAATCTGTTTATTTGGAATGCTCTTGCATTGGGTTATTTGCCGGGCTTGATTTTGGGAACGGCTATCTGGAGCGTTGCCCGACGTTCCAATCCCATGCCGCTTTTTCGGGCTGACCTGCTTGCGTTGGCGGTTCCGCTGGTGGTTTGGGCAATCATGTATAATTGGAATTGGACTCTGGCCGTTGCCAAACATAATGGGGCAGTGGAACTTATGCTGCTTGGGTGGATTTGGTCACTGGCGTTTGTTGCCCGGTTGCTGATCCCCCGTTTTACCCACAAGCTGCGCAATCGGTTGGCGGCGATCCATGTTGGCAGTATAACGCTGCTGGCGGCGATTTTGCTTGCGCTGTTCTTTCAATGGAGCTGATCAAGTTTTCTATGCCGGGAGCTGAAGAAAAAAACGTGGCTATTATCGGCCTCGGACTGCTTGGCGCTTCGTTAGGAATGGCTCTGAAGCAGTCGCAACTGCATCGTTGGGGCTGGGGGCGCCGCAGCGAAGTCCGGAATTGGTGTTTGGAGCATGATGTAATCGATTCCAGTGCCGAAAATGTAGAAGATGTTATCCGCCAAGCTGATTTAACGGTAATTTGTTTGCCGATACCTGCAATTATCGACTTCATAAAAAGATATAAGCAATGTTTCAAACCCGGATCGATCGTTACTGATATCGGCAGCGATAAGGGAGTGATCGTATCCTCCGGGGAAGCAATGCTGTTACCGTATGGTGTGCATTTTGTTGGTTCGCATCCCATGGCCGGTACCGAAAAAAGCGGTTGCCAGGCTGCCTTTCCCGAGTTGTATGATAATGCAGAAGTCTTTGTTACAGTAACAAATAATAGCTGCCCGGAGGCGGTCACTGCAGTGGAAAGCTTTTGGAAGCAGCTGAAAATTGCGCAAGTAAGAAGAATTTCGCCAACAGTCCATGACAGTCTGGTAGCTCACACCAGTCATATTGAGCATTTGATGGCGCTGGCGCTGACTCTGGCTGTTTTGGAATGTGACAGCGATGAAGAAGAAGCACTGCGCTATTCCGGATGCGCTACCGGGTTCCGGGATACCTCGCGGATTGCGTCCAGTTCGCCGGTAATGTGGCGGGAGATCATAGAAAATAATCAGGCGGCAGTAGTTGACGCCGCCCGCAAGTGCGAAAATATTTACCACGAAATCATATCTTCCATCGAAAATGGCGATTTTGACCACTTTGAGCAACTGTTTGCCCGCGGGAAATTTCTGCGCGATCAGTGGATGGATTATAAAAAAGCGCAACAGGAACAACGCAAAAAATAAAAATCCACCACTTACGCTCAATCCGCTTGAGAAGATACTACGCCATGCCAATGCCGGGCAATGACCCGATGAAAACGCACAGCATTTTCCACATTTCCGATCAAAGTGCAGCCGATAAGTTTATTTTCACGGTAATAGAGTTTTTGCAGTGTGGATGCAGTTTCTTCCACGGCGCATTCGCATTGATCAGCGTTGGTGATCCCGGCACAGTATATGGGTATGTTCCACAATGTGCAGCGCAATTCGGGGATCGGATTTTTAAATGCTTTACTGCCCAGATCAACGGCATTGCAGCCTGCAACTGCTCCCATTTGTCGGGCAGTCAGGTAGTTGCCCCGGGGAACAACAGAATAATCGGCACAATCTCCGGCGGTAAAAATATTTTCCACTCCCGGCAAACGCATAAACTCATTGCAATGCAGCGCATCCCGTTGATTTTGCGGCAGCCAGATCGGCTCGTTTGGAGTGATCCCGGCGGCACTCAAAGCCAGATCAAAATACAGCTGCTTGACTACACTGCCGGAAAATTGACAAGCTAAAGTCTGGCCGACCGGAGTGATTTGCCGGAGCTGAGTATTGGTCAAAAGTGTCAATTGTTCGACCTGACGCAGCTGCTGGCGCAAAAACTTTCCGCACTCCACATCCAGATTACTGCTTAAAATTTCTTCATTACGCTCAATTACTGTTACTTGCATTTGCTTTTTTTGTAATTGCGATGCGCACTCCAAGCCCAATACACCTCCACCGATGACCAGCACGCTTTGTGCATTTTGTAAAGCCTGATTCAGTTTTAGCAGATCTTTATAATTGTGCAAAGTATAAAGCGTCACCCCATCGGCGGTATTGACCGGAAGCGTTTTTACTGAACAGCCCATAGCCAATATCAGCCGGTCATAATTTTCCTGCGTATTATCGTCAAAAATCAACAGCTGTTCAGCAGCGTTTACCCCTTGAACTTTTTTGCCGGAAACGATTTGGATCTGATGTTTATCATAAAATGCCTGATCGTGCAGCAAAAAGCGGCGCATGGGGATATTTTCTGTCAGCATCTCCACCAGCAGCGGCCGCCGGTAGGGCAAAATATCTTCGTCGGTAAAAATCGTAATTTGGCAATCTTTATCAAGTTCGCGGGCCTTTACGGCCGCCTCTACAGCGGCAATTCCGCCGCCAGCTATAAGAATACGCATAAAAAAACCTTTCTGTGAATGGCACTTTATCAATATTGCGCTACATTATATAGGAAATGCTTAAATAACCTTTAATATATATTGGACGAAAAAGATGGATCATCTGTTGCACATAAGTGAATATTTTTTGCAGAAATATGGCGAACCACTGCAGCGCATCCCCATCGATCTGGCGTTAGGCTGCCCCAATCGCAGTAATGGCGGCTTTGGCGACGGCTGCATTTTTTGCAGCGAAGATGGAGCCAGAGCACGCCATCTGGGCCGAACCAATTTGAATTTGGCTCAGCAAGTGCGTTCCGGACAGGATTATGTAGCCAGACGCTATGGCAAAAACGCCGGTTATATTGCGTATTTTCAGAGTTTTACATCCACTTATGCGCCAGCAGTAAAGTTGCGGGAACTTTATGAACAAGTTTTACAGTTGGCGGATTTTAAGGTCGTGATCATATCGACCCGGCCGGATGCGCTGCCGCCGGATGTGTTGGACTATTTGCAGGAATTATCGCAACGCTACGAAGTTTTTGTGGAACTGGGTATCCAAACAGCTCACGACCGGACGTTGCAGGAAATCAACCGGGGACACACTTATTTGCAGGTTGTTGAAGCCTGCAACGCATTGCACCAGAGAAATATAAAAATCGCCGGACATTTTATTTTAGGGTTGCCGGGAGAAACGTTTGATGATTGGCTCGCTACAGCTGAAGCGGCCGCTCAACTGCCGCTAAACGCAGTAAAAATGCACCAGCTGATGGTCTTAAAAAATACCGTTTTGGCCCGGCGCTGGGCCATGCAGCGCAACTATATAACACCTTTGAATGAATATGAATATGCTGCCGGATTGAAAGCTTTTTTGCAAAAATTGCCCGAAAAAACTCTGCTTATGCGCCTGATGGCCGATGCCGCCGAGGACACCCTTGAAGCTCCGCGATGGTGGATGAAAAAAGGCCAGTTTTTAAGTTTTTTCAACGATTATTTTTACAATCGCAATACCGGCGAGGGGGCTTTTGTAGTAACTCAAACTGCTGATGGTACGCCTACGCTTTATCACCCTGCTTATCGCCAGCATTTTCATACGCTGGCTGGCGCCGGCAGTGAATCCGAAAAAAAATTTGCCGAACCATCTGCTCTGGATGATTTACTGAAAGCGTCAGCCCAGACCGGCCATCCGGTCAGCTTGCTGGATGTGGGATTCGGTTTGGGCGGTAACACTTTTGCGGCCGTACAGTATGCAGAAAAAGTCCCCGGCAGCAGCTTGGAAATAGTTTCGCTGGAAAATGACGAACGGACTTTGCGGGCAGCTTGCCAGCTTTATAAAGCGGATAGTTTTCAACACAATATTTTGCTGCAGCTGTTGGAAAATCACTCAGCTGAATGGAAAAACTCCCGGATCAAACTTTTGCTGGATGACGGGCGCAAAAGCATCCGGACGCTGCCGGATAATGCGTTTGATCTGGTTTGGCTCGATGCCTTTTCGCCGGATGTGAATCCGGAGTTGTGGAGCTGGCAGTTTATGCAGGAGTGTTTCCGGATCATGCGGCAGGAGAACAGTATGCTGCTTACTTACAGCAGTGCGCCGGGCATTCGGGGGGCTTTGTTTAAAGCTGGTTTTACGGTGGGCGAAACGCCATCGTTCGGGCGCAAACGGGGCGGAACCATTGCAGTCCGGGGCAGGGCGGATCATTTATCCGAACTGCCGGAAAAAGAAAAACATATTATTTTTGACTCCACGGCCGGAACGCCATACAGCGATCCGGGATTGAACCATTCAGCAGAGTGGATGATCTTACATCGTAAAAAACTGTTGGAAAAATTACGCAAACATGGAGTTCCCAAGTGGTATAAAGCACGTTAAAATTTGACAAATCCAGAAATCAGCTGTATATTTACCCAAAAGTAAGGAGCGTCTAATGATCACTAAAAAATCTTTTTCCTCATCTGGCAGATCAGTTTTTCAAGTCTTACCCCTGCCGGGTAAGGCTCAATACTTTACTTTGATTGAATTGTTGGTTGTAATTGCGATCATTGCGATTCTGGCGGCAATGCTGCTGCCGGCATTATCAGCGGCCCGGGAACGGGCAAGATCGGTAAGCTGCATAGCCAAACTGAAAAATATCGGCCTGGCTCAGCAGCTTTATGCGCATGACCACAAAGATTCTATAGCAGTGTCGTTCCATCACAGCACATCGCAGGAAATGTTCCGGATGTGCGGCTTCGGCCGGTACTGCCGGATCGTCAGCGGCCGCCATGCCGTACCGAATCTGTTGACAGTCTGCGGATATTTTGGCAGTCTGCCGGATGCCTCGGCAGCGAATCTGACCGAAAATGACATAGCACCCAATTTCCGCTGTCCCAGTGATGCAACTTTGTTCGGCACTCACTCAGCGGAGGAAGATTACTACGTAAATACTTCGTACATATATTTGTATCATACTCCGCAGCAGGCGGCGGACGAAACGGAACTGCTTGCACCATACACGCTTAAAGATGCCGATAATCGCGGCATTGGCCGCCGGATAATCGGCCGGGATGATCCGGGCGCAATGATTGCCCACGATGCCCCCGGAAGTCTGGCGGCAGCACTGTCGCAGAACAGCAGTGATTCAACACCGATCCACCCGAATGTGATCAACGCTTTAACTTTAAGCGGAACAGCTTATGGGGTAACGATTTCAAGCACTGACCAAGCTGAAGATTGGAAATGGGCGGGCTTTGCCGCCTGTTATGAAGATGTATCAAAATAAAAACAAACAACTGTAAAATGAGTAAAAATTCAGTCAACCAGGTAACCGACCCGGTATGCAAGATGACCTTTCCGCCGGAAAAGGCGGCGGCCACCTTTGAGTACCACAATACTACCTATTATTTCTGCAATATAAATTGCCAAAAAAAGTTTTCATCCGATCCGGAGTTTTATCTGCACAGCAGTGCGCCGGTGTCTTGCTGCTGTTGTGCAGAAGCTTTTGAAGATGATGATCAAGTTATTCAGCAGCGGCAAAAGAAATTGCTGCAAGGTTTTATTGCCGCTGCGGTTTTGACGTTTTTGATCATTATTCAGGATCACATTACAATATATTCAGCCCAGACTGGCAAATATTTGCAGCTGATTTTTGCTACCGCTGCGGTCTTTGGCCCCGGCGGATTTTTACTGCGCCGGGGAGGGCAATCGCTAAAAAAACGCCAGCTTAACATGTTTACTCTCATAAGCATGGGGGTGTTGTCAGCTTATTTGTACAGTGTATATGCGTTCTTTTTTGCCTCCAAACTTCCGGAACTGTTGTTAAACAGTCATGGCAGTGCCAAACTGCACTTCCCGGCCGCCGGTATGATTACTGCGCTGGTGATCCTGGGGCAATATCTGGAAGCCCGGGCCAGCTCCGGTGCCAGCCGGGCGATCAGTTCGCTTATGGAACTGGTACCGCCAAGAGCACGCCGGATAAAAAAATGCTGCGGCTCGATTACAGAAGTTGCGCTGGACGAAGTAGAAAAAAATGATCATCTGCAAATACTTCCACATGACAAGATCCCGGTGGACGGCGTGGTAATCGACGGTTCCGGTTCGGTCGATGAATCAATGCTGACCGGAGAATCTCTGCCGGTCGATAAAACAGTCGGCAGCAAAGTAGCGGCCGGTACATTGAATGGAAACACCATCATGATCATCCGGGCCGAAGCCGTGGGCAAAGATACTTTGCTCAGCCAAATCGTGGATTTGGTAAAAACGGCCCGTTCCACCAAGCTGCCGGTACAGAAACTGGCAGATAGAGTTTCTGCAATATTTGTTCCGGCAGTATTGGCTGTTGCTATATTATCACTGCTTTATTGGGGATTGATCGCCCACAGCTGGGCAATGGGCTGGGGGTGTTTTATAGCAGTATTGCTGGCGGCCTGTCCGTGTTCACTGGGGCTGGCCGCGCCGCTGGCGGTCACGGTAGGAATCGGAGTAGGTGCAAAACATGGTTTGCTGATAAAAAATCCCTCCGTATTGGAACTTTTGCGCAAAAGCGACACCCTCATGCTTGATAAAACCGGCACATTGACCGAAAACACATTGCAGGTGCAAGCGGTGATTTTGGCAAATAATATTGCTCCGGAAGAATTTTATCCGGTGTTGTTCAGTTTGGAAAGCTGCTCCCGGCATCCGCTGGCCCAAACAGTCATGAAGATGAAAGAATATAAGCAATATGCTGATAAACTGCCGGAAGTTGAAGATTACACCGCCTTGCCGGGGCAGGGGATGAGTGCCATTATCAACGATTTGAAGTTTATGCTGGGCAGTGTGGATTTTCTGCAAAAAGAAAATGTTGATATTGGTAAATTTGCCGCTGCGCAAAATCTGGATATGACCAATTCAGATCAAAGTGTGATCCTGCTGGGAACCCGGCAGCAGGTTTGGGGTATGATCGTTCTGGGGGATGTGCTGCGCCAGGATGCACTGCAGATAATCGCAGCGCTGAAGCAGCAGAATCTGGATATAGTTATTATATCAGGCGATTCCCCGCAGGCAGTCCGCAAAACCGCCTGCACACTGGGGATCGAAGAATTTTATGCCGCATTATCTCCGCAGCAAAAACTGGAAAAGATCCGGGCCCGGCAAGCTTTCGGACGCAATGTAGTCATGGTGGGTGACGGCGTAAACGATGCTGCGGCGTTGGCGGCAGCCGATATAAGCATAGCCATGGGCAGCGGTTCGGATGCGGCACTGGCCAATGCCGATATTACGCTGCTGGGCGGCAATATCAGCAAATTGAGCAAGCTTTTCCGCTTGAGTCAGGCGGTCAACCGGACGATCAAAGAAAATCTCTTTTTGGCGTTTGCGTATAATATAACGCTTATACCGCTGGCGGCAGGATTTTTCTATACCATATTCCACCATCAATTCAGCCCGGTACTCAGCAGCATCGCCATGTCCGGATCGTGTTTGCTGGTGGTATTTAACGCTTTGCGGCTGTGGAAAATCGACCTTGACCGGCAGTTGTAAAAAAAACTGCTGCAATTTTTTACAACTGCAGCAGCCAAACGGATAAATTATTCTTTATCCCCGGGAAAACACCGCCTTGCCGAATGCCGGCAGGCGGGAAAGAAACAACTCGCTGCGGGGCGACAGCTGCCCAACGGCAATATTGCGTGCAGCTGTTGCGCTGGCGGCGGGTTCGTAATACTCGCGCTTGCCGACGCCCTCAATGGTTTCACTTTTCAAATTTCCATGCTGTTGCGGACGGCTTTGAACTTGTGCTTCGGCCATAGCCAGAAACAGTGCCTGCTCGCAAACCGCACAAAATATCAAAAGATCACCGGTATCCAAATCGTTGCAGCCCAATGCCAGCATAATATCTTCTTCGGCCATTTTGACCGCAGCGTGCTGAGTGTCCTGCGGCAGCTGCTGCCAACTGCGACGCTGCAAATGACAGCGGAAATATTCTTGAACCTGGATCATAGATGTTTGCATATTTGCCACCTCTTTTTTTGAAAATAAAAAGTTCCGGTGCAGGTTGTATATATTCACCCAATCCTCCACCGGAACTGCTGGGTTGATTATTCGTTGCGCAATGCTCTGATAGCTTCTGCGCTGGACTGGAGATTGTGGATGCGGCACAAACGCTGCTTGGCATTTTTGAACTCAAAAGTAAGTTCGCCAATGGCCATGCGTTTTACGCCGTCAAATCCCTGCGGAGTAGCATCCACATCAGATATGGCCCGGCCTTTGAGATTAGCCAAGCCCAAACCGGTGGTATCCATCACCCATACATCGGTATCCGGAACATCCGGATCCGCCATAATGGTCATGCCGCGACCGGAAATTTCGTTGACGATCGTAGCTACATAAGCCCCACGGCGATCGTCACTGCGCAAGATCTGCAGCGAAGGCTTGTATTCATTGGAAAGCACCCGGGCCTGCCCCGGACTGCACAAGATCTGCATGGGTTCCCCGCCTTCAGAAAGGATATTCTGTGCGGCATCATTGATCATAAAGCTGTCCAGCGTAAGCTTGTTGGCATCAATATTCATGCCGTCACTGCCGGCTGCAAAACAATACAACCCGCCAGCTTCGCCACGCACATTTGCCCCGGGTTCACGCCGTACCCCAAACAACGCCACCCGGTTGAGATCCCGGGCCAATTCACCCAGCGCAAAAGCAGTCTGGCGATTGATCTGGTTGTCGATGTTGCCGTAAACATTGACCGCCATTGCCGTGCCGGTCAGCACAATATCTTTGCGGAAGATCTGCATATAGTTGTATTCAGTACCGCTGACGTGATTGGTTTCTTCGCCATCGCCATTGGCCGAACCTTCAGCCATGGGTGAACTTACGATATTGAGTACCGCACCGTCACTGGGCATAGCTTCCGCCGAGCCGTTACTGCCGGCCAGTTCCAAAGTGCAGTCGCTGCCGTTGATCGCCGTCACCCGGAACAGCGCTGAATCATTCTGAATGACCAGCAGAGTGCCGACTTTGAGCTTGGCGGCATCATTTTCAGCCAAAGTTGCAGTATTTCCGGCGACCGTTTGCACAGTCACACTGCGCCCGGTGATCTGATCTTCCAGCCATTCGTGTTTCTGGGCAGAAGCGTAAGTGATATTTTGAAAATTGGAAATAAAACGGGGTTCTTCTTTTACGACCGTGGAAAGAATATCCGACAAATCGCGTTTTTTGTTGACAAAACTGTAAGCATAAATAGCCATAAATAAATCCTTTTGTTGATAAAGTTAAATTATTTCCGGTGCCCCGGAAAGCATATCTTCGAGCATTTCCATTTTGCCGGTCTTGGCGGAATTAACAGCCGTCATACTCTTCTGGCCTGGCCGGCTGCCAGCGCCGGGCGTAATCGGCAAAAACTGGCAATAGGGGTGTTCGCTCTGAAATTTCTGCAAAAACTCGCTGCTGGACGCCGGATCGCCCGGATCGATATGGTGTTTCTGCAGAACAAAATCCAGATATTCAATATCCGGAAAATTGCTTGCAGCAGCCAATTCAGTTAATGCCTGCTGCCGCCGGACAGCTTTAAGTTCGGCCGCTGCACTGTCCCGTTCACTTCTGATGACTGCGATTTCATCGTTGTTGTGGCGGGTAAACTCCTGGAACGCAGTTTTGAGTTCCTGCAATTCCTGCTGCCAATCTACGCTGGCAGCGTTGGATCGATCCAGCTCCGGCAAAGACGCATTATCTGCGCCCGGCGGAGCGGTTCCGCTGATTATGGATTCATCTGCCATAATAACTCCTGTGAGTAAAATAGTTTATTCAATGCGTCACGATCGCAGCCGGATGCTGTGAACGGGCATTGTCAACCATTGGCAGTTTTGTCAACACAAATAAAAAAAAGCCCGGCAGCGCAATACTGTCGGGCAGGGGAGTTTATCGGGTAAGATCAATACTTTTTGTCAGCGTAGGCTACCCAGCCGCCGGCCTTGACCAGTTCCAGGTCAAAGGGGGCGATTTCAAACTTGTAGACTTTGGTCATACTGGCATTGCTGATGGTAAATTCGCATTTATCCAAATCGGTTTTACATTCAGCTTCGCTGTTGGCAAAGTTGGCAAAAATATCGTCTATGGATGCTTCATCCAGCGAAATTGCCGCCAAACCGCAGTTGAACATATTCTGCCGGAAGATCCGGGCAAAGTTGACAGCGATCACCAGATTGATGTTGTTGCATTCCAATACCCATGGCGCATGTTCGCGCGATGAACCGCAGCCGAAGTTGGCCCGGGTCACGATCACCGCTTTGCCATCAATATCCTTTTTAGGATCGAATCCGGGCAGAGAAAGGTCTTCCAGACAATACGGCTTGAGGGCCGCCTTGGTCAGTTCGGTCAGATATTTGGCCGGGATTATTTCATCGGTATTGATATCAGAACGGTCAAGAAAGAGGATTTTTCCGTTAAAATTTTTCATTTTCTATCACCTTAAACTATTGATTCAACCTTTATAGAGCGGAGAATTGGTGATCACTCCGGCAATCGCAGTTGCTGCTGCAGTAGCGGGGCTCATCAGATGCACCATGCCGCCTTTACCCATACGGCCGTTGAAATTGCGGTTGGTGGTCGAAGCGCAAACTTCGCCGTTGGCCAACACGCCGTTGCTCATTCCAAGACACGCACCGCAAGTGGGGTTGGTAACGCAGAAACCGGCTTCCATAAAAATTTCGATCAAACCTTCTTTAAGCGCCTGCTGATAGATCAACGGAGTTGCCGGCGACACCACCGCCCGCACCTTATCGCTGATTTTTTTGCCTTTAAGGATACTTGCGGCAATGCGCAAGTCTTCCAGACGGCCATTGGTGCAGCTGCCGATATAGACCTGATCGACCGGAGTGCCGGTCATTTCCCGGACGCTCTTGACCTGATCGGGCTTGTAGTTGAAAGTCACCATCGGTTCCAGCGTGGTCACGTCAAAATCGATAACTTTGGCATAAACCGCATCGGCATCGGGCAGGAATTTGGAATATTCCGCCAAAGCAGCTTCCTTGCTGGCAAATTCATCCTGAATAAACGGCCAGAGGTAATCGACCGTGACCATATCCGGATAACAAATACCGCAGGTACCGCCCGCTTCGATCGCCATATTGCAAAGCGTCATACGGGCATCCATTTTCATAGCCGCCACTGCCGGACCGGCAAATTCGATAACGTGGTCAGTGGCCCCGTTGACCGTCAAAGTTTTGATCACCGCCAGAATAACATCCTTGGCATAAACGCCTTCCGGCAAAGTTCCGGTAATGTTGACTTTAATAGTTTCCGGTTCGCGCATGGTACACACGCCCTTGAGGATACCGACTTCCAAGTCGGTGGTGCCGACCCCGGCTGCAAATGCGCCGAATGCGCCATGCGTACAAGTGTGCGAGTCACCCATAATAATGGTATAGCCCGGGCGGACAAAGCCTTTTTCCGGGAAAATCGCATGACACACCCCGTTGCGGCCAATATCAAAAAAGTCCTTGATATTGTGCCGGCGGGCCCAATCCCGCATAGTTTTGCCCTGTTCGGCGGTTTTGGAATCTTTAGCCGGGGTAACATGGTCGATCACGGCTTTGATTTTGGTGGGATCAAAGACCCGGTCTTTGCCGATGGCGACCAGATCATTGATTGCGATCGGGGTGGTGATTTCGTGACAGAAAACCCGGTCGAGGCTCAACACGGCCACGCCGGGAGCGGGACTGTCGATCCGGTGCGCATCAAAGATCTTCTGAGCTGCTGTTTTGCCCATAATCAAATTCTCCTCAAATAAAAATGTTGCGAATTGCCAATATTATATTAATATAATACCGGATAAACACTTTGTCAATTATCAATGGCGTTTTACCCGGCAAAAAACGTTATTTTTTAGTGATCAAAGCGTCGATACGGAGCTTGTTCAGACAATCAACTGATTCTCCATCCTCCTGAACAATTACGGGAATATGCTCCGGAATTTGCGTTATCAACTCAGCAAATAACTCGCAATCAGCACAACTTTCCCAATATATCGCCGCAGGGGAGGGGAGCTGCAAAGCCCGATCCAGTGTATCAACAGAGTTGACTCCGGCAACGATTTCGAGTTGATATTCTGCGGCCGCAGCGGCAATAGCAGTCAAATCTTCATTCTCCAACAGCGCAACATTTACCCGCACAGCATCTGCACCCCACAGCTTGGATTGCATTATTTCATACGCATCAATGACAAAATCCCAACGGATAATCGGCAAATTGATCAAATGCGTTACTCCGCTGAGCATACTCGGCGCTCCGCCGAAGAAATGTTTTTCGCAATTTACGGCCACTGCGGCATACTTTTTTTGTTCAAAATTCCTTGCCAGCTGCAAGAAATCGAACTGCTCCGGCGCAGAAAGTTGCTCATTGGGCGCAATTTTTTGGATAAGTCCCAGCGACTTTCGTTCGGCGCAATCACCCTGCCTTGCCAGGTTGGAAACCAGTGCACTTTGCACATCCCGGTGCTGCCGGTCATAAGCAGCAGCCATTTGGGCAATATTCTCCGGCGGCAGCAGCATTTTTTGTTTTTGCAGATCGCGCCTGCGCAATCTGACGATTTCAGAATAAAGTTCATTCAATTCCATAGATGATCCATTTCTCAAAATTAGCTGCAGGAAAGTTAGCACATTTCGGAGATTTGTCAAGTTTTTTTGTTGACAAATCCGCCTTAATTGGATAGACACGTTGATTTTGGCATGGCGGATACCCCGCACCTGAAAAAACATCACCTGTTAATAAATGCCTTAAAAATCTATCAACAAGTTATTAACAGGCGCCATGTAAATATCATTTATCTATATAATATATAAGGTATTACAAAATCAACAATCCCCCTCGCCGACAATATTCCACTTAACATAACATGTATTATGCGACGTAATATATTTAACCGGAAACGGCCCTCTGGGGCGGGTTTTGTTTTTTGCTTGATCTTATACGGCTTGATCGCTTGAGCCTCGTCAGATTGGCTCTATTTGATTTTTGGAATTTTGGTTTTGGGGCCGTTTTTTTTATCAACACGCCCTGCTCTTTATACAGGCAAATTGTCAACTTGCTATGGACTTGACGGATGGTTTTATTTCTGCGGTTGGCAGCGGGTACAAAAAAACAGCGTTCCAAGGTTTTACCCTTTGAAACGCTGTTGTGATGGCATCAAATAGCGTGCCATCTACCCCCGCAAAAATATTATGCGATGGTGGTGGTCGTTACCCACGCAATATTTTTATCCTGATCGATTTCCCAGTAACCGGTCATCTTTTCATAAGGATTATGCCAGGCGATTTCGTCTTTGCCGTCGCCGTTGAAGTCGCCGGAGCCGACAAGATCCCATTCCAGCATATCCACGGCGCTGATCGTGATCCAGTCGCCATTCAAGGCGCCGTCTTTGATCAGGCCCATGACAACCATGCCGTCACGGTTGACCATGGTCATATCATCGGTGCCATCGCCGTCGTAGTCGCCGACGCTCAGGAGCTGCCAATCGGATTCACGCACCACGTTGACAATATCCCACTGTACGAGATTATCGCTGCCGACCATCCAGCGGCAATAGGCGTTGTAGTTTTTGCCGTTTTCGCCGACAAAGACATTTTTCCAGAGCATATCGTCAGTGCCGTCGCCGTTGAAGTCGCCAACGCTGACCATTTCCCAATCCTGCGAGTAACCGTCGATGAGTTCCCAGTTGGCCAGATTATCCGTGCCGTTGCCCTCGCCTCCGGCCCAATAGCCCAGCAAGCCCACCGGCGGCGCATCGGCCGGATATTCGGGATTGCCGTCCGAAGCAGCCGTGGGGTTGGCCAGCAGCACATCGTCCACGCCGTCGCCGTTGAAATCACCGATACCGACAATATCCCAGCTGGCAACCATACCGTTGACCACCTGCTGATCGAACTCACCGCCGGTCAGCGAATAGTCGGCCACCACAGCGCCGCCAACGTGGACCCGCAGCATATCGCAAGTGCCGTCACCGTTAAAATCCCCTGCCCCTTTGACTTTCCAGTTGGGGCCGAGCATTTGGTTGTTGTAAACAACATCATTACTGCCGTAGATATTGTAGCTGTTCTGATCGGCTTTAATGATCATATCTTCGGCGGTGCCGTCAAAGTTGCCGACAAAGTAACCGGTCTTGTAATAATCCGGCAATTTGCCCTGATCGGGGTCGGGCGTGGGGATCGGATCGGGATCGGGTTCGGGTTCGGGTTCGGGTTCGGGGCCCGGTTCCGGCGTATCGCCACCGCCGGGCGGATTGATCGGCGAAACAATAGACTCGACTCGAAGAGTTACTGTACCATCGTTGTATCGGAGACGGTATTGTTTATCACCATATACCAAAGTATCCAACCCTTCACTTTCATAAAGCATACAAGTATCACCTAAAAGCTTATCCCCATACACAAATTGAAACTCCTTTTTATCAATAGATGTAGAGCTCTCTATGCCATTGATGAGATAATATGTACCATTTGCGATATGATTGGATAATGTAATTGTAAACTTAGCATCAAATTTGTCAATAAAAGAATAATTGCTCAACAAATAGTTATCTTTGTCGTTTACAACACTTAAGCTTAAATCAAGATTTAACGTAGCTCCAGCCTCAAAATTCACCTTTGCAGCTTCATCTTCCTTAATAGTCAGCTTACCGGTGACTACACCGCCGCTAACATTCAGAGTTGCCCCGCTGCCAACAGTTATATTATTGACCGTACCGTTGACCGAAACAGTTCCGCCGCTGGCAATAACATCTTGAGCATAGCCATTGATTTGGACAGCTGCTTTTTCAAATACCGTCACATTGACCGCAGAATCGCCGACAGTCATGGAGCCGCCATACAGAATGGTATCTTCAGCGTAACCACTCATATTGATTTTTCCATTATCAACAGTGGTTTTAATAAGCCTTCCGCCGGAACTGACATTAATGTAATCACCAGAACCATACAAGTGAGCAGAAACGACCTCGCCAGTGCCAGTAACAACTACACCTGCACTTGACCAATAGTAAGGTTCACCGGATATAATTATGTTACAGGCTGTACCACCGGATATATTCAAGACAGCACCTTTACTGACTGTTAATCCACTGGCACTCTGGCCATCATACAGATGAGCATTGCCTTTAATATGGGTATTTTGGTAAATTCCACTGTAAACAGCTCCACTGCTCATGTAAAAACCATTAACATAGGCTCCGGCTTCGAAGTTTTCACCTTTTATACTTGCATTATCAGCAATGAAGATATTTCCTCCTGAAGATACAGTAGCTCTTTCTGCTTCCGCTCCGGTATACACCATCAACCAACAACCAGAACCAACATTAACCTTATAAGCAGAGCCACCAGCTGATACATTCATGGAAGCGCCGCCGCCGTAACTGTAAGTCAGAGTTGTATTGTATGCTTTACCGCCACTGTAGACATTAAATTCTGCATTGTACCCCCCCACACTTGTATTGTCTGCGTATCCGTCATAAACATCAACTTTCCCGTAAGAACCAATTGTTGTATTTTCAATGCTGCCGGAAGTTAAATTTATAAGCGCATCATAACCAACTGAAGTATTTCTGGCCGAACCGCCGGATATATTAAGGGTTGCACTGGCTTTAAGAACAGCGCCATAGGCAATATCATTATCATACAAATTCGCAGTATACCTACTGGAAACTATCGCATTATTATATTCACGGTAATTTGATTTAACTTCTTCAGAAATGGTAAAACCGTTAATGACCGCTCCACTGCTGACTACAATTGAGTTATCAATCAACTCAACATTGGAGTTGATATTGAGTTTACCACCACTTTGAATTGTCAGCGAGCTGTAATTAGCTGAGCCATTAATATTCAATGTACCGCCATCGGTGATTATATTTGTAATACTTGCCCCCTCAAAAATATCAACTGTGCCGTTATTCAGTAATTTGCTGCTGTTGCTCCAAACGCCGCCGCTGGAAATAATAACCGAACCATTATTAGTCAGATTTTCAACGATTCCAGCGTTACCGATTGTTAAAATCCCTCCATTAGATAACGGTGCATTGGTATCAGCTTTAAATTCTGCAGTCAAAATTTGACCTCTGCTTATGCATCCACTTACAAATGCACTGCCAGCACTTCCATTATATCCGGATGCAATATTTCCACCGTATACCACTCCGCCTCCATTTACATACAACACTCCCTGGGAAGCAACGTTAACCAAATCGATACGTCCGCCGGATTGTATATATACTGCGCCACCGGAAGAAATTGTCGTATCTTTTACAGGGGCGCCTGAATATACATACATAGAAGTTGCTGTAGCGCTGTACCCCCCTATAACTGCGCCAGCCCACCACGGGCGTGCATCCCTTCCACTCGCAACTATTTTACCGTTATTTAACACCCAGCATCCACTAATCTTGCTGGCGTATGTAACTTCGCCGCCGTATTCGACTTCGATCTCACCCAGGCCCGGAGTCCATGCTACATTGGTGGCACTGGCGCCGCTGGCGATAAACATCTTACCGCCACTGAGCACCTTTACACCATCCGCACTCTGTCCGGCGTAAAGCACTGCACCATTTTTGTTGACCGTGGCATCTTTGATGGTTACATTATTTACAAAGTTATTATTGGTATTCAAAAGGAAATTATTAACGGTAGCCCCACTGCAAACGGTTACGTTGCTGATATTTGCGCCATCTTCCAACACCAATACACCACCCATGGAAACAATGGTATTGCTCAGCGCATTGCCGGATTGTACCGTTCCGGTCGCACCACTGATAACTTCGGCGCTGACCACCGCCACGGTGCTGCCATTGTAGACTGCATCCTTAAAAAGTCCAAAGCCGTTGACGTAAGCTCCGGCGTTGGCACTGACATTCACCAGATTGCCGCCCGAAACCGTAAGCAAACTGGCCTTGGAGTTGACAACTGCTCCGGAAAGCAGCCCGCCCTGCTCTACTTGCACGGCACCGCCGGATTCCAGAGTCAAATCCGCAACTTTCGCCCCGGAAGCGATCACCACTTTGCCGGTTCCGCTGGAAACATAAACCTGCGAGGCCGCCGCCCCCTCGCCCAGATTCAGCGTTCCGCCGGTCATAGAGGTATTTTCAGCAGTGGCACCGCTGGCAAGGTTGACTGTGCCGCCAACTATTGAATTGCTGACGATTGCCGCGTTGGCCTGCACATTCACCGTGCCGTTGCTGACGGTGGTATTGCTTATGCGCATATTTTCCTGAATATTGAGCGTACCGCCATTGACAACAGTTGCATCGATAAACGCTCCGGAGGCCACATCCATTACCCCGCTGGTCACCATGGTGTTGGTTGCCGATACCCCGGATTGCACATTCAAAGTACCGCCGGTAACCGACGTATGATCCACGCTGGCACCACTGTGCAGATTCAATATGCCGCCGCCCAGATTAAAGCGATCGACTGTAATACCGTTCAGGAAGTTGACTTCGCCGCCGGTGGCACTGCCGCCTTCCAGCGTGGCCCCGTTCTGCAGCGTAAGGGTACCGGCCTTGACCGTTATATTGTTGCCGCTGGCCAGATTGGTCAATACCATAGTACCGCCATCAACGGTGCCGCCAACTTCAGCCGTACTGCCGGAAACCACCACGCTGCCGCCCTTGTTGACCGTAGCGCCGGTGAGCATACCGCCGCTGACTTGCAATACGCCGCCGCTGTTGACCGTTACCGTTGCGGCAGAACCGTTTTCGTAGATGTACATCTCACCCCAGCGATCGATCGTAATATTATCCGCCCGCCCGCCGGAATGAATATAGGCTGCTTCCGCATTAACCAGAGTTATGTCTGCAATTGAACTTTCCCAAACGGAGGCCATCTCTGCACCGCTGCTGACCATATACAGCGCAACATTTTTGAAGTAAGCCATACTTTTTTTCCTCACCTTGAAATTTATATTAAATCTATGTTTATATCATCAAACAAAACACATTATAACTTTTCAAGATAACAAAAAGGGCACATTCCGAAGAAGTGCCCATTCCTACGCCTACCACAGCGATGCAAACCCGCACTTACTCAAAATGTGCCTATGTCGAGGACATTTTGATGTAATGAGGGGTCTGCAATCTGCCAAAAAAATGAAGTGGTAGTTCAGGAATGGACGATTACATAAAAATTGTCAACAATTTGTTATCTCAGGTTCAGTTAAAATCTCCATATTTTCAATTATAATACTTGCACGATACAAGTAACCAGTATAAATTAACACTAAAAAATCAAATTACAAATATTTTACACAAATAAAAATACATTTTATTGCAGCGATCCGGCCAGATAACCGGAACTTAACGCCCATTGTATATTGTATCCGCCGCAAGGCCCGTCAACATCCACCATTTCCCCGGCGCAGTAAAGATTCATCAATTCTTTGCTCTGCATGGTTTTGGCTTTGAGCTGACTGCGGTCAACTCCGCCGGTGCTGGCCATGGCTTTGTTCCACGAATCAGTGGCCGTAACTTCAAGCGGCGCACTTTTGAGCATGGCAAGAAAATTCCGGATCGCAGAGCGGCTGAGCTGATTGAGCGGAGTATCGGCAATGTGCAAATATTCCGTTATATTATGCAGCAGCGCCTGCGGCAAAAAACTATTGAACACATTATGCAGCAAACGTTTGCCGTTATGTTGGCGACTTTGAGTTAATATTTGTTCCAATTCTTCCGGCGAATATTGCGTCAGGAAATCTATTGCTAAAAGTACTTTTTCATTCCCCGCCGCCAAGAGTTTGGCCACCCTGCCCGCCATATCCAGTGCGGCCGGGCCGGAAATCCCGTCACCGGTAAACAGCAGCGTTCCGCAGGTAATGTTTTTTTTATCCAGCGTCAAGGTTATTTTTTCCAAAACGATTCCCGCCAGACTCTGCACCCAACAAGCGTTGCTTTTTAATCCGCAAAGTGCCGGAGTCCGGGGTACGCAGCTGACACCGCAACGGGTCAGAATTTTATCCAGCGAACCATGTCCGCCCAGTCTGGGGAAGCCCGGCCCGCCCCCGGCTGCAATAAAGTAATCACAATCGTAAACAGCTTGGCCGGAAAACACTTGCACGATCCGGCGATTTTTGACCGTCAACTCGGTAACCGGTGAATTGCAAATGATCTTTACTTGCAAAAAACGTGCTTTATCCACCAGAACATCAAGTATATCAGAGGCCTTTTCGCTGACCGGAAAGCAATAAAAATCATCCACCAATTTGTATTTGACACCGTGTTCAAGAAAAAACTCCCGCACCGCTTCCGGCGGAAAATTCAGCAATGCCGGACGCACAAAGCGCCGCTGCTCCGGCGCAAATCGCTCCGCCATAGATTCAGCACTGAGCATATTCGTAAAATTGCATTTCCCTGCTCCGGAAGCTAAAAGTTTGCGCCCCACTGACGGCAGATACTCAAGCAGCGTAACTGCAAAACCCGCTTGCGCCGCACTGATTGCCGCCATCAAACCGGCCGGCCCTGCCCCCGCTATCACCACCTGTCGGGCGTTCATAAATCTTCCGCAATCGGTTCGCCATTGGCGGCGTATTCGTTCAAACGCCGATGCAGCGTCCGGCGGCTGATCCCCAGAATTTCCGCCGCTTTAGTCCGGTTGCCCCGGGCTTTTTTCAGCGCCTGTTCTATAAGCATACGCTCGTTGCCATCCAGATTGAACCCGTTAGCGGAATCACTCGTGATCATTTCAGCAAATTCTTCATTATCAAAGTGTTTTTTGCTGTTACGGATATGCTCCGGTACATCGCTCAATTCCAGCGTATCGCCCCGGGCCAGCACCACCATGCGCTCGATGGTATTGCGCAGTTCCCGGATGTTGCCCGGATAGTCGTAACGCTCCAGAGCATTCATCGCTTCCGGCGTAATTTGCAATATACTGCGCTGATTATCCTTGCAGACCATATCGATAAAATGCTTGATCAAAAGCGGTATATCTTCCCGCCGTTCCCGCAACCCCGGCAACGACACCGTGACCACGTTCAAGCGATAAAACAAATCCTCCCGGAAGGTGCCTTCCGCAACCATCTTTTCCAAATTCCGATTGGTCGCCGCCACGATCCGGGCATCGCAAGTAAGCGTTTCGCTGCCGCCCAGCCGCTCAAAGGTACGGCTTTCCAGCACCCGCAGCAGTTTGACCTGAGTCGCCGGGTCGATCTCGCCGATTTCGTCCAAAAACAACGTGCCGCCCGCCGCCAGCTCAAAACGCCCTTTGCGGGATTCGTTGGCTCCGGTAAATGCACCTTTTTCATGGCCGAAGAGTTCACTCTCCAGCAGTGTTGCCGGTAATGCCGCACAATGCACCGGCACAAATTTGCCGCTGCGGCCGCTGAAATCATGCAGTGCCTGTGCAATCACCTCTTTGCCGGTTCCGCTCTCGCCGGTCAAAAGCACCGTCGCCCGGCTGGGCGCCACCTGTTTGACCAGATCCATAATTGAGCGCATTGCCGGTGACTGCGCAACGATATTGCTGTTGCCGTTGCCCTGGAAAAGTTTCTGTTTGAGTTCACGGTTTTCGCTCTGCAGCTGCCTTGTTGCCAACGCCCGGTCAAGGATCAGCGTCAACTGTTCCAGATTAACCGGTTTCATCACAAAATCAAAGGCTCCGCGCTTGACCGCTTCCACCGCATTGGCCACCGTTCCGTAGGCCGAAAGAATAATGCACAGCGGTTTGGATTTTTTTGCCAATACCGCATCCAGCACCGCCATACCGTCCTGCCCGGGCATCCGCAAATCAGTCAGCACCAGATCGTAATCATTTTCAGCAATCATCCGCACGGCTATCGATCCATCGTCGGCACTGCTTACTTCAAAACGCCGTTTGAGAAAGCGGCACATGGCATCCAAAGTACTGCGTTCATCGTCAACAATAAGAATGTGGGGTTTGCTCATAAAATCAATCCTCAAAATAATAACGCAATACAGTTTGCACATCGCTCAGCGACGCATCGGCGATTTCCAAAACGATGTGTTTGACCTGATTCTGGCGGCACTTCCGGATAATTTTTGCTATATCCATATCCGTAGCAATATTCAACGGCAAATGGCCATCGCCCCAGCTGTCATGCGGCGCAGAAAATTTATGTTTGGACGCATGTAAATGGATCATTTCGACCATGCCGCCAGCTAATGCGGCATCCAGTTCCGCATAAAAATCCAGTTCCAACATCTTGCTGGCCGCCCACATGTGGCCGGTATCAAAACAGACCGGATGCTCCAAATATGCCAGATCGCAGCCCCGCAGCACCCCGGCTGTATGCGCCGGAAAATCATTTTCCACACACCAAAGCAGATCCGGATAACGCTTGCGCAATTCAAGCAGATTATTTTTCAAGCGATCCCGCCGCAGCAAATATTCATCGCTTGCGGTGTAATCGCGCACAAAAAACGACCCGCTGCTGCGCAAAAGATCACTCCGCTGCGCCTGCATCATACATTCATGGTAACTCATGCCGTGACCAAACGCATAAATCGCCAAATCGGTCATCAACGCACCGTGAAATACCGCCCGTTTCACCTGATAACGCCGCATCAAATCGGCCTGTTCTGCTGCCATCTGCCAGGATAATGAAGCATCTTCGGCAGCAAAATTCATCATGTATTCGCCCAGTACCGGCGCATGAAAGCTCAATGGATAATTGCAAGCTACAGCCAATTCAAACTCGTTGACTAAAGCCGAGTTATGCACCTGCACTCCAATAACAGCATTATACTGTGCCGCCAGAGTTTGCGCTGAACTCATCCACTCCGCAGCGCCGGGCTTGCCCAAAGCAGCCGAAGTTATATCTATTAAAAGTTCGCAATTTTTCATTGATCAAGCTCCTGCTGTTCAGCCGATTCCGGCAGCATCCGCACCCGGCGCCCTTCCCGTGGAAAACTGATCGTCAGAGTCATGCCAGCTTCCGGTGCTGTATCCAGCAAAAGTTCCGCTCCGTGCCCCCGAACTACCCGTTCTATGATCATCATACCCAAGCCGTTGCCGCCGGGTTTGAAGCTGGCGAATGGTTCAAACATCGTACTGAGTTCCCGGACATTGGCCCCCTTGCCGCTATCCGCAAATCCCAACTTCACATTCACATCGTCCACCGAGCCAACGATCAACAATTCACCGCCGGAACTCATTGCCTGAGCGGCATTTTTGATGATATTGTAAAATGCCTGTTTAAGCTGTTCAGCATCACCGGAGATCATGGGCCATGATTCAGGAAAATCGCAGCGAACCGTCAAAGAACGCAATTCCAACTCATGCTGCATGAATTTTAACGTATCCAGCAACAGCTGACGCAGATCCACTTGCTGAAACTCCAGCTGTACCGGCCGCACCGCATTGAGAAATTGCCGGATAAGATTATCCAGCCGCTGCACTTCGCCCCGGCAGCAGACGACCGTTTCCAACGCTTCATTGCGGTCAAAAGTTTCGTCTTTAAGGTCATGTTCCAGCAGCTGCAAGTTTAAATACAAGCTGTTCAACGGGTTGCCGATTTCGTGGGCAACACTGCCAGCGAGCATGGCAACTACCCCGGCAGTGCGGCTTTCGAGTTCTTCATCGGTCTGTCGCCGCCGTTCTGTTACATCGTGCAGAATAATGGTGGCAAAACGCTCTTTTTCATCCTCCTGCGGCACAATGTACACCTGCAGCCAGCGTTGGGTCGGATAAGCTATTTCGATTTCCTGCCGGGCCAGCCGGGTCCAGGCATCGACATCTCCGCCGAGGATCCGGCGCCAATCCAGCTGCGGCAACAGCTTGATGATCTTCAATTTGCGGCAATCATCCGGCAATCCCAACAAACTTTTTGCCGCACTGTTGAAGTACTTTATAGATAAATGCCGGTCGATGACCAATATACCTTCCTGAATGGCATTGAACACCGATTCAAAAAATCCCCGTTCCCGGAATAAATGCACTATGTACGCCTGTAAACTGTTGGAGTCTATAGTGTCAAGACGTTCAATGAAACGGTCAAGAAAGCTGGCTTTTTCCTGTGACATAACTATTTACCTTGCTTCATTCACCCGCTGGCGGAAATTTTCGTCCAGCAAATAATTCAACGTCAGCTGAGCAAGCACGACCGCTGCATTTTTCAACGGCTGCAGTGCCTGTTCAGATGCCGCCGCTTCCCGGAACGGTATGGAGTGCAGTGCCAGCGGTTCGCCGCCGGTGACATCAAAGTAAATATTCACACCCGGAACTTCGTCACAAACATTGGCAAAGTCCGTTGAAAGCGGTTCCGGTATATTCCGATTTACATTCAACCCCATTTGCTGCATTATATTTTCGGCTTCTTCCGCCAACACTGCGTTGGATTTTCCAGCTGAATACGCCCCGTCATCCCAAGATACTTTATATTGGCACCCGGCGATCAGAGCCGCACCTTGAGCGATTTCTTCAAAACGCTGTTCCATCTTTTTCTGGAAAACATTATCTGCGCTGCGCACATAGAAAAATCCCGATGTGTAATCCGGTATGACATTAGCTGCTGTTCCGCCGTTGGTAATAATGCCATGCACCCGGGCAGTCCCCGGCAGCTGCTGGCGCCACGCATTGATCCCGCTCATAAAAATTGTCATGGCATCCAACGCATTGATCCCCTGCTCCGGAGCGGTGGAAGCATGGGCACTGCGCCCGAAAAACTCCACGTTGCCGTGAGTGACCGCCAGAATTTTACGGCTTACACCATAGCGGAAAAACGGATGCGACAAAAACGCCGCATCCACATCCTTAAACACCCCGCTGCGCAACATAAAAACCTTGCCGCCCAGCTGTTCTTCCGCCGGACAGCCGATCGTGCATAACGTGCCGGGGATCCGGTGTTTTTCCATGATCCTCCGAACGGCCGCCGCCGCCAGCAGCCCTGTTCCCATGATCAACTGGTGACCGCAAGCGTGTCCAAGCGGCGGATTCAAGGCATCATATTCCGTAAGCAGTGCAGTTTTTACATCACTATTTGTCCTGCATACGCAGTATTCACCATAAAAAGCCGTAGATAAATCTGCTAAATTGCCTTGAACAGTAAAACCTTGCTGCTGCAAAAATTCCATCTGCCAGGCGCAGGCTTGTTTTTCCTTATAACCGGTTTCGGGATTGTCGCCGACTTTTTTTATCAACGGTTGAACTTCCGGGAAAATACTTTCAACGACATTTTTGATTTCTTCAAGTGTAATTTTTGTATTCATAAATCAAAATCCCAACTCGGGTTGCACAATTCCCAGATCATCATCCGGTTTATCCGGAACTACCGAATCATTTTTGATCGGCCGGATAGCCGGGCGGCGCACTTTTTTATAGCCTTTATCCGCAGAACCATCCAAAATTAATACATCGTCAGTGCTTTCGCATTCAAGAACGGGCTCATCTGCGGCTGTTTCCGGTTCTTCGGCGGGAGTTGCAGCGGCGTCGGGGCCAAGTTCAGCCTCCGCCTCCGCTTCCACCTCAACAGCAGCAGTTGATTCAACCACTACCGGAGCGGATTCAGCTTTTTCATCGGCGATTTCTTCAACATCCGGCGCTCCATTGCTATTCTCATCGGCAACCGACTCAACATTTGCAGCAATTGTTGAGTCGGAATCTTCTATTGCTTTAGCTTCGGAAATATCCGCAACAGAATCTGTCTTTTCTGAAGTTTCCTTAACTTCAGCTGCATCTTTTTGACTTTCAATAGCTTCATTCTGAGCTGAGCTGTTCTCCAGTTGCTCAGCATTTTCACTCCCGGCAACTGCCGCAGCTGCTTCCGGCACAGCAGTATTTTCCGAAAGTTGAGCATTATCTTCGGCAGCTTCCGCTGCAGCGGCCATAAACTCAGTCAATTCAGCTTCTTCCAAATACCGCTGATGCGTGATCTTTATAATGTTAGCTCCAATCAAAAATCCCCGTGCTTTGGGCGAACGCACCGGCAGCGTCATCAAATTGATTTCTTCGTGCTTGTTGCCGCCGCGCTTGGCTTCGATTTCCAACTCATAAATGGCATCCGGCCGGGGGGTAAAAAGCTCCAGACGGCAGCCTTCCGGACAAAGCGTATATTTCTTTTCCTTGATGAATTTATCAATAGTGGAGCGTTTGCCGTAGAATTTGCCGGTTTTCTTTTCCGAATAAATGATACCGAATTCCTGTTTGGCATCGTATTTACGGAAGTCATAGAGCTTGCCGACGTGCATTTTATCGGGTATATCGTATATAACATACACTCCGGAGCGTTCCACACACAATATCTTGTCGAATTCATTGCACATGATCACGTCTTCACTCTTGATCGTGGTACCGGCGTGACCGTTTTTCCGATCCCAGAACACCTTGATATTGTTCAATGCGGCCCGGGTGCGGTCGATCTTGTCGATATTTTCGATTTCAGTACGGCGGGGGAAATTCTTACCGTAACGCTCTTTGATATCCTCCAGATAGCCGATAGTGTATTCCACCAGATGCTTGAGGTGATGACGGATCTCTTTCAAACGCTCCTCGATCGCCCGGATCTCCTGCTGATTTTTTTCAATATCAAAGCGGGCGATCCGCCGCACCGGCAACGCCAGAAGTTTATCGATATCTTCGTTGGTCACATCCCGCAACAGCTGGTCACGGAACGGGGCCAAACCATCCATAACTTCCTTATATTCTTCTTCCTGCGACCGGCACTCTTCAATACGTTTGTATATGCGGTTTTCAAAAAACAGTTGAGCCAGCGTCTTGGCGTGCTTATTTTCCAGCAGCCTAGCCTGTTCGATTTCAAACTCTCTGCGCAGATAATCCAGCAGCTTGCCGACATTGCGTTTCAAGACTTCGCTCACACTCATCTGCACCGGACGGCGGTCGCAAATTACCGTCATCTTGGGCGAAATACTCACCGAACAATCCGTGTACATAAACAGCCCCTGCCGGGTCTTTTCCGGTTCATATCCCCGGGTGGGCGTGATTCTGATTTCCACCTGGTCAGTGGTAAAATCATTGATCGAGGCAATACGGATCTTGTTCTTTTCAGCCGCCCGCTCGATCGACGCAATCAGCGAACCGGTATTGGTCGTGGCCGGAATTTCCCGGATCACCAATTCCCGGCCTTCAATATCGATCCGGGCCCGCAACGTAATTTTACCGTTACCGTCCAAGTATTCGCGTACATCCATCACCCCGCCCTGCTGGAAGTCCGGATAGAGTTCAAACTCCTCGCCCCGCAGGTGAGCGATCTCCGCATCAATAAGCTCATTAAAGTTGTGCGGCAGCACCAGCGTACTCATCCCCACAGCAATACCATCGGAGCCCAGCATCAGCAGACTGGGTACTTTGGCCGGCAGCTGAGTGGGTTCTTTTTTGCGTCCGTCATAGTTGGGTATGAAATTGGTTATGTCGTTATTGAACATAGTTTCATAAGCCAGCTTGCTCAATGCGCACTCTGTATAACGGGTGGCAGCGGCCGGGCTGCCGGTTAAAATATTACCGAAGTTACCTTCTTTATGAATAAAATAAGGTATGTTCACATGCCGGAGTTTTTCCACTCCGTCGCTGTCTTTTTCCATGCGTTCAATGCAGCCGCCCTTGTTGGCCAGCACTACAATAGCATCGCCAATGGAAGCATCCCCATGGGGGTGATAGTGCATGGTATTGCCGACAATATTAGCCGTTTTGGTCGGGCGGCCGTTATCGTAATTCTGATAAAGCGTCCACAAGATCCGCCGCTGCACCGGCTTCAAGCCGTCATCCACATCGGGTATAGCCCGGGAACCAATTACATAACTGGCGTAATCCAGAAAGTTCCGGTCCATCATCTGCCGGAAATATTCATTGCCGCCGCGCTTGCGCACTACGCTTACAGCGTCCTCGGTATCGTTTTCCTCGCTGGCAGCGGAGTTGTTTTCCACGGCCGGATTTTCCAGATTTTCTTCCGGCGGCACGGGCAAATTCTTTTCATCACTCATAGTCCGTCACCTCCAGATTGCTCATAATATAATCTTTGCGCTCCACGGAGTTTTCCCCCATATAGAAGCGCAGCATTTCGTTGACTCCGTGCATGTTATCGAGCGTCACCGGCGACAGACGCATATCTTTGCCGATAAATGCGCCAAAATCATCCGGAGAAATTTCCCCCAACCCCTTGAAGCGGGTGATTTCGGCCGCTTTGCCCAGCTTGGCTACCGCCTTATCCCGTTCCGAATCGCTGTAGCAATAAATGGGTGCCGTGCCGTTTTTCCGCACCCGGTAAAGCGGCGTTTCCAACACATACAAGTGCCCGGAAAGCACCAGCTGGTCAAAGAAACACAAAAAGAACGTGATCATCAAATTGCGGATATGCAACCCATCTACATCAGCATCAGTGGCCAGAATGATCTTGTCGTAGCGCAAAAACTCCGTAGAATCCTCCACGCCCAGCGACTTCATAAGGAAAGTAAGTTCCTCATTTTTATAGATCATTTCAAACGATTCGCCGTAAGCATTTTTTGGTTTGCCCCGCAATTCAAAGATGGCCTGACAATCCGGATCGCGCCGTTTTTCCAAACTTCCGGCAGCCGACCGGCCTTCGGTCAGAAAGATCATCGTTTCTTTAGGCTGAGTTCCGCGCGGCCATTTGGAGCCGATATGATAGCGGCAATCCTTGAGTTTGGGAATACGCAAAACGGTTTTCTGCGACGTTTCCCGGGATTGTTTTTTTACTTCCTGTACTTTACGCCGCACCTGTTCGTTGCGGGAAATCTTATCCAGCAATATATCTTTGACTTCCAGATTTTTCAGCAAAAAGTTGCAAATTTCATCCTTGACTGTCTGAACAATAGGGCCGCGCACTTCAGTACTGCCCAATTTGTTTTTGGTCTGCGATTCAAACAGCGGATCCTGCATTTTTATGGCAATAGCCCCGGTAATACCGTCACGCACATCCGGAGCCTGATAATTTTTGCCGGAAATTTCGTTGATCGCTTTCAAGATACCTTCACAAAACGCCGACTGGTGCGTCCCGCCGTCAGTAGTATGCTGGCCGTTGACGAACGAAAAATAGGTCTGACCATACTCATCGCTGTGGGTAAAAGCAAATTCCAAAGTTTTGCTTTTGTAATGGATCACATCATAAATGGCGTTATCTTCCACTTCGCTGGTCAGGAGGTCTTTCAGCCCCTCTTTGCTGTAAAACCGCTGTCCGTTGAGGTAAATAGAAAGCCCCGTATTCAAATAAGCATACATCCAGAGCCGTTTTTCCACATAATTCAAACGGTATTTGAAATCGTGAAAGATCTCCGGATCAGGCCGGAACCGGATCAAAGTACCATCCCGTTCTTCGGTATCGCCATCGGTATCACCGGCTAATATCCCCTGCTTGAAGGTCACTTCCCGGAAATGTCCGGAACGGACACTGCGGGCAACAAAAGTTTCGGAAAGAAAGTTTACCGCTTTAACGCCCACGCCGTTCATGCCGACCGAAAACTGGAAAGCATCGCTGTTGTACTTGCCGCCGGTGTTGATGTCCGAAACGCACTCCACGAGTTTCCCCTGCGGGATTCCCCGCCCGTAGTCCCGCACCGATACTTCGCCATTTTCCGACAAAGTTATATCGATCCGGCGGCCGAAGTTCATAATAAATTCATCGACCCCGTTATCCACCACTTCCTTAAGCAGCACATAAATACCGTCATCCGGGTGTGAGCCATCCCCTGCCCGCCCGATATACATACCCAATCGGGTACGCACATGATCCCGGGCATCCAGGTGTTTGATATGACTTTCATCATAATTAACTGCGGCAGCAGCTGAGTTGTTATTTTCCAAATCTTCCGTCATAAAAATCCTGTTCCATGCCAAAAACAACGCTGTTTTCCGGCAACTATACAAATATATCTGAGCTAATTTAACTCAAAAGCAGGAAATTTCAAGTCCTCAAAGTGATTTTTTTTTAATTCTGCCCTTGAAAACGCCCAAAAAGGTTATATCTTATAAACTATCATGAAAAAAATCACCCGACAATCATATATTCTGCGCCGTCTGCATCTGTTCTGGCGCCGTAATTTTGCCGTCATCATTGCCTTGCCGCTGATGCTGGCGCTGGCTTATTATATATTGAAAGTCGAACCCGATCAGCTGCGCATAACCGAATACACGTTTGAACACGCTTTGATTACGCCCGAATTGGATGGGAGTGTGATCGCATTTGTCGCCGATATCCACGCCTCCAGCCGCCGCCGTCCGCTCTGGCAGCGTGCCATCAAACTCATAAACGAGCGTCCCAATCTGGCGGCAATACTGCTGGGCGGAGATTTTATCAACGGCAACGGCCGGGGCGATCGTATCGAACAACTGCTGGATTCTTTTGCTGACTTCAAGCAGCGTAATTTGCTGTACAGTATCCCCGGCAACCACGAATACCGCTATCCGGCCGGCGGCTTCAGTAAAATCCAAAAGGCGTTTGCCGAAAAAGATCTGCCGCTGCTGCAAGATCAAAATGTTTTGATCAAACTCCCCAATGGCGGAAAAATCAATTTAATCGGTCTGGACTACAGCAGCAATCCGCACCGGCGGGAAGACCGCAGACGCTTCAAAAATATTTTTCACAAAAACATGCTCAATATCGTATTGTGCCATACACCGGAAGATTTTCCGTTTTTGCCGGGAAATGCCCACCTGACCGTCAGCGGCCACACACACGGCGGCCAGCTCTATTTGCCGGGCATCGGCAGCGTGATCAACCCCGGCAGCTACGGCAGAAAATATTCCTACGGAAAAATCCGGGAAGGCAGCAAAACTTTGCTGGTAACATCCGGTCTGGGCTCAGCATACGCACAAGCCAGATTCTGCATGAAGCCCGAAATAGTTTTTGTTACACTCAAAAGCTTGCGTAAAAATTGATTTGGGAGCTTGTAACTTTGCCTTTGCGGTGTTATATTAACCGAATTATTGATTGGATTTCAAAAAAATATAAACACAAGGTTGAAAAAAATGAATATTTATGAGGAACTCAAAGCCCGCGGTTTTGTCTACCAGATGACCGACGAAGCAGCTATCGAAAAGAAATTCACCACCGAAAAAGTGGTCTTTTACTGCGGCTTTGACCCCACCGGCAGCAGCTTGCACGTTGGGCACCTGCTGCCGGTAATGGCGATGCGTATGCTGCAGAAAGCCGGACACGTTCCGACCGTGCTGGTCGGCGGCGCCACCGGTGCCATCGGCGACCCCTCCGGACGCAGCACCGCCCGCAATATGATCACGATGGAAGAAGTTGCTTATAATGTGGAATGTCTTAAAAAGCAGCTGGCCCGCTTTATTACGCTGGAAAACGGCGAAGCGAACTTTGTCAACAACCACGACTGGTTCGGACAGATCAAGCTGCTGGACTTTTTGCGGGACATCGGCAGCCGTTTTTCGGTCAACCGGATGCTGGCGCAGAAATCGGTGGAAAGCCGTCTGGAAAACGGTCTGTCGTTTCTGGAATTCAGCTACTCGCTGCTGCAGGGCTATGACTTTTACCATTTGAACAAGGAATACAACTGCACGCTGGAAATCGGCGGGCAGGATCAGTGGGGCAACATGGTCGCCGGAACAGAACTTATCCGCCGCATGTACGAAGAAGAAAAAGACGTGCATGTGCTGACCATTCCGCTTTTGATCAACCCCGCCACCGGCCAGAAATTTGGCAAATCCATCGGCGGAACCAGCGTCTGGCTGGATGTGAACCGCACCAGCGTTTTTGATTACTACCAGTTCTGGCGCAACTGCGACGACGCCATGCTGGGCGATCTGTTGAAGAAATTCGCTATCGAACTGCCGTTGGAAGAATGTATTGCACTGGCCGACTGCGGCAACATCAACCGGGCCAAAGAAATTCTGGCCTTTGAAGCCACCAAGATGGCCCACGGCGAACAGGCCGCCACCGAAGCCTACCTTACCGCTGGCAGTCAGTTCGGCTTTGCCGACCCGGAACGCAAAATCGCAACCAGCAGCGCAGTTGGTAAAATAGAATGTAAGGTCGAAGCCAGCTATCCGGAAATCACCCTGCCCGCCGCCAGTCTGGAAGGCGACGGCTTGTGGATAGTGCAGCTGCTGACCAACGCCGAAATGTGCAAATCCAACAGCGAAGCCCGCCGCCTGCTGCAAGGCAACGCCGTAAAAGTCAACGGCGAAAAAATCAGCGATATGAATAAAATGTTCAAAACTTCCGACGTCCCGGAAAAAGAACTCCTGTTGCAAACCGGCAAAAAGAACTTCAAAAAAGTAATTTTCGCCTGATAAAAAAACGTTATGGGTATGCCTCGGGGGAAGGGAAAAACCACTTTTGAGGAAAGTGTTTTTTCCCCTCCCCCGACTTGTCACGGCGTAGCCCACAGGGCGAAGACGGAACCCCCATCCCTTTTTCCGCAAACCTTTTCCTGGCCATTTTTATTTTTGCCTCAGCAAAAATAAAAATGGCCGATCTCGGTTTTA
>SUWF01000078.1 GCA_015061575.1 Lentisphaerota bacterium
TTCTTTACCGGCTGTGACTATCCGCACGGCAGTGCGTGGCTGGCGGTGCTGCGGATATTGGTGTTGCTTATACCGCTGTCGCTGCTGGCGTTGGCATTCAACAGTTTGAACGGTTTGTTTGCAGCCCGGCTGGCGGCGGATCTGCTGGCTGGCGGGATCGGACTGCTGCTGGTCATGCGTATGACCAATAATTTGCCGGCAGATGGCGAATTGGTCGTCCGCCGCAGCAGAAATTGAACGGAAGTTACAGCTTATGCGCAGATTTTTATTAACTGGTATATGGAATTGGGTGCTACTCATCTGCTGCTTCTATCCGGTTGAGACTTTTGCTGCGGAGCGCTTGCGGTGCGAGGTTTGCCGGAAAAACATCCGCGGGCAGTACATACAAAGCGGCGACGGCCGCAATTTTTGCAGCCGCAAATGCCTTGATTCTACGCTGCCCAAATGCGAAAATTGCCGCCGGATCTGCCGCAAGAGTGCGATAAAAGCCAAAGAAAAGATATTCTGTTCCCGGAAGTGTGCCGAAGAAAAACTGCTGGCCCGCTGCCGGAATTGCCGAAACGTTTTCCGACAGGGAAAAGTAATATTTTCTGCTTACGGCGATTCGGTTTACTGCATGAAGTGTATGAATAAAAAGAAATGTCTGATTTGTGAACGCCCGGAAAGTTCTTTGCATATCCAGCATAACGGCAACGCTTTGTGCCAGGATTGCAATCATAATATCGTCAGCGGTCAGCGCCAGTTGGAGCGGCTGTTTGCCCGGGTGCAGAATCAACTCTGCCGGAAGTTGGGATTCCGCAACGATCACGCTATAAAATTGCAGATGCAGAATATAAAACTTTCTGAAGCGGACGGCGCTGCCGGGATTCGTGAATTTGGCATGTACAACTACAGCGGCAAGATAATCGAAAGTAAACCGCTGCCCTTTGAATTCTGGCGTGAACAGAAAACCAGCGTCCGTTATGAAAATGAATCCTGCAGCATCACAATAATGGAGCATCTGCCGGAAATCAAAGCTGCCGAAGTAATTGCGCACGAACTGGCGCATGACTACATGCTGCACCGCTGGCGTTATATACATGACCGCAAGCTGCAGGAAGGTTTTGCAGAACTGGTCGCTGCGTTATACAACCAAATGAGCGGCAACGCCCAATGGAATTACCGCATGGAAAAAAATCCGGATAGGATTTATGGCGATGGCTACCGGCATTTGAAACGTATTTTCGATCAAGGCAACTGGCCCGGCGTCTGCCGTTATCTGGATGGGATCAATCAACGGGAAGCAACTGCCCGGCAGCAGACACCATAACACCTCAGGCTTTGATCCGGAACTGAGCCGAAAGCAATACCGGATCGCTGGCAATACATTCCACTTGCACTGATTCACCTAAAGCAAGTTTGGTATTATAGCGGTTTTTGAACTCAAAAGCCAGCTCCGGCAGCAGCCAGACACTGCGGTCGTCGGGTTTGGCTATATAAATGGCTTCGCTCTGATAATTTTCCGGCAGACTCTGCAAATATACCATTGTCCAGTATTCGCGGCATTGGCGTTCAAGTTTGCTGCGCAATACAGCGGCAGCTTCCGATACGGCAATGCGTTCGTCCATTTCGCTCATACTCAGAGGTGTTTTCCCGGCCAGATAGCGCCGCAGCTGGATGTGGGCAAGCAAATCTTCGTAACGGCGCAGCGGACTGGTCACCCGTACATAAGGCTCCAATCCCAAACCGGCGTGTTTGCCCGGCAGCGTGGAAAGCGTACTCTGGCGGCAGCTTTTGCGCAGCGCATACATGCCCGGCAGGGTATCGGGCCGTTCGCTCATTTCCGGATCGCTTTGAACCGAAAACGGCATGGCAATATCATGCTCCACGGCAAATTTGCCGACAGCGTGACCGGCTGCCAGCATGGCGTTGGCCACCAATTCCCGGGCGGGGGACTGGGGCAGGGGAGTTATGCAAATTTGTCTGGCGGAAATATCAGTTTTTACCTTGACTTCCGGCAGTTTGATCATCACAGCATTATTGGCAATGCGGTATTGCCGGAACCGTTCAACGGCAGCCAGCAATCCGGCAAATCCATCCTGCTGCATAAGTTCTTCGGCTTGCGTGTAATCCATGCGGGTAACTTTGACCGTACTCAGAGTCAAGTTTGCTAATTGAGAGTTGCCGGAGTCATCGATCTTCAGCGCCATGCTCAACGCTGGAGAGGTTTCGCTCAAACCCAGGCCGAACAGCTCCACTGATTGCGGCGGCAGCATGGGGTGGACAGCTTCCGGCGCATAAAGTGTACAGCCGTTGCTGCAGGCAAATTTTTCCAAATCACTATCCCAGTCGATGACCGAAGCGGGGTCGGCAACATGCACCCACAGCAGGTCATTTTCAGAATCATAACTTATGGCATCATCCGGGTCATTGCTGGTGGCATCGTCAATGGCGTAAGCGGCCAGATGAGTCAGGTCAAGCCGCTCTCCCGGGGGTGATTTTATCGAAAGCTCAGGGTAATCCAGCGGCAGTTCAAGCCCGAAGCGCCGGAACCACGGATTATGGTCAAAATAGTTCCAGAAACCCAGTTTGATCAATAAATTCTGTGCCTTTTCGGGCAAAGCTTCCATGCCCAAATCGTGCATGAGTTTGCTGGACGTGCTTTCGCCGTATGCCACATTTTCTATTTCCCGCAAACTGGGGGCATCTTCGCTGGTGATCGTGTTGGTGCGGATGCGTTCAAGCAATGCGGTACGGGCCGCCTGCTGCTGGAGCTTTTGTTCTTCTTTGCTCAAAATTGCGGCAATATGTTCGGGGGGATTGGCTTTGATCGGGCCGCCGGGCGTACCGTTAAAGTAGCAATTCCGGTTCAGCAGCTCCCAGGCTGCCAGCGCCGCTGCCGGTGAAAAACAGCCCCACAAAAGTTCCGTAAAATCAGCAAAGCTCATTTCATCGCCGCCGATAAGTTCGGCATTTTCAGCTAATACATCATTGCCGGGCGCTGCTGCCGCTTCCGGAACAGTTGTGCAGGGGCCAGTATGCAGCAATTCAATATCTTTGAGCCGGACGGATTTACGTTCGCCGGAAGTTGTGCGTATAGTGTATTTATCGTTGGATATTTCAAGGACGACAGCCGCCTTGCTTTTGTAAATTACCAGTGCATTATTTTTTATAACCATAAAAACATCCTTCAGGGACTTGAATAATTCTATTCCTTTAAAATACCGCCGAAAAAGAATGTTTCAAGTCAAAATACTTGTATTTCTGCAAAAGAGTATTATTTTATATTGCCGTATTGTGTATTATTACCGACAGCACGGGGCTGTTAACGGAAAATATAACTGGGAAAATAAGAGAGTTGATGCAAATATCAGGAAAAAAATTGCGGATTTTACAAGTGTTTTTTACCGCTGGTTGGGTGCTTTTGCTATGCGGCTGTTTGAAGCTTTCCGGCTCCTACCACTCCCGGGCAGTGGCTGGCGATGTCAAACTGCTGGAACAGCATCCAGCCCCCCGCTACGAAGAACGCATGTCCCATCATCCGGTGATCTTTATTCACGGGTTGTTGGGGGCGGAACTGCAAACGCTGGATGATGGAAAACGGCAGGTGTGGGGGCGGTTTGCTTATGCAGATATGGCTTCGCAGCGGTTGTTCCGCAAGCTGGCGCTGCCATTGACTGCCGCGCAAAAGTATACACCAATAGCCAGCAGCGGACTGCTCAATGAATCGACCGTGGCGGTTGGCGGAGTGGAAATACCGCTGCTGAACTACCGGCCGGTCATTGATTTTCTGAAAAAGTGCCATTATGTAATGGAAGGCGATCCGCTGCCGGAAAATTATCCGCACAGCACCTTGTTTGTGTATCACTACGACTGGCGCAAAGGTATTGATGAAAACGCCGCCGGACTGAGCCGTTTTATAGAAGAAAAAAAGGCTTATCTGCAAAAAGTCTGCCAGTATATGAAGTTCAAAAAAGCGCACGAGATCCGCTTTGATCTGATCGGTCACAGCATGGGCGGACTTTTGGCCAGATACTATGTGCAGCATGGTGATGCGGCGCTGGGTAAAAACAATGAGCCATTGCCGGTGCTGAATTGGCGCGGAGCCAAAAATGTCCGCAACGTGATCATGGTCGCAACGCCTAACAGCGGTTATGCCGATACCTTTTTTGAGCTGGTCAACGGTTTGTATTTAACTCCGGCGGCCCCGGTTTTTCCGCAGGGGGTGCTGGGGACATTTGTCAGTTACTACCAGATGTTTCCGGATCCGGCCAGCCGGAGCGTGATGTTTGCCAACAGCGACAGAACGGTGGATATTTTTGATATTCAACTCTGGTTGAAATATCAGTGGGGAATACTCAGTCGCTCGCTGGAAAACCGCCGTCTGCTGGCCGAACTGCTGCCGGAACTTTCTGAAGAACAACGCTTTAATGTGGCAGCTGATTATCTGCGCAGCTGTCTGGATTCCGGGCGGCGGTTCAAGTTGCTGATGGCCCGGCCGATGGGATTGCCGCCGGAACCGGTACGGTTTTATCTGCTGGCCAGTGCGGGATTTCCGACAGCTGAAAAACTTGCAGTGGATGCATTTACCGGCGATGTTTCAGTATCCGGCAGAGCCGCCGGTGATGGCAAAGTTACGCTCAGCAGTGCGTTTTATGCGCATAACAAGGCAGCTTCGCCCATATTCTGGCACGGCAGCTGCACGCTGGATGGTGCGCACATGGGGATAATGTACAATGAGCTGTTCAAATACAATCTTATGCATATATTGTTTGCTGAGCTGCAGTAAATTAATGGGCAGGCGGGTAAAAATCAATGAAAAAAAAGATCGATTGGAACAAATTAAAAAAACTTCCTCCCATGCGGCGGCTGTTTGACCGCTGGGTTCCGGAATCACTGACTATGATCGGCGTATTGAAGCTGCTGCAGTTTTTGCGGCTGCTGGGGGTAAAAGCCACCGGCAACGGCTGGCGCAAAGTGACAAGTATTTTTTTGCGGGGCGAAAGTTCCAAATTCATTCTGGGCAGTTTCCGGCTGCGTCCGGATTCCACGGCGATGCTGCCGGCGCCCAACAGTCAGCTGGCTGCCGAGCGTCTGGCGGCCAAAATGGCCTCTTATCTGCGCATGACCGATGCCATCGGTTACTGGGTGGAGCCGGGGAAATTGGCTTTTGTGCGCCGCCGCCGCCGGTTCCGGGATCTGGTGCTGGCGCAGGTGGATTCATTTGGTATGCTTGTAGGCTTGAAACCGCTTTTTGACAACTCTGTGCTGGCTTTGGAGCCGGAAGAAAGCCCGCTGTTGAATGAGATCCTGGAGCTGATCGTCTATCAATGCAATAAATTGCGGGATCTGCCCGAACAGGAGCGGGCGTTGGAGCTGCTGCGGACGGTCAAGCAATCCATCCGGCAGCGTTCCCGTTTCAACTACTTCGGCCGCCGCCGGCGATTGTGGCTGGCACAGCGGATCTTGCACGCTACGGTGCTGTTTTGCGAAACGATGAAATCGCATGATCTGGATGCATTGACCAAGGAGCGGTTTGAAATGCCGGATTTCCGGAAATACCGCAACCCCGGATTCGGTATGCTGGGAGTGGTGGCACGATTTACTCCGGACTACCGGGAGGTGGACTTGTGGTGCCAGTTCAACCATGTGGCCGCTGACGGTATGCCCATGCAGGAATTTTTGACCGACTTGAAAAAGGATTGGGGCAGTGTAGGCGAAGTAATGTATCCGCCGCTGAATTTTGACGTTTGGAGCGGTACGCAGCTGCGCTATGCCGGGGAAGGTAATTTCCGGGCGCTGTTTTTTGAAGATTTCCGTCCTCTGCTGGCGGTCAGAGCATATTTGAATAAACACTATCAAGCCGATATGGGCGGTTCAGCCAGCATTGCCGGTTTGGTCATGTGGGGGCTGACCCGGCACGAAGCTTTTGCCCGTCAGAAAATACTTTTGCCGGTGGATGCCGGAGAAGAAGACGGCGACCGCTGTTTGAGTCTGCTGATGATTCGCCCCCGGCAGTTTGCCCGCCGCGGGCATGATCCGTTGAAAGATTTTTGTGCGTTCCAAAAAGAGATGAACGAGCGCATGAGTCTGGCCCGGAGCGGGGCAGGGGCGGTCAGCGAATTTCTGGAGCTGTGTGCTTTGATGCACCCGCTGTTTTATCATCTGGCCCGACGGGTGTGGCCGAGAGCACTGGATGAAGTGCTGGGCACGGCCGGGCTTTCCATATTGCGGGATGCGGAAATGTTTATCAGTCCCATGACGGAATTTCAAAGCGGAGGATTTATTGCCATCGGGAATCTGGCGGTGCCTACTTTGTATGGCGGAGCTGCC
>SUWF01000079.1 GCA_015061575.1 Lentisphaerota bacterium
GACCTGACCGTGGATCTGAACTCCGAATGCACCTATGATGCCATCTGCGCTGCCATGAAGGAAGCTGCCGAAGGCGAACTCAAGGGCATCCTCGGTTACACCGACGAAGCTGTGGTTTCCACCGATTTCGTGGACGATCCCCGCACCAGCATCTTCGACGCCAAGGCTGGTATCCAGCTCGATGGCACCTTCGTCAAGGTCTGCAGCTGGTATGACAACGAATGGGGCTACAGCAACAAAGTTCTGGAAATGGCCAAGGTCATCTCCAAGTAAGCTGTCAAGCTTGATTTGTTCCCCAAAGCGGGCGGGTGGATTTGCCCGTCCGCTTTTTTTGTTTGTTTCCCGATGACTGCGGAAACAATATTGAAAAAAATTTTTTCAAACTTGAAGGGCATTTTTCTTTTTTGAAAAAAATGAAAAATGCCAATAAAAGGTTTGGAAAAAGGAGATGGGGTTTGGGGAAGAGGAAAAGAACCTTTCCTCAAAAGGTTTTTTTCCTCTTCCCCAAGAACCAAACACTATTTTTTAAGGAAATTAAAAATGAACATCGACAAAAAGACTGTGAAAGATATTTGCCTTACTGGCAAGCGTGTGGTCATGCGTGTGGACTTCAACGTTCCGCTGAAGGATGGCAAGGTTGCTGACGATACCCGTATTACTGCGGCTCTGCCGACCATCAAATACATCCTTGATCAGGGTGCCAGTTTGACTCTGTTGAGCCACCTGGGCCGTCCGAAAGGCGAAGTCAAACCTGAATTCAGCCTGAAGCCGGTTGCCGAATATCTGCAGAATCTGTTGGGCAAGGAAGTGCGTTTTGCTGATGACTGCATCGGCGAAGCTGCTGTAGCCGCCAGCAAGGAACTCAAAGCCGGCGAAGTCATGCTGTGCGAAAACACCCGTTTCCACAAGTCCGAAGACCTCAAGGGCAAGACCGATGAAGAAAAGGCTGCCCTCAAAGAAATGGCTGCCGAACTGGCCAAGCTGGGCGAAATTTACGTCAACGATGCTTTTGGTACCGCTCACCGTGCCCACGCCTCCACTGCGGTCATCGCCGACATCATCGGTCATGACAAGAGCGTGGCGGGCTTTTTGATGGAAAAAGAACTCCAGTACCTCGGCAAAGCTGTGGCTGCCCCGGCCCGTCCGTTTGTGGCGATCATCGGCGGTGCTAAAGTTTCCGGTAAATTGGAAGTTCTGAACAGCTTGATGGAAAAAGTCGACTGCATCCTCATCGGCGGCGGTATGGCTTACACCTTCCTCAAAGCTCAGGGCCACGAAATCGGTAAGTCCCTCTGCGAAGATGAACTGATCGACACCGCTAAAGAAGTTCTCGCCAAGGCCGCTGCCAAGGGCGTCAAATTCATGCTGCCCGTGGATAACAAAGTCGCTGCTGAATTCAGCAACGATGCCGCCAGCAAGATCGTCGGCAATGACATTCCCGCTGACATGATGGCTCTGGATATCGGTCCGGAAACCGCCAAAGCCTACGCTGCTGAAATCGCCAACGCCAAGACCGTGGTCTGGAACGGCCCGATGGGCTGCTTTGAAATGCCCAACTTCGCAGCCGGCACCATGACCGTCTGCCAGGCCGTAGCCGACAGCGATTGCGTGAGCATCATCGGCGGCGGCGACAGCGTTGCTGCCGTCAACCAGAGCGGTCTGGCCGCCAAGATGTCGCACATCTCCACCGGCGGCGGTGCCTCGTTGGAATTCCTCGAAGGCAAAACCCTCCCCGGCGTCGCCGCACTGGCTGACAAGTAAGGTTTTGTAAAAGACTGGGGAACTTGGGGAGAGGAAAAAACCTTTTGAGGAAAGGTTCTTTTCCTCTCCCCAAACCCCTCTCTTTTTTCCCAACCTTTTAGTGGCATTTATCTTTTTGCACAGCAAAAAGATAAATGCCTTCTTAAAAGATTTTTGAAATATTGGCATATTGCTGTTAAATTTTTACAGCGGCGGTCAACGGTAAGGAACGGGACGCTGTTTTCCGTTTTTTACCGCTTGCCGTAGCAGACCGATTTGCCTGTCAGATATTTTTGCGGTATCGGCCCAAAACTTGAACGATCAACTTTCCGGAAGATGAATATGTTAAAATTTTTCCTTTCTTCAGCAATGCTGTCAGCCGCAGTAGTGACTCAGGCGGTTATTCTTGAGATAGCTGAAAGTGAAATGCGCAGCTACAAAGTCAACGAACCGGTAACTTTTACTCTGACAGCCAAGGAAGACTCCGGAGAAAAACTTTCTGCCGGCAAATACAAACTCTATTTCCGCGATTCTGGCGGAAAAAACTATCGCAATGCTATAACCGTTGATGTAGCCAAAAACAATCCGTTCACCGTCACGACCCAGCTTGATCGCCCCGGATTTATCTTTCTTACCCCCAGCGCATTAACTATGCCTGACGGCAAAAAGATCCAGTGGAAGCGTAAAACCCCGGAGCCTTTTGGCGGCGCCGCTGTAGAACCGGAAAAGATCCGCACCGGCGGCAAAAAACCCGCTGATTTTGATCAATTCTGGCGCGAAGGGCTCAAGCAGTATGCCCAAGTCCCGGTCGAAGTGGTTCCAGCTCCGGAGCTGAAACGCAAAGGGTATAATTGTTATCACGTCAAAGTGAGTTTTCCTGATACCAGCGGTCAGATATATGGATTTCTGGCCATTCCGCAAAAGCCCGGCAAATATCCGGCAGTAGTGTCAGTACCGGGAGCCGGGCCGGGGTCGCCGGGACTCTACACGGCATTTGCCCCCGAAAAGACCCCAACGATCCTCCTGACGATGAACGTCCACCCTTTCAAAGCGGCCAAAAACATGACTGAACAGCGCAAGCTGTACAACGAATACGTCAAGCAATTCGCTAACGGCGTCTATGCGCACAGCAACGCCCATGACCGCAATAAATACTTTTTCCGCAACGTCTGGCTGGCTATCAGCCGGGCGATCGACTACACCGCCGGGCGGGAAGAATTTGACGGCAAAAACTTTGCGGCCACCGGCGGCAGTCAGGGCGGCGCAACAGCGTTGGCAATGGCATATTTGAACAAAAACATCTCGTGCGTGGCTGCCAATATTCCGGCCATGTGCGACCATCATGCCTGGAAAGCCGACCGTCTGGAATCCTGGCCCAAGTTTCACCGCACTCTCAAAGGCAAAGCCGATGCCGTTGCGCCGTATTACGATGTAGCGTTTTTTGCCCAAAGTATCAAAGTACCGGTGTTTATCGGAGTTGGCTATGTAGATGTAACGACCCCGCCGGCAACTGTTTATGCAGCATACAACAATTTACCGGGCCCCAAAGAGATCATGCCGCTTTACCGCATCGGACACGGTGCAACAGCGGAATTGTTCAAAAAAGCCAACGCTTTTCTGACCCGGGAAATGAAAAAATAACCAAGTAAAAGAGTATTATGGAAAACGCAATCATTATCGAAAATGCGTCCGTTTATATGGACGAAAATCTGGTTTTGAAAAACCTCAGCTGGACTCTGGAAAAAGGCGCCCGCTGCTTTCTGATGGGTGCCAACGGAGCCGGTAAAACCACGCTGGTCAAGCTTTTGATGGGTTTTGCCTGGCCGGTATACGGTGCCAGAGTGGAGATCCTCGGCAACGTATACGGCAAATGCAATCTGCAGGAAGTGCGCAAAAAGATCGGCTGGGTAAGTCCTTTTATGCAGCATTGGACGAGTGAAGACAGTAAAGCTTTGCATGTGGTGCTTTCGGGGCTGGATGGCTCGCTGGGCTTGTTCCGGGATGTGACCAAAGAAGAAGTTGACCGGGCCATGGCGATCTTGACCGAGCTGAATGCGGCGCATCTGGCCGAACGCAGCTGGTACGCCTTGAGTTCCGGCGAGCAGGTCAAATTCCTGATCGCCCGGGCTTTGATCACCAGTCCGGAACTGTTGATCCTGGATGAACCGAGCGTCTACATGGATTTGGCGGGACGTGAATATTTGTTGAGCGAAATCGAACGTTTTGCCAACAGCCGGCCGGATCTGACTTTGATTTTCATCACGCAACGGATCGAAGAGATCATGCCGGTATTCAAATACGGCATGGCACTGAAGCACGGCGAGATTTTCAAATCCGGAACGACCGAAGAGGTTCTGACCGAAGAAAACCTCGAACAGATCTTCAATATTCCGGTAAAGCTGCTGCGGGGCGACAACGGCCGTTTCTGGCCGGTAGTCGGCATAAGGTAAACAATATTGCTAACAATCAGGCGCGGCGGCAAAATTCAATATTTTGCCGCCGCGCCTTTAGTATCTGAACTTAATACTGCAGTCAACAGCACTTACTGGTTGTTGAAGTTATCTTCAACGTCCGTTTCGATTATATTGGGCACATACTTGCCCATCGGAGTCTTCTTTACGGTGGCTTCGTCAGGAATTATAAAACTGTTTACATGACCGCCCAGCCGGACGATATTGATGTTTTTGGGGTGGATAAATGCGGCCTCTGCCCCGCTGGCGGGCTTGTTATCCTTGGTCGGCATAGTGTCAAAACAGACCGATGCATCCGGATTATCCCGGCCGACGACCAGCCGGTTGCAGGCCGGAGCGCTGGCAGAAATCGTCCAGATCCCGCAGCTGCCGGCATTGAAAATAAACATCCAATAGGAGCCGGCTTCATCTTTTTTGACCCAAGTCGTGTCGCTGGGGCAGTGGAAATTATTGCGCTGATCCTGCTCAGAGGCGGTCATTCCGGAAAAGTATCCCTGCTCCATAAGCATGGAGGGCGTGTCATTGCCTTTGAGTGTCCAACCGCTTACTGCCACGCACTTTCCGCAGCTGCATTTGCTGCGCAAATTATTGACCGGCAGATAGTCTTTGTTGCTGTTGGAATACATGTGCATTGCCAGTCCGATCATTTTAAGTTTATTTATGCAGGAGGCATTTCTCGCCCGCTCCCGGGCAGCGGAAAGCGCCGGCAGCAGCATCGCTGCCAGAATGGCAATGATGGCAATAACGACCAGTAATTCGATCAGAGTAAAATGTTTTTTCATATTTTCAGCCTTTCTGTTAATAATGGTTTATATTTATATTGTTTTTATACTTTCGCCGGGATAAAACTTAAAATCCAGCTCCCGGTGCCCGCTGTATTCGCCCGGAGCCAGCGCAATAAACTCTTTGATCACCTCCAGAATTGCCTGATAATCAAAGCGGTAATGGGTAAGCTGCGGATAGAATCCATTGAGCATATCATTGCCGCCCAACCCGATCAAAGAAATATCGTCCGGGATCCGCAATTGCAGCTTATGACAAATATTGTAGATCATGGATTCGGCCTGTTCCGGCCAGACGATGATCGCAGTAGGCCGATAATTTTTGATCATCGTTTCTATTGCTGAACGATCCAGATCGTAATTGCTGTCAGCATAGATCATATTTTCAGCCTTCCGCATCGATATTTGGTTTTCGGCGGCCGCCTGCAGCAAGCCTTGCCGGGCCATTTTCAGATAATAACGGTGCAAATTAGTCTGCGGGCGCTCCAGATCCATACCCACATAAGCGATCCGGCGATGCCCGGCTCCGGTCAGCTGTTTCATGCAGTCGTACATAACCTTTTCGTGAGTAAATCGGATGCTGGGTATATCTTGGCAAAAGCCCATAACATTCAATATTTCAATGCCTTGCCCGGCCGCCCGTCTGATCGCCGGATACTGTTCGCTGGTGATATTCACCGCAATGATCTTGCCCACCGGCATAGTCGCCAGCTGCGCTACGCTGCTTTCGTTATTGCCGATCACCATGTGCCACTCTTTTTGGGAAGTGTGCAGCATATTCAGCAGCATCGGCACAAAATTCATCTGGTTGCGCAACACCCACGGCATGATGATCCCGATCATATCCCGCCGGGAGCGTTTAAGCTGTTGGGCAACGTGCGACGGCTGATAGTGATGCTGCAAAGCATACTCCTTGATCGCATTACGCTTGTCCGAACTGACATAACCAGTATCATTGAGCGCCCGTGACACCACACTGACACTGGTGTTGAAGTGCCGGGCAATATCTTTTATAGTCATAAAAAAAGGTTCTTCGACGGTTTGTGACAAAATTGAGTAGAAAATCATAAAAAACAGAAAGACGGAATTGAAAAAGACCGGAATTGCACCTATTGTTAAGTGTCTAACCAAAACAGT
>SUWF01000080.1 GCA_015061575.1 Lentisphaerota bacterium
CCTACTGCCCGGGCGAACACATGAGCCGTGAAGAGATCGAAGGCGTCGGCTTCAACTGGGGCGATTTGAACGAAATGATGGCCAAGTACGATGTCAAAAACCTCAAAGACGGGGTGAATATCGTCAACGGTGAAGAGATTTTCTACATCAGCAACCCGGCGTTGGGTTTGTGGGCCGTGCGCGATAAGTTCTACAGCAAATAAGCTGTAAAAAAACGCCGTTCAACGGCAAGTTATTTCCAAGGCTGCTGCGAATCACGTATTTGCGGCAGCCTTTGCTGTATACTGGTACAGTTGCGGCAAAGTTCAATTCCGGGAATTGGGGATTTGTTGCAATTATTTTGCATAATCGCCTTGCATTTATTTGGGGAAAAGATTATATTACCCGGTAATATATTTTTCTAAATTTTGCAAGGTGTTTTATTGTGGCAGTAACAGAAAAAAATCAGATCGAAGAAAAAACTCCGTTCCGGGTGCGCAGTCTTTTCTATATGCTTGGAGCGGTGCTGTTTGCGCTGGCAGTTTTTTCGCACAGTGCCGGTGATTATGCAGTTTTGGCCGGCGGAGTTACCGGAGTGGTCGGCAACTGGATCGGCAATATCGGTGCAAGAATATCCTGCGGACTCTTTTTGACCATCGGTTTAGGGGCGTATGTATTGGCGGTCATTGTGCTGCTGGCGGCGTTCCGCTCTTTTATGACGCAAAAGCTTTCCCGGACGTGGCTGTTTCTGCCCGGAGTGCTGTTGACGGTGCTGGGCAGCGCGGTGCTTTTTGCTTTTGATCCGGTCGCTTTTGCCGGAACTTGCGAGAATCTGGGGCTGGGAAGATGCGAAGTTCCGGAGCTTTCTTTGTCCGGCGGGGTGCTGGGACAGGTGCTGGTCGCACCCGGCGTCAGTGCTGACACCGCAGGTGTATTGCGTCAGTATCTGGGGCCGGTCGGCAGCACGCTTTTAAGTTCGACTCTGCTGCTGGCCGGATTGATCATGCTTTACCGTTCAGATTGGCACTCAGTACTGGTCAGTTGGGTGGATTCACTGTGTGCTGAACCGGCAGAAAAAAGTCCGGCAGCGCCCCAACGGAAAGGTTCCGGCAGGGGTGAACCGGGTTTTGTGGAACGGGTCAAAAAATTGATGGAAAAGACTCAAAGTATCTCCGAAGTTCCGGAAGAAACTGCCCCGGCGGCCGCTCCGGCAGCTGCGCCTGATATTCCGGTGCAGGATGAGTTGCCGGCAGTGAGTGCTGCTGAGCCGGTCAGTGGATCAGTGCCGGATGAGGCTATGGCTATGGAACCGGATCCAACTGCGGAAGATGCCGAAGTGGAAGTGCTTCCACCGCCGTCAGCTGTGGCGGCAGCGGCCCGACAGAATGTTCAGGAAAATACTCCGGCTGCCGCTCCGGAGTTTGGTGCCGGGCGCAGCACTGCCATGGTGGGCGGTGCCGGCAGTGCGATCCAAACTGCTGCAGCCGGGGATCTGGCCAAACCGACGGTGATCGAAGCCGGCGAAAAAGCGGTCAAGGTAAATTGTGCAGATTTTGCGCTGCCTAAATTCACCATGCTCAGCAAAGGTTCGGAAGTCGCTGGCGAAAAGCCGGAAGTTATTGCGCAAAATAAAACTATTTTGCAGACTGTTCTGGACAGCTTCAAGGTGGCCGGGCAGGTGGTCGGTCATGTTTCCGGGCCCCGGGTCACCCGCTACGAAATCAGTTTGGCCCCCAGCGTCAACGTGAATAAACTCAGTGCGTTGGAAAAAAATATCGCTATGAATCTGGGTGCTCCCAGCGTGCGTATTTTGACTCCCATTCCCGGCAAAACGGTCTGCGGGGTGGAAGTACCTAACAGCAAGGCTGAAGCTATTACCATGCGCTCGATCATGGAAACCGAAGCGTGGACGGCCAGCCGTATGGAAATACCGCTGGTGTTGGGTAAGGATGTATCCGGTAATCCGGTGGTGCTGGATCTGGCACAGGCTCCGCATTTGATGATCGCCGGGGCTACCGGCAGTGGTAAGTCGGTGTGTATGAATACGTTGATCATGAGTTTGCTCATGAAGTTTTCGCCGGATGATCTCAAGTTGATATTGGTTGACCCCAAGGTCGTGGAAATGGCTGACTATCAGAGTCTGCCGCATTTGATCACCCCGGTGATCGATGATTTCAAGAAAGTGCCGCTGGCGTTGCGCTGGGCCGCCATGGAAATGGACAAACGCTATAAAATGCTGGCCAAAGCCGGTGTGCGCAAGCTTAAAGATTATAACAGCCGCCGCCTGCCGGAGGTGCCGGTGCTGGATGATGACGGGGTGCCGATTCCGGATAAGCTGCCGGTGCTGATCGTGATCATTGACGAGTTGGCAGACTTGATGCAGACCGATGCCCGCAGCGATATTGAAACAAGCATTTCCCGGATCGCCGCCAAAGGTCGGGCCGCCGGGGTGCATATTGTGGTGGCCACGCAGCGCCCCAGCAGAGATGTGATCACCGGTACGATCAAAAGCAATCTGCCGACCCGAATATCTTTCCGGGTTCCGTCGCTGATGGACAGCCGGGTGATTCTGGATCAGAAAGGTGCGGAATCGCTGCTGGGTATGGGCGATATGCTGCTGCTGGCGCCCAAGCGCGGTCTGGAATTGGAACGTATCCAGGGAGCGTTTGTGCAGGATGAAGATATCCGGGAAGTGGTCAAGTTTGTTTCAGTACAGGTGCCGCAGGAATTTGATCAGCAGGTTATCGCCAGTGCTGATGAAGAAGATGATGACGATGCGCCGCGGGGACGCAAATCTTCCCGCAGCAGCTCCGGAGCGGATTGGACCGAAGAAGATGCGGATAACTATATTGACAGCGGTTTTGAAATCGATCCGCTGGTCAGCAAGTATATGCAAGCCGGGGATGACGATTTGGTGCGGCGGGCACTGGAGGTGGTTTTGCTGGAAAAGAAGGCCAGTACAAGTTACATTCAGCGGCGCTTGAAGATCGGTTACAACCGGGCGGCAGAATTGATAGATTTAATGGAAGAACGCGGCATTGTAGGTCCCCCCTCCGGCAGTGGAGCCAAGCGGGATATATTGGTGCTTGATGATTTGATAAATCAATAAAAAGAATGGATAAAATTGAGTGCTGAGGTAATATTTATGGAATCTGATCCCCGTGAAGTGGAGCTGAATTTTAACAGCAGCAATGAAAATAATCTTGAGGAGATGGCAACGCTCCGCAATGAGCTTGCGCAGGAGTTGAACTCCGCTGTGGATATTGCAGAATCTGCGCCGCTGGAAGATGCTGCGAGTTCTGAGGTGTTTGAGCCGACAGCTATGGAAAACAGCAGCCCGGATGCAAGTGCAGTTGAGCCCATGGAAAATCCGGCCGTAAATCCGGTGGAAAATCCGGAAACAGCGCCGCTTTTGCGGTCCCGCTATCCCTCCAACCGTGCCATTGGCACGCCGCCATTGGTCAATCACAACAGCAGCGAATCCTTTACGGCGGCTGAAACTGTCGCTGCCGGTAAAAGTTACGGCGTGGCGCTGCGCTGCCTGCGGGAGTATCAGGGGCTGACTTATGATGATATCAAGCAAGTTACGCTGATTCCGGTGAATTATCTGGAAGCGTTGGAAAATGAAGATCTTTCAGCGCTGCCGCCGCTGGTCTATGTGATCGCTTTTATCAAAACCCTCTGCCGCTTTTATAAAGTCAGCAATGCAACTTTTGAAGAGTTGGTTGCCGAGCTGCGCAGCAATCTCAAATGTTCCTGCCAGAATGATGAATTGCTCAATACTATAGATGTGGACAGTTCCGGTGCGATCGAAAATGAACGCAAGCTCAAGCGTATCATCTTGAGTATTGCCGGCGGGGCGGCGGCAGTTATATTGATCATTGTTCTGGCGGTCTTTTTGAGTACCCGCAGCAGTCAGACCCCAGCCCCGGCGCCGGGCGGCAATGCCGAAAGTGTCCGGACGGCCGATAACGGCAATTTTGATCCTAATTTGATCTATACGCTGCTGGAACCGCCGACTTTGGATCTGCCGAAATTGCCGGTGGCAGAATAAAAAAAGCGGCAAAATTGGCAAATTGTTATATGAGCGTGTATATTATGATGCCGGGTGATTTGTATTTTGGCGCAGATATAAAGTTGTTGGATCGCGCCTGCAGGTGGTTTAACCGGGTGATTTATCCGGCGTTTTGAGGAGAGTTTTATGAAGATTCTGGTGATAAACGGTCCGAATTTGGGGCTGCTGGGCGTCCGGGAACCGGATATTTACGGCCGGACAACGCTCAAAGATGTGGAAAATGAGCTGCTGGCGGTTGCCGCTGAATATGCGGATTGCGAGCTGGAGTTTCTGCAGAGCAACCATGAAGGGGTGATCGTGGATCGGCTCAATAGTATATTAGTGGATGATGCGGTCGATGGTATTGTGATCAATCCGGCGGCCTATACTCATACATCAGTGGCGATTGCTGATGCGTTGCGCGCATGCAGCAAGGTTCCTGCCATAGAAGTGCATATAAGCAATATATCTTCCCGGGAATCCTTCCGGCACGAGAGCTTGACCGCTCCGGCTTGCGTAGGCATGATCGCCGGATTGGGTACGGATGGATACAGCTTTGCATTGCGCGCACTGCTCAAACGGTTGGGTAAATAAGTCAAAAGATTCAGTTTTTTAGTATATAGTATCGCAGAGAAAACACAACATAAACAAGATAGGAAAAGAAAATGAAGATCGACGAAATCAAAGCGATTGCCGAAATCGTGGCAGCCAATGATCTGGCTGAATTGAAGCTTGAACGAGATGGTTTCTCGCTGGAAATCAAACGTGGCGGCAACACTGTGGTTGCGGCTGCTCCGGTGGCTGTGGCTATGCCTGCAGCTGCGGCGGTTCCGGCTGCTGCTCCTGCCCCGGCGGCTGCGGCGGCTCCGGCGGAAAGTGCTGCCAATCGCATCACCATTGATTCGCCGCTCGTTGGTACGCTCTATCGTGCGCCGAGTCCGGAAGCCGCTCCCTTTGTCAAGGTCGGCGACAAGGTTACTCCCGATACCGTAGTCTGCATTGTCGAAGCAATGAAGGTCATGAATGAAATCAAGGCCGAAAAGTCGGGCGTTATCCGTGATATTCTCGTGGAAAACGGCAGTGCTGTGGAATTTGGTCAGCCGTTGTTCGTGATCGAATAAAACTTTAATCCGGGAAAGATTATGGCTCTTTTCAATAAGATTCTGATTGCCAACCGCGGCGAGATCGCATTGCGGGTGATCCGTGCCTGCCGTGAGTTAGGTATCAAGACCGTTGCGGTCTATTCGATCGCTGATGCCGACAGTTTGCCGGTGCGGGCAGCTGATGAAGCAGTCTGCATAGGACCGGCTCAGGCTGCGTCCAGCTATCTTTTGATCGACCGCATATTGAGTGTGGCAGCAATTTGTGATGTAGATGCAATTCACCCGGGGTATGGTTTCCTGGCCGAAAATGCCTACTTTGCAGAAGCCTGCCGCAAGCATAATATCACTTTCATCGGTCCGACTCCGGAAGCGATGCGGGCTTTGGGCGATAAAGCCGTGGCCCGCGATACGATGAAAAAAGCCGGTGTGCCGGTGACCCCCGGCAGCGAAGGTTTGATCATTACCGAAGCTGATGCGGTCAAAATGGCCCATACGCTCGGTTATCCGGTGATCGTTAAGGCTACCGCTGGCGGCGGTGGCCGCGGTATGCGTATAGCGCATAACGATGCCAGCTTGATTCAGGGATTCCATTCGGCTAAAACTGAAGCGGAAAATGCTTTCGGTGACGGCTCGCTTTATATGGAAAAGTATATCATCAATCCCCGGCATATCGAGTTCCAGATCCTCGCTGACGAACATGGCAACGTGGTGCATCTGGGCGAACGCGACTGCAGTGTGCAGCGGCGTAATCAGAAGCTGATCGAAGAATCGCCGTCGCCGGCGTTGAATCCCAAATTGCGTGAACGCATGGGGACTGCGGCGGTCAAGGCGGCCAAGGCGGCCGGTTACACC
>SUWF01000025.1 GCA_015061575.1 Lentisphaerota bacterium
ACATAATTGGTACAACACACCAGAAGATTTGGAAAATACGCTTCAAGAATATATAGATTTTTTTAATCGGAAACGTCCGCACAGGAAGCTGAAATTGCAAACGCCCGACCAATTTGAAGAAAATTATCTGATAAGCCTTGCAAGTAACGGTTAATAAATAGTGTAAAAAAAAAGACTTTTGAAAGAGGTCGCATTGGACCTGTCTCAAAAGTCTTTACTACTGCAAATGGTCGGGGTGAGAGGATTCGAACCTCCGACTTTTGCGTCCCGAACGCAACGCTCTAACCAGGCTGAGCCACACCCCGACAAAAGGTTGCCGTCAGTTTCGCCTTTCGTTGGCATCACCAACGGCATGTTACTTAATATAGCTTGCTTTTTGAATTTTTCAAGCTCAATATCAAAGTTTTTTTGAATTATTCTTGCACTTCCGCCGATTTCGGGGTCGCTTCGTTCTCTTTACGCAACGAAACTACCACTTTTTTCAGCGCACCTTCGCCTTCGCTGACGGTCATGATCTCAGGATCGTTTTCCAATGTAATGTGGATTATACGACGATCGTGGGCGTTCATCTTCGGCAAAGTTACCGGTTCACCCCATTTTTTTACTTCTTTGGCGGCATCCTTGGCCTGGCCGATCAGCTGGTCTTCGCTGATACCGCTGCGGCGATCGTGGCGGGGACGGCGTTCGCTGCGTTCACTGCGATCTCCACGATCAGAACGTTCGCTGCGTTCACGACGGGGACGTTCGCTGCGGTTGCCGTTTTCGGAATAGCCGTCGATATCTATGGAGATACGCGGGCAATCTTCGTCGCCTTTGAACATGATGCGGTTCAGCAGCAGCTGCAGATTATCCAGAGTTTGCCCCTTGCGGCCGATGATGCGACCCGGTTCGGTTGATTTGATCTTCAAGCTCAGCTGATTTTCGCTGACTTCCGCTTTAAGTTCGGCATTCAAACCCAGATAGTCCAACATGGTGCCCAAGGTTTTACGAGCTTTGGATGCCAACTCTTCGCTGTTGATTTCTGCCATTTTCTTCTTTCTCCAAATTTTATTGCCTTGCTTGCGGCAATATTCATATTTGTTGTATGCGGTCCAATGTGAATAAATGTTGCACCGTATAATTGTTACTCTTTTATTATTTTATGAACGTACCGTACGGGGCTTGTCGCCCTTTTCGGCGGATTGACGTTTGGCGTCTTCCCGCTGTTTTACTTTGTTCTGATACATCATCTGCGCTATACTGAAAATCTGACTTACTGACCAGTAAAGCGTCAAAGCTGAGGGCAGACTGTACAGTATGAACAACATCACCAGCGGCATGGCCAGCATCACTTTGGCCTGCATGGGATCCATTGCCGTGGGAGTCAATTTCTGCTGAACTACCATCAGCAGAGTCCACACGATGATCAGCGGATTGATCGCCAGACCAAACACATGCGCTACTGTATCCGGTTGAGCCAGGTCGTTGATCCACCAGAAACTCTGCTGACGGAGTTCCGATGCGCTGCCCAGTGCATAGTAAAGTGCAATAAACACCGGTATTTGAATAAGCATCGGCAGGCAGCCGCCCAACGGATTGACATGATGTTCCCGATAAAGTTCCGACATCTTGGTCTGAGCGACCATCGGTTCGTCTTTGTATTTTTCGCGGATCTCTTTGAGTTTGGGTGACAGGGCCTGCATTTCGCGCATGGAGGCGTTGGCTTTCATCGTTACCGGGAAGAATATGGTGCGGATGAGCAGCGTCAGCAGAATAATGCTCCAGCCGAATGACCCCACAAAACCGTACAGCCAATTCAAGATCGCCAGCATGATGTATGCCAGAAAATCGATCGGAAACCAGCCCAAGTGCATGACTTCCGACGCTTCCGGATCGAACGCCCGCAACGCTTTGGGCTGCTTGGGGCCCATGTAGTAGTCAAAAGTAAATTCCCGTCCGCTCCTGGCATTAAGCGTAAAAGAATTGAGGATAGCGCTATTGTTGACCGAAAATTCTTCGCTGCCGCTGGGATCTTCCACCCGGGCCATTTGCATTTTTACCGGTTCATTGCAGCGCAAAAGCTGAGCAAAGAAACGGTTGGTCACACCCGCCCAGCGAACCGTTTTGTCACTGAGTTCGGCCCAGTCATTTTCATCGGAATTGACCTCTTCGGATTTGACTTTGCCGGAGAGCGTGCAGTATTCAACAGTGTGGATCTCCTGCGCATTGCTGCGCTGATCTCCGGAAAGTTTGCACCACTGCTGCAGATCGCCGCCAGAGACCGCCAGCTCAGGAATTACCAGCGTTTTGTTCGAGGGATTGTAAATATTCATACTCAGCTGCAGCTGGTAGTCATTTACCACTTTGTAGCGGCTGGAAACATTGAATGTGTTACCGGCGGCATCGCGCAGCTGCCGAACCAGCAGATACTCTTGATCGTTGATCTGCTGACTTTGCAGGACTTTTACCACGGTCAGCGGTGAGCGGTCGCTGCGCAGCCCCAAGGCGCCGTACTCGGCTATGGAGTTGGTCAGGGCTGGAAACTCATTGACGATTTCCAAACCGCCGCTGCGGTCTTTTTTCAGAAATTTATCGTTTAAGGTGATCTTTTCGATAGTGCCGCTGACCGGCTGGATGCTGTAAGTGCCGCCGGCGGATTTGATTGTTATCAGCGGCAATGCTTTTACGGCCGGAACTGCCGGTTTGGCGGCGGCAGCCGGAGCAGCCGGAGCAGCCGGAGCAGCCGGCGCTGTAACTGCTGTTGACTGCTGCACAACCGGTGCTGCCGGGGCGTTTTGTGTCTGGCCCACAAAATTGGGGGCAAACGAATACCAGGCGACCAGAGCCGCAGCTCCGATGACCACTGCTGCAATACTTGGTTTATCCAAATTCAAAATAGAACTCTTTTCTCTTTTAGGGATCACTGGAATCGACCATGCGGGCGAGGGGGAGGCGGCAGCGTAATCGTCTTGCTGTACGGAAAGATTTGCCGACAGCGATCCTGTGCCTGCTCTGCGCTGCACGGCGGAATGTTTTTTGCAATCAAATCCGGAACATTCCGTAATGCCTGTGATCAGCTTTTGATTATAAAAACAACTTTGCCGGTATCGGAACCGGACTTGCCAAAAAAATAAAACAGTTGCAATCGATTTTTCTGCTGCAAACTCATCTGGAACATCTTTATAATGAGCTCAGTTACAAAAATATCTCTGGCAACTCCAAGGTGATCGCTGACTTTTTCGTTTTATATCAGCGGTCATGCCGTTTTTTACGCTGCGGCACCGGATCAAATCCGCCCCGGCACCATGGATTGCAGCGCAGTATACGAAAAACGGTCAAAAACATGCCACGCCAAAAACCGTGGACTTTGAATGCCTCTGCGCTGTAACGTGAACAGCTGGGCGTAAAACGACAGCATTGTCCCAAATACGGAGAAAGAGTCAACTGATAAATTTTTATCAGCAGTAACGGCAACGCAATACTGATTTTGCTTAATCGGCTGAGTTCTGAATCACTTGCAGCTTTTTCAGCAGTCTTTCCATTTCGCACATTACATCGGCGCACTTGGCCTGTTTGATGCGCTGACGGGGAATGAATACCAGACGACATGCGCTGAGCTGCGGTTTCAGCATTCTGAAACTCTCCCAGACCAGCCTTCTCGCCCGGTTGCGGACTACTGCTTTGGTGCAAAACTTTCTGCCGCATATCACTCCTGCCTGTAATCTGCCGTTTTCAGAGGCGGCAGTTGCCGCCACCAGCAAATGGCCTGCTGCAGAGCGACCGTTCTCTCGGACCGCAGTAAAATCGGCTTTGAGGGTGATCTTGTCGCTTTTCAGCAGGCGGTGCCTGAGTACCGGAACACTTTTCCCGGGACAATCCATCGTTTGAAACTTATTACGCAGACAGTTTCGCGCGGCCCTTCATGCGGCGGCGTTTCAGGATCAGACGGCCATTTTTGCTGGACATACGGGCCATGAAGCCCAAGCGGCGTTTTCTTCTGCGGTTTGACGGCTGAAATGTTCTTTTCATGATATAACTTCCTTTTTTTTCAGGTTAAACGTCTTTTGACTGTAAAATCAATTTACAATAACTGAAACCATAATATAGCACTGTTTTGCAAAACTTCAAGCGGTAATTGATTTTTTATTTTGTAAAAGCTCTCAAAAGTAGTCTGCCGGGGAAGATTTGCCGATTTTTTTAATATTGCTCGCTGCTGAAGGGCATGGAACTGATCGTACTGCCATCTGACAAAGTTATATTAAAAAATCCGGTGGTAAGCAGCCGGGGCAAACTGGCAGATATTTCGGCTTGACCGCATTGAAATTTGACTTTGGCCGGGGCTTTTTCCCAATGTTTGAACCGCCACAAGCCTTTACTGCATGTATAGACCAATTCTGCCGATTTTACTGCATACGGCAAATTTTCCAGCGTTGCTGTCAGCTGCTCGTGCTGCAGGCAGGTTTCCGGCACACCGGGCAGATAACGATCGTGCAAAACGCTGTCGGCAAAGTTCCAGATGGTTTCTTCCTGCCACGAAATCGTGTGGTTGTGCGGATATTCTTTATACACTGTCAGCTGCCGGCAGCTGTTGAGTTTCCGGACGCTTTTCCACAAACTTCCGGCTGGAAATGCTGCATCGTTGGTTCCGGCAAGCAGCATACAGGGTATGGTGATCTTATCCAGAGTATGGCCGGGATCAAACAATTCAAACCAGCGACTGCGGTGCAGATCGCTCACCGCCGGATCACTGTATGGCAAAACCGAGTCCGGCGTGTTGAAAAATCCACAGCCGTAAACTGATATGGCAAAACGGAAGCGATGATCATGCGCCGCAGCCAGCAGTGTCAGCACGCCGCCCCAGGATATGCCGCTAACTCCGATATTCCGATCATCCACCTGCGGAAAACTGCGCAGCAGCGTGTTGCCCAGAATGGCTGCCGTCAAAGCATGATAAACCCATTGGTCAGTTACTTCGTCGAATGCCAACTCCATTTTGCCCCATCCGGGTGGCCCGGCAAATTCATGTCGGGGCCACGGGTGATGGTAGGGATTGGCAGCCCAGCATGGCACACAGCCGCAGCAATCCATGGCGATCGCCGCATAGCCGCGCTGGACCCACAATTCCACCCAGTTGGCCAATGCAGTCGCTCCGCCGCCGTGGATCAGCACGACCCCGGGAACCGGAGCTTCTGCCGAGGCATTTTCCGGGAATCCGCAACAGGCGAAAACCTTGGTTGGTTTGCCTTTATAAGGTACTGAGGAATAAAAAAATTGCTTTACTCCAGGGTAGGGGAATATTTCAACTTCTTCGATTTGCGGCAATGCAAAGAGTTCTTCCGCATCTTGAATAATCATTTTGTCCGTTTCGGGTAAAAATATATGCGCAGCAGCTGTCGGAAGTTATTACCAGCGGCTGCTGCGCACATTTATTCAGCTTCAGTTATCTTTGCTCAGAATGCCCTGACTGTGTTTGACGATATAGGCATCTTCCCAATCCAGCCCGAAGTGCAGCCATTTTTTGCCGGCTTCCAACTGTTTGATGATTGCATCGGTATAGCAGTTGAAGGTGCTCATCCGCAGAACGGGGCGTTTGGAACATTTGTTCTGTGCCCACTTCTGGAATGCCTTGATCTCTTTAAGACCGGCTTTACCGGCGTTGTAATCATCAAAGAAAGTTTTGAAGCGCACCAGATATTCCATCCACAGCACCAGATCTTTGCGGAATTCATCTTTGGGCATCTTGGCACAGAGCTTTTCGGCACAGCGTTTCATGGCCTTGTAGTCTTTGAGTTCGGTGCGGCTGAAAAGACTGTACGGGTAGGGTATGTGGCACTTACCGGCAGAGTGGACAAGTTTATCCAGCTTGGCGTAGAAGCGTTTGCCTTCGGCGGCATCGTCGTTGAAGAGTGCCTGCCAGAGCTTTTTCAGCACTGCCGGACGCTTTTTACCGTACATGGCGTTTGCCATGGTGTAATAGTTTATACCGTAAACGCTCCAGTGGGGCAAGTGGAACTGGGTGATGATGCCGTCCACGCCGGTCTTTTTGTAGAACGCTACTTCATCAAAAATCTTATCAGTATGCACCATGGGCAGCGAGATGTAGAAGTTCACCCCCATAAAGTATTCGTAAATGACCACATTGCCGCCCCGTTTGACTTTGGTCCACGCTTCAATATCTTTGGCGTAGCGGGAGTTGACCGGGCATTCCGGATCATCGATCTTGTGGTTGATGCAGCGCCAGTAGTTGGCCATTTCCACTGTCATGCCTTTTTCAAGGAACATATTTTCCGTGGGATAGCAGTAGTTGACATAGGCGCACAGCGTTACGTTGAGCGTGCAGCCTTCTTCCTTGAGGCGGCGGCAGACATACATTATCAAATCGTGATAGATTTCGCCTGCCAGATAAACGTGTTCGGCAAGGCTGTAAAGTTCGCCTTTGCGGTTTTTGTCGTAGAATTTGCTGCATTCCGGACATTCGCACCAGCCGAAACCGTCGTTGGGGATCAAGCCCACATTGGTGACTTCGGGGTGTTTTTTGCCGTATTCAATAAGGTTTTTGACCAATTCTTCGCGCAATGCCGGATTGGTGGTGCAGAGCTGTTCGCTCAAAAGCAGCGCGCTTTTGCTGGAAGACGGTTTGATGCGCTCGCCATTGCGTTCGGCAAAAAATTCCGGATGACTTTCTGCATATTTTTCAGCCGGGATAAGGTAGCTGAAGTTGTGGTGACCGCTTTCGATGGTAATACCGCGCACCCGGTAGAAATCGATCAGATTCTGATCGATCTTGTCGTAAAACTTCATCCAGGTTTCAACATAGTTGAGCTTGTTTTTTACCATCCAGTCGCCGATAACGTAGTTGTCTTCGCTGAAAGGAAATTCCTGCACAAAACCGCGGACTTTCAGATCCGGCACCCGGTTTCTGATAAGATAGCCGGTGGTTTTGAGCTGCACTTTGCCGCCGAACTCTTCGAGCGTATCCACACCGGGTTCAAAGAAGGTGTACCCGAGATACTCTTCGGCAAAATCATATACTGCGTAGATGATCTCCAACGCTGTGGGCGCAATAAATGTGAGAGCGTTTTTTGCCGCTTTGACCGAAAACCCTTTGGCTTCTTCTTTGACTTCAAAGATCACATCCACCGGTTGATCCGGATCGGTTTTTCCGGCAAATCTGGTCATTACCAGCCGGTCAAGTTCATTGGCTGCCAACTCCAGCTGTTCATCGTCGGGCAAATCCACAAACTCCAGCCGGGAGCGACGGGAGAGAACGAGGTATTCTGCTTTTTTTACCATGCTCAAATCTTTCCTTTTTTCACACAGAAAACGACAGTATTTAAACTGCCGTTTTCTGCTCATATTGTTAAGTTTTTGATTTTATTCGTCATCCGCCTCAGTCTGGTGTGCGGCGATGATTTCTCCTGCCACGTTGCCGGGCACTTGCTCGTAACGGGCAAATTCCATTTCAAACGAACCGCGTCCGCCGGTCATACTGCGAATTTCGGTAGCGTATTTGGCCATTTCGGCCAGCGGTACTTCGGCGTTGACTACCTGCATACCTTCTTCGCTGGTCAGACCCAGGATCCGGCCTCGCTTGTGGTTCAAGTCGCCGGAAATATCTCCGGTATAGGATTCCGGAATGATGATCTTGACCGCCATGATCGGTTCCAGCAGCACCGGTTTGGCCATTTTCATAGCATCTTTGAACGCCATGCGGCTGGCGATCTTGAAGGCCATTTCGTTGGAATCCACCGGGTGATATTTACCGTCGTAGACCGTAACTTTTACGTTCTGCACCGGGCAGCCGACCAGCGGACCTTTGAGCAGCATTTCCATGACGCCTTTTTCCACGGCGGGAATAAAGTTCTTGGGAATGTTGCCGCCGACGACTTCGTTGGCAAATTCATAGCCTTCAGCGTGAGGCGCAATCCGGAGATGCACTTCAGCAAACTGACCGGAACCGCCGGTTTGCTTTTTGTGGCGGTAGCTGGCATCGCCATTACCGGTGATGGTTTCCCGGTAAGGCACCTTGGGGGTGGCAAAGTTGGCTTCCACCTTGTACTGTTCGCGCAGCTTTTTGCCGACCACGGCCAGATGCTGGTCGCCCATGCCGGAGAGGAGCAATTCGTGAGTTTCTTCGCTGCGGCCCAGCGTTACAGTGGGATCGCACTCAGCGATCTTGGCCAGACCGGAAGCGATCTTTTCATCTTCGCCGGGTTTGGCGGCGGTGATGGCATAGGACATTACCGGTTTGGGGAAGTCGATCGCCGCCAGTGGTTTGACATCTGCACTGCTGGCGAGGGTGTGGTTGGTTTTGGAACTCTTGAGCTTGGCGATGGCCACAATGCTGCCGGGACCGGCTTCGGCGGTCTGAGTGGTGCCTTTTCCATTCATAAAAAGCAGCTGACCAATGCGTTCTTTGCCCTGATTGGATACATTGTATACATCGCTGTCAGCTTTGAATACGCCGGAAAATACCCGCATGAAAGCCAACTGGCCGATGAAAGAGTCGTTGATGGATTTGAAGATCTGCCCGATGGCATTGCCGCTTTCGCTGACGCTGAGAATTTCGCCATCGGCATATTTGATGTCTTTGCGGTCGGTGGGGGCCGGGAATACCTTGATGATCCCATCCATAAGTTCATCAATACCAATATCTTTGGCTACGCTGCCCACGAAAATCGGAATCGCCTTGCAGTTGTGGACTGCGGCTACCAGGCCTTTGGCGATCTCTTCCTCGGTGAGTTCTTCACCGTCCAGATAGCGCATCATAAGTTCTTCGTCAGTTTCGGCAATAACGTCCATCCAAAGCGCCCGGCATTCGGCGACCTGATCAGCGATCTCTGCAGGAATATCTTTGTCAAAAAGCACGTTGACAACTTTGCTGAAATTGCTTTCGGAACCCACCGGGTAGTAGAGCGGAATGATCACATTTTTGCCGTGGTTGCCGCGCATGGCTTCCAAAGTGGTGGCAAAATCGGCCCGGTCACGGTCAAGACGGTTGACAAATGCTGCCCGGGGCTTGCCGGCCAGACGGGCGTATTTCCACGCCCGGGCAGTACCGACCTGCGGACCGTCAACGGCGTCGATGATCACCAGCGCTGCATCGGCAGCAGCATAAGAGGCGGTTACTTCGCCCAGAAATTCACCGTAGCCGGGAGTATCGGCAAAGAAGAACTGATGGTCTTTCCACTGCGTATTGAGTTCCGCTGCATAGATAGATCCGCCGCGTTCCTGTTCTTCGGGAGTGAAGTCAGAAATGGTATTCTTGCCTTCAACAGTACCCCGACGGGTAATACCCTTACCCTTAAAAACCAGCATTTCAGCGAGGGTGGTTTTTCCACTGCCGGCATGACCGGCGATGGCGAAATTGCGGATTTCAGCAGCTTTCTTCATGTTCTTCCTTTCTTAAAGATACATTAGCGAGGTAACTGTCATGGTCATCAAAGTTGTCAACGGCACGACCAGTGTCTGCACATCATCCAAATTTTGCTGACTTGGGCAATTACCTCCGGAAAACCTTGCCGGGCTCCAGATCTTTTTTCCGGGACCCGACGCAGTCTTCGGGTTGAAAAATTATCTTGCAACCTCCGGTTTGCTGTCAGAATTGCTTCTGAAAGTAATTCCGGAATCTACCGCACAGCCCCCGGGGCAGCTGCCGCCGGAGCTGTTTTGTGAACATTATTATCAAATCAAAACAATGTCTACATGACAATAATAGCAGAGTATTTAAAAAAATCAAAGAAAAAATATGGACTTATTGCAAAATAAGTGCTATTTTATTAGTAATTTCAATAAAAAAATGGTTTTTACGGCCCTTTCGGGGGCTTTTTTGTGTATAAAGATGCAATGAGCTTGAGCAATTGTATCAATAGAAAGGTATCAGCAAACTATGTCCGCAGTTGTAATGCCGCAGCTGAAACTGGCCGGCGAAACGCATAAAGGATGCGTAAGACAACACAACGAAGATAATTTTTTTTACGTCGATCTTTATCCCGGGTATGTGTTGGCGGCAGTAGCTGACGGCGTGGGCGGACATGCCGGAGGGGAGGTCGCCAGTTACCTTTGCTGCCACCGGATGATACTGGATTGGAAAGCACTTTTCCGTGAACACGCCAATCCGCCGGATTCGCTGCTGGCCAGACTGCTGGCGGAATCTTTACAGAAAGCCAATTTGGATATTTTTCGGGCCAATTACGAAAAAAAGCATGTCATGCCCATGTGTACAACAGTGGCAGCTGCTGTTTTTACCCCCCGGATGGTGATCGTGGCCCATGTCGGCGACAGCCGGGTATACTGCTTGAACAATAAAAAGATCCGGCAGCTTACGATCGATCATACGGTGGAAAATGAACTCATTGAACAGGGTATAACCGATCCGGCTGCTTTGCCCGGATCGCATGTTATCAGCAAAGCGTTGGGTTCGCAGCTGGAAATCAAACCGGAAATGCACAGTTATTTCCGCTCGGCACAAGATCGTTATCTGATTTGTTCGGACGGGTTGAGCAGCTGCTGGAGCGATTGGGAAATTGCGGATGTGCTGGCCTTCAGTCCGACCCCCCGTGCTGCCAACGATCAATTTATCCGGACTACATTGCGGCGGGGAGCTATGGATAACGTAACCGTAGTGAGCATTTTTCCGGAAACAGCAAATATTTGACAACGACAGCATTTTTATTTTGATTTTTTCAATAATAATATAATAAGGAAGTTTTTTTATGTCTTCAGTAACTTTTGGTGTGGTGGCCATGATATTGGTCGGAGTAAGCTGGATCGTATGGGGCTATGTAGCTGGTGTGGCTCCCCGGCGCAATTTGAATATGGGCTTGATGGTGGCCGGCAGCGCTGCTATGGCCATTGTTATTTGCCTGGCGGCCGGAGCTTTGCTGTATGGTTTGAACAGCCGCGGAGTAGTGTTGCACAAGGAGCTGTATCCGATTTTTCCGGTGCTTAATAAGGGCAGCCTGATCGTTATGGGTTTTGTGGTGCTGGGCGGTATATTCAACTTTGCGCAGCTGCAGTTCATGAGCAAAGCTATGAAATACGGCCCTAACGGGATCATCTGGAGTATTGTACAGGCCGGATTTATCGTGCCGTTTGCGTTGGGGATCATCTGTTTCGGCGAAAAAATGAGCTGGGCGTTTGCGGCGGCCATTACGCTGGTGATCGCTTCGCTGGTGCTGTTTGCGGTGACGGCAGATAACAGTTCCAAGGGGCACTGGCTGATGTTTGCACTCTTTTCTTTCTTTTCCACCTGCATGTGCCAGAGTATGCAGTATATACCGTCGAATCTGGCGGCGGCAGATGGTGTATCAAGCCTCTGGCGTACATTCAGCTACTTTGTCGGCTTGTTTCTGGGATTTGTCATTGCCTGCTGCTTCAGTAGAAAAATGCGTCAGGATACAGTGGCTTTGGTCAAAAACAAATACACCTGGCTCTATGCACTGCTGATCGATGTGGTGGAAATCTTTACCTGTACTTGTCTTTTTTATCCGGGCATGGATGCGCTGGCCAACTCCAAAATCGGGGCGATCTCCACGCAGCTGATGACCGCTTCCGGGATCGTGGCGTTTGAACTTTATGCGGTGCTGCTGCTCAAAGAAAAGCGCAATAAATGGCAGATCACAGCATTGCTGTTGTGTCTGGCTTCGATCGCAGTGATCTGTTTTTGAGCAATGGGAGCTTGACAGTTCCTGCTTTCAGGGTATATAGATGTATTGGCCGCGGCGTTCTGCTGCGGCTTTTTTCATAAACTCCTGATTGATGCCCAGCGCAATGCAGTGAACTTTGACTTTGCCGGGCAGATTGCGGAACAATTTCTGCAGCCATTCAAAGGTTAAATTGTCCTGAGATTCGCCGTCAGTCAGAAAAAATATCTCGTCTGCGGACTCATCGATCGCTGCAGCCAGTGCCTTTTTCCAAGCTGGACGCATGACCGTACTGCCGCCGGGATAGAGCTGCTGATCAATAAATTTTTTGGCATCTTTCATAGCACTGCGGTTGCGGTAACGGCAGAGTTTTTGCTGAGGATAGATGCGTACATTATCCGAAAATGCTATAATAACAAAGCCGCCGCTGCGATTGTAACTATCTTCGGTCAGAGTCTGGCCTTGGAACAGGGTTTTGCGCAATTCCATTTTCATTACCTCCAGCCGGGTCTTGCCGGGATATTCGCTGCTGGGACTGACCATGGAGCCGGATACATCCACAATAAATATGCTTTTGCCGTTCCGGCTGCTTTCGACCCCATAAAAACCCTTGCGCCCGGCCACGCTGCCGCCGGTGGTTTTAACGGGAGTCCGGGGCACGGATCTGGGGAGCGGCCGGGCCAGACTTTCGACTTTACTTTGCTGCGGCAGCTGCCGGCGCTGCGGGGTGTTGGCAAGTCTGCCATCCCGCCGTTCCTGCCCGCTGCCGGGAACGGCATTGCCGGGGGCATCATTGGTACTGCCGGTTCCGGAATCAGCAGGGGCATCAATGCGTCCGGCTCCGGAACCTTGCTCGCCGGCGCCGGGGCCATTACCGGAATCGCCGCTGCCGGAACCGCGGCCATGATTGCTGCCGCCGTTGGCGGGCAGATGCTGCGCAACGCTGATAAATGGTGTGTCAACTGAGTGTATGCAGCTGCGGCACAAAAATGCCCAGCCGATGATCATGCTAATGGCCAGCAGCCATGCTGCAAGCGGAGCTGCCCGGCGGCGGTCGTTCCGGGGTGGTTGAGCAGCTTCTGTTGCGGGATCATAAAGTTTTTTGGGATCAATACTCATAAGCAACATTGGGGGTGTATTGGTATTTGAAATCTTCGTTGTCGCTGGCGGCCAGCGTACAGCCGTGTTTGATATTTTTATTTTTCAATATTTCCCGCATTCTGAATGCGACAGCCGCACTGTTGGGGTGGACAAAAAATTTGGGCACCCGATTATGGGGGATTTTTTGCAGCAAAGCTGTAAAAGCTCCCGACAGCTGATTGTTTTCCAACACTTCAATGCCGTATCCTGGCTTGCGCTGACAACTGACCACCAATAATTTGCCATTAGTAAATTCGCTGGAACTTACTGCTTCGTCCACCTGATCTTTGTGATTTGCTTGCTGCCAGGGGCCGACCGGCCAGATCTGCGTACCGTGCAATATGATGAAAAACGGCGCTTCCGCACTGGGCTGGATCAATTTGAACGCCAGTTCAAGCTGACTTGCCTTGTGCTGATTCAATTCAGATAATTTATTTTGCATCGTCATGAGCTCAGCATGTTTTTGGTTGTTGGATATCTTTTGCATATTAAGTTCATGCGCAAGTTTATTGCGCAGCATTTTTGCCTGATCAAGCGGCTGCTGAGCTTTTTTTATCGCTGATTCCAGCACGGAATTTTTTATTTCCAGTTCTTTGACCAGTTGCATGGCCATTAAAAGCTCATGTTGTTTGCGTTGGCTTTCGTCGAGCTTTTTCAGCTGCACAGCTTCTTTTTTGAGTTGTGCTGCAATTTGCAATTCTTCGAGCATGATGCGTATGGAGTCGATCTGACTTTGCAGCGCCGCCGGATCAACGGGAGCAGTCGGCGAGGACGGCTGCTGCTGTACCAGATTCAAGGATATGACAAAAATAGAAATCGCAATAAACATCACCCCGCCAAAGGTGTTGCACATGGTATCCAGCAACAGTTCCAAGCTGGATTCATCTTCATTTTTCCGGCGGTGTTTCATTGCTCGCTCTCCTCAAAAATGCTGGTTTTGTTGTCGGGCAATATCTCAAAACCCCGCTCAAAGTTGTGGTGTTTTAGCAGCGTAAGCAATTTTTCGGCATGGGCAAAACCATTGGGGGCGATCGCCGCACTGAAGTAATATTGACTGCTGCTGTAGGCGCCAAGGAGCGCTGGCAAACGCTCAATGGAACTTGCCGCATCGCCGGAACTGCGCAAGTCATAACGCTTTTGCTGAGCTATGTCAAAGATTTGGACGCCGTCCCGGTTCAGCTCTATAAGCAGCGGCTGTTTGCTGCCGTGATTGGCGATGGTGTACTTCAGCAAGCGTTCTTTTTGTTTGATTTCCAGTTCTTTAATTTTGATTTGCTGTTGAGTTTCAGTTATTTGGTTCTGCAGCTGGCCGGATCGGGTTTGTTCAGCAAGCTGCTGTTGCTTTAATTTGCGCAGAGAATCCTGCATTTCCTGATATTGGTATTGCAGTCGGGCAAGCATTTGCTGTTTATTATGCCAGACTGTGCGCAGCTCATGGATCTTGCGGCGTTCTTCAGTTAACTTGCGCTCCAGAGCTTCCGGCGAAAGCTTTTGCAATTCATTAAGTTCACTATCCAAATTGCCGTGGAGCGTCTGCAATTCCTGCAGTTGTTTTTTCATTTGAGATAATTCATCTTGCAGCTGCTGTATTTCAGGCGGTTTTTCGCTGAGTTGCGCTATATGTTTGTTCAGCATCATAACCACCAGCAGCAGCACCACCAAAAACATGATTCCGGTTATGGAGGTGATTATATCCTGAAATGAAAACAGCGATACAGGAGAACTCTCGTCGTTGCGCCGGGCCATTTTTTACTGATTTTCTTCGTTGTAAAGATTGATGTTTTTCATTTTTGCAACAATATTGCGATTGCAGTAATCGGCACATTCATCCAGAAAGAGTTCCTCTTCGTTCTGGACAAATTTTGCGAGCAGCTGCACTATCAATGCCAGCACCAGTGCGATTAAGGTGGTTTCAAATGCAATACCCAAACCGCCGGTGACGTCGCTTAACGCACTCTGCATCCTGGCCAGATCGGCGCCGTCGGATACGACTTTGCCAAAGTCGTTTACCGCCTGCGACAACCCCAGCACCGTGCCGATGAATCCCAGTACCGGGATCGCCCAGATAAAACCTTTGAGAATCGTGTGACTGCTGGATAGATACTCTTCATCGTTGCCGCTTTGCGTATTCAAACACTCCGACAACGCTTCGGTATTGCCCAGATTTTTCAGATTGCTCAAGGCCAGATCGATCCGGTTGAGCAATAAATAACAGCGCGGCTGATCGACTTGCAGATAGATGCGGTCAAGGATCTCTCTTGCAGTACGGGGCGAAAGCACAAAACCGGGATCCTCCGGCAGCAGCTGCAGAGTAAAAACTTTGCGCTGATTTTTCAGCTTGCAGTATTTGATCAGCAATATTGCCAGCGACCAGCCGGTGAGCAGCACCGTATAATAGGGCAGGGTGGAACGATTGTTGACTCCGCCATGAAAAAACATATCCACTATCACGATATTTTTGTCGTAAAACGGCAGCAGCGCTGCATAAAAAAGCACCGTAAAAAGCACACCGAGTATGCCGGTGAACACATAGTTGACCATAGTGAATTTTTTGCTGGCAAAGCCGCAGATGCGTTCAATATCATTGCGGTCGAATTCCAGCTTCAGCGTGGTGTTATCGGGTATATCCTGCATAAAAAACATCCTTTAATTGAATTTATATATTGAATATTGCAACAGGCAATAGAGTGGTATGATCAACCACATTTCCACTGCGGCCAAAAAACTTGCGCTGCCGGAGCGTATTTGGTTTGCACACATCAAATTCAAACGCAGTGCAACAAATGTATTGGCCAACAAAAAAGTTATCGGCAGCAGTGCAATTGTCAGCAGAACAAAAGTAGCGTGCATACTGAAATTGAAAAGCTGGCGGTTGAATACAAACATTATTGCATGAGTCAGCACGATCACCGCTGATATATTCATCATACCCAGCATGGCCGCAAAAAAATCTGCCTCGGCCCGGCCCGGGATCGTCTTGAGCTGCCGCGGCGCAAATGCCCTGACAAGTATATTGCCCAGCCAGAATACGCCGCCCGAAAGCAGCGCCAGCATCAGACTTTTCAAATATATTGACACAAGCGCATGATTGTAGCAGCTGCCGAAAAGCAAACACGCAAGCAATGTAGAGCCAATTCCCAGTATCGCTGCAATGAGGCCGCCCGAAAGCAGGGCAGTGGTTCCCATTTGATACAGCGCTTTGAAGTATTCTCCACTGTTGAATAATGCGCCTGCGGTGCAGGAGAGTATATCAAGGAATGTACTGCGTTGGGGGAGCGGGCTTGGGAACATATCCGGCTGCTCGCTGGCGGCGGCTTCCGGAATAAAACTCTGCTCCGCTGTCATGGGAACGTTATTGCTTGCTGCTGCACCGTCTGCTGCAGGGGATACTTTGTCATCCAGTGCTGGAATTATCATATCCAATGCTGCAGCTGGATTTTGCCAGCAGCGTTTATCAATTGAAAGCTGATCCGAAAACGTCAGACTGCCTTTCTGCAGCATCTGCAATATGACTTCCCGGGTAAACGGCCCGGTGATGATATTGCTGCTGCGGACAAAAAATTTATCAGCCATATAACTTTGCTCCTCAGCGTACATTCAACGGCCAGCTGGCCGGCCAAATCGGTGCATTGAGTTGGCGTTTGGTAATTTCCTGGTGGATTTTTTGCGCAAGTTCGCTGGTTTTGCGGGTATCCAGCGGCACAAAAAATACCGTTCCGCAAGTCAGATTTTTACGCTGCAGCAGTGTGGTGCGGTTTTCTACGATCCAGCCCTGGCGGCCACTGCGGTCCGGCGGCGTAAAGATCCATATTTCATCAATATTATCCATGGCGGCAAAATTGTGCAGACGGTATTTTTGCTGATTATCCGGCAGGATGATGCCGCCGGGAGTCAGCGCACGTTCCAGGGCAAGTTGGTGGAAGCGGCGGGCAAGATTTTTATTTTCTGAAATAGTTGCCGGATCAAAATTCCGGAAAAACTCCTGCAGCTTTTTCAACAGATGCGGGTGTTCGATCTCCAACGTGGGCAGATACCATTTATCGTACATATTTATGGCTATATTATCCAGTTCCACGCTGTAAAAGTTGACCATTGGCGTGTACAAACTGGATATAGCTGGCAGAAAATCCAGCAATTTTCTGGTCAGCAATGCCCGGGACAATACATTCATTGAATCGGCTTTTTTCAGCTTGTCCAGCAAGGTGAATATCACATTTTCCAGCCGCTTGGGGGTATCGGCTTTTTTGATTTCAAAAATCGCTTCATCCAGCAGTTTTCCATGCTGAGATTTTGGTGCCCGGCTGCTGGTCAGCGGCATATTGTGCAGCTTGGTGAAAGCTGCCGGTAAAGCCAATTCAGCTATCCGGCCGGGATAGAAAAAGAATTTGTTGTCATTGGCCCGGGCGATTTTTATCGGCAAAAATTTACCTTCTTCGCCCGGCGATAAGATCACACTCATAGCAATGGCCTTAGGTATCCGGGAGTTCATACCTTTATCCAATATCGGCTGTTCACTGGAATAAAAACGCCATATCGTCCCTTCAATATCCGAAAATACCAGCTCATAGCAGTCAAAGGCGATTTTCAACTCATTGATCAGTTTATCAAGCTGCTGACGGTATTTATCCAAAAAGTATTTATCCGGCATGAGCCGGAGCGCATCCTGAACTGCTGGCGTATTTTGCATGTTGAATGGCTGCCGGAGCATAAAATTTTCCAATTCTTTGTGGCTGCTGAGGTAAGACGGTATTTCTATAGCAGCAGCCAGCGCCTGGGCTTGCGGCAGGTTCTGCAACGCTTTGCGCCATGTTCCGGCGGCCAGATCCGGGGCATTTTCCGGCAGACTGGCCAACGTTGCACAGTACTTTATAAAACTGACAGGCCGGTTCAATTCTTCCAGCAGTTTGATCCGTTGATTACAACTTTCCAGTCGCTTTTTTATAGCCTGACAGCGCATCTGCAGCAATTTAAGCCGTCCATCCCGCAGGGCCGGAGTGACCTGGCGGGCCTGTTGACCCAAACTTTCACCCTGCTGATGCAGCTCGTTGACCTGCTGGAGTATTGATTGATACTCACGTTGAGTGCTAAATTGGAGGTCTTCAAATTTCTGCAGCTGCTTTATTATTTTGTCAAGATCAGCAGTAAATTGCTGATCCAGTTGATTCTGCCGGCGGCTTTCATGCTGACGCAATGCCATGGCAAAGCGCTGATACCGGGAACTTTGCTCCGCAGTCATGTGATCAATCTGCGGGAGCATAAGCTGGTTAAGATGCTGCATTTCGCTTAAGTTTAAGATTTTGCGTTGGACTTCGTTTTCAGCCAACTGCAGCAGATCGTTGATTTTAGTTTGGATTTCCTGCTGCTGTTTGAGCTGTTTATTTGCTTCCATGGCCATGGCTTCCAAATTGCCGAAGCGCAGCAGCAGCGGGGTTTGACTGGCAATTTCGTTACGCAATTTCAATACCCCGTCATAGTTTTGACTTTGCAGCAGTTTTTGCATGGCTTCCTGATAGCCGAAGAAACTTCTGGTCTGTTCAATGACTTTGAACAGCAAGAAGAACACCGCCAGCAGCAGTACTGCAGCGATCACTCCATAAATACATTTACGCTGGTGGCGGAGGCGGCTTTCGAGCAAATATTCACTGCGGCGGTTGGCTACCCGTTGACAGAGATTTTCTTCCAGCGGCAGATCCAGCTGGCGGAGCGTTTCAAAAATATTTTCGATCCGGGGATAATCAGCGTGGTCGTTCAAGGCGCTGATAAGTTCAGTTCTTTTTTGGGCAAACAGCTTTTCTTTGCGCTCATTTTCCTGGTGCAGCTGCAAATAGCTGCGTACTTCGTTGACGGAACTTTCTGCGGCATCGTCAGCTTGATAGAGCGGATGCGTGATCAATATATCATATTCCTGCAATTCTTTTGCGACCGCTTCGGCATCCATGGCGCTGTAGGCGTTAAAGAGCTGCAGACGTTTGGCGGCCAGCTGGTTTTGCAGTTCCAGCAGCTGCTGTTGGCGGACGGGCTGTTCAAACTGCACCAGTTTGGAGTGCGGCAGCTGGGTCTGCAGCAATGGGTCGGTCAAGGCCACATAAAGTTTGACCAGCTCGGCACCTTGATTATTTTGCAAAGCTTTTTCTGCTTCAAGCAGCAGTTCCGATAAATACATTTGTTCAACGCTGTGCAGATTGCTGCGCCAGATTTGATCATTTTCCGGCGAACAGGCGATTATTTCCCGCAGCAAATTGAGTTTATCGCGGTTATTGCGCCGCCGGGCGATCTTGCGCCAGCGCATGATCAAGCTGCTCAAGCGGTTGCCGAGGTTGGGATCCTGCAATTTTTCCACGATCGAAAGATCAAATTCGGCTGCTTGCGGACAATTGTAAAGCTGGCAAATCTTAATATATTCAGCGTGAAGATGTTCCGGCAGTGTAAGGCGGGCAACTCTTTCAGTCAGACTTGGAGTCATTTCGTTGCAGAGTTTCCGGGCGTCGGGCAACAAGCCGCGGGACATCAGCTCCTGACATTTCTGTAATTGGGCATTGACTGTATTGCAGACTTCGGCGTAAGCTGCCAGCAGCTTGCGGCTGTGGGGGCTGTCGCTGTGATCGCAGGAAGATAGATAATTGCGCAACTCCTGAAGTATATCGTCTATTTTACTCATTGTCAAAACTCCTGGGCCGCACCGGGCAGGGGAGCGAGTCTGATCGCCTGCTGGATTTGGTTGGCTAACTCGTTTATTTGAATAACTGTGATTTTTTTCGGATTTATCCAATAGTTCGGGTCATTTGAAAGCATATTTCGGGCAAAATCATGTATGGATATTGAAATTTTTTTGCCGGTACTGGTGATTTGTCCGCCATGTTGTTTGAGCTTTTTGTGTATATCTTTGAGCTGTCTCTGCAAAAGCTGCAATTCGTTTTTAAGCTTTTGCAGCTCTCCTATGCTGACGATCCTTGCTTCCAGGGTTTCGCAATATTTTTCGATCATATCTTCCTGCTGTTCTTTTTCATTGGATTCCAATTCAGCTTTTTCCAGCTGATCTTCCCAACGATCTTCCAGTTTATCAGGAAAATTCTTTATAACATCGGCAGTTGCCGAGTTGCGCTGAAGCATTTGGCTGGTAAAAAATTGCGCTATAAAATCATCGGCGGCATTTTTTACTGCCTGGAAATTGCCTGGTGTGAAATCCCGGCTTTTAGCTTGATTGAGTATCGCCGCCATTTGGGTTCGGCAACTGTCTTCATCCGGTAAGGTGCTGCTGCGGGGGGCGATTTGGCTGATATACTTTTGTTTGAGCTTGATCTGCATAAGTTTTTGTTGGTGTTCTTCTACAGAATTGTTCCATTGTTCAAACTCAAACTTGCTGGAACGGAACGTGGCCGTTGAGCAGCTGCCGATCTGCACGGCAGCGTATTTATTGAACAAATCTTCCAACTTGCCCGGTCGATAATCAGTATTGCCGTGTTCATCAATAGTTATCTGACCGGTGGCAATCAGCTGCAGGTAGCCGGGGATAAACTTATACCGCCAGATATAACGCCGGTTTTTGAGCTCAAAACTCAACGATTCAAGGTTGTTTATTTCCGGCATTATACAATGTTTGCTGCTGCCGATATGCTGCATGATCAATTTATTATTGGTATTTTCATAGTCCAGCTGCAGCAGTGGGCCTTCCGGATAGCGCCCTTGCGCTGTCGGCGAAAAAAGGCCTTTTTTAAGACTCAATACCACCAGCCGGAGCGGCGTAATGCGCTGGATAAATTCACTTGACGGTATGCGCATGGAACCGATTTTAGAAATCTTTGCCTCGATCTTTTCGGTATTTTTCAGCAGCTCCGGCAGTTCCAGTTCCCAATAATTGCCGGGGGTATTGCATGCCGTAAGCTGCAAAAACTGTACAAATAAATTGAATGACTCCTGCACCGGCAAATCCAAAGTCTGTGCCGTTTGAACTGTCGGGTCGGCAAAATTATCAGTTGTTTGAACGGCAGTTGCGGCAGCTTGTGGAGCCGGGCAGGGCACTTGTTCAGCGGGCTTTTCCGGCAGAGCTGCTTTATTTGCCGGAACCGGGACAGCCGGACTTGCCGGTGGGGCTTTTATCAACGTGTCTGCTGCCGGAAGCGGCCGTTCGGATGGCGGCGTCGGCAGCTGCGGAGCAGTCCCGGAGCTGTTTCCTGAAAATTTATACAACATACCCAGCATTGCTGCCAGCAGTATTATTCCGGCAATTCCGATAAAAATCAACTGGCGCCGGCTGGATTGCACCCGCTGCAGACGCTCCGGCTGGGGCGCTTGTTTGTGGGCTTTGACCGGGCTGGATGGCGGCACATAAATACTCTCCTGACTTGAATTTTCCGGCTGTTTGAGCCGGATCTTGCTGGCGGGAGGCGGAGTTGGAATGGAGGCTGTTTGGCCGTGGCGGGATAATTCATAAAGCTCTCCGGAGCAACTTTCAGGCAACGCAGTCGGCACGTCCAATTCCAACAGATTATTGGCGTGCAAACGCCGCAGATTATCCAGCAGCGGCGAAAAATCCGGCAGCATCCGCAAAAAACATTCCGAGGCAGCATTGCTGCTGCTGAAATAGGTGCTGAAGGTAAAATTCTGCCGTTCTGCGGGGGTGAGCAGCGCACAAACTTCCCGGATCAACTGCAGCAGCTCCTGGCAGCTGATTTGCGGTGTATACTTTATGTAGAACGGTTTAGCCGGATCCTGACGGAATTTTTCTGCGATCAACGCCGCAAAACCGGCATCGTGCATGATTTTTTGCCAGGTCACCGCCGGCAGCATGATCTGATTGTTCCCTGCTGGCAGCCGCCGCCCGGGCAGCTGGTGCGGTTCTCCCTGAAAATCCTGACAGAAAACTCCGTCCAGGGTAAATAATTCTGCCGCACCGGTCGGATATTGAGCCAGTTCTTCCGGTGATTCCAAAAGAATATGGTGGGCGATCTTGTTATTGCGCTGACTGTAATCCAAACCGTTGGGGGCGATCCGTCCGACAGTGTGCAGCAGCTGCATACCATAGCGCATTTTTATATAATAACAACAAACCGGATTGAACTCCGATGGAAAAGCTCCATTGTGCTGCACAAAATTGTATCCGCTGAGATTTTCCAACACCAGCAGCAGATTTGGCGGCATTCCGCCGGTCATGGCTACAGTGCAAAAGCCGGCCCGGCCGGGCAGCAGTCCTTGTGGCGATGAGGTGTAAATCAGTTCAAACATGATCTTGCTTATACCCACATATCATCGCTTGAGCTGTTATTGGCAAAACTGCATTTACCGGGCCGGTTCATGGCTTTGGGGTGCAGCGGCAGCGAGTAGCGTGTGCCATTGATAGTAAGGACTGCCTGCGAATAATTCCAGGGCAGACGGATATTTTTGCCGCTGACCGGATGGGTGAAAAGTATATAGTCATCAATGATTTGGCTGGCAAGCGACAACCCGGCTGGAGCTGCTGAAGTTGTTTCCAGCCAATCATTTTCAGCCAGCAGCGATAAAAACGGTGCGGTTACCCAGATCGGCGAAAGCTGCTCGGGAATCACCCCCAGTTGACCGGATTCATGGGGTGTTGAAAAACATCCCAGACTGCTGAACGGCACAAACAATACCTGCTCAAAAAAGCCTTCCGCACTGTTGACGAGTTCCGGCACATACTGCATGAGCAGTTCACGCAATTCAAACGATACATCCACTATGGTATTTTTGATCAATTTACCGGACAGGCTGCTCTGCGGGTGGTCGATCAGCGGCAAATCCCGCAGATCCCGGCTCAAATTATCCTGCCAGGAATCGTATTTACTGACGGCTACCACCAGCGGTATGGAGCATTTTTCATCCACATCCATATTGCGGTGGCGGCGGATCCGGGCGACCATTTCGGACATTAATTTGGATTGATCGTAGATGCGGTCAAATGATTGCAGCTGCGGTTCCCGCTGATCGCAGATGCTGCGCATGTTGGCATCGTTGATCGGGTCAAAGATAAAGATGATTCCATCCGAACAGGCCAGATGGCGGGTGCCCGGATTGATCATATTGTCGGCACCCGGCTGAAAGTGTTCACCGGCGTTGTCGTAAAACACAATGTTGCAGTCTTCTTTGCAAGCCGAACTGCTGTTGAGCTGTTTAAGTTCATAAACAAACGGTTTGGGCAGATTTACCGGTATGGAATCAAGCATGACCATGTTGACATAATCATTGCCGGTAAGCTGAGTTTTGGGCAGCACGGTGACCGCATTGCGATGCCGGGAGCGGAAGAGAGTTTCTTCGTAGCTGTCCAGTACATAATTCAATTCCGGATCCACGTCCACTACCGTACAGGCAAAGTCATTGCTCATAGTTTTGCGCAGCGAGTTCAGCAGCGAGGCCAGATAGTAGGATTTGCCGCTGCCTTGAGAACCGGCAATAGAAAAGTAATGGGTAACTTCGTCGATGATAGACATCGGTATTTTGAGCCGGCAACGGGGACAGGCAACTTCGGTAGCGGCGCAATTCATATCGTCCAACGCCTGACCGAGCGCATTAAAGTTGGTCGGCGTAAAGCGCAGCATGGCGCCCGGACCCAGCACCGGATCACCGGTCAGTGCCGGATGGCTGGCAATATAGAGCAGCTGTTCGCTGTGAAAGCGCTGCCAGCAATTCGGGCAGATTATATCGCCATCTTCCAAACCCGGCATATAGTTCTGAAAATTGACATTTTCTATAGGGTCGGCGGCGGTTGCTGTGGAACTGGAGGTATTGTTGCCGTTCGCTGCCTGAAAAATTTCATGACAATTTATACAAACAATATCTTTGCCCAGCCAGGAACTGTTGCCGCGGTATTTTTGCTGGCAATGCTGGCAGTAAAAAATTTGTTCATCGTCATTGGAGGCTGTTTTTTCTGCCGGCGGCTGCTGCAGCTGGATGGCGGCTGCCCGGATCTCCGGCCGTTCGCCGACGGTTTGCCAGGGCGTGTTTTTGCCGGTGGATATTTGAGTGTCAGACGATATGCGTCCGCTTGAAAGCATCATGGCGATGTTTTCGAGCGTGAATGGACCTCTGACCACGTCATCGGTGTATATATAGTATTTGCTCATAATTTATTTCCGGTTGATTGTATTGGTTATTGCTGTTTTGCGCTTTTTTCCAGGCGGCGCATTTCGCTGTCAAATTCTTTTTCCAATTCTGCTGCAGCGGGAGTGCCTTCCAGCAGCAGCAAAACATCCAGTACTGCTGAACCCCATTCCTGCGGTTCGGTCAAGCGGGATATTTTATCTAAATTGAAATATGACTGCATACTCCGTTCAAACAGTTTTTTTATGCCCTGATAATCCGCAGGCGGCAACTCGTTCCATAATCCGCCGGCTTGCGGATAATGTTTTTTGAACTGTTCCCGGCGGACATTGGACTGCTTGAGCTGACGGAGCAAAGCAGTGCAGAGTTCGTTTTCGCAATCGGCAATGATTTTGCGCACGTCATCAAGTATGGCACTGCCCGGAAACGCTTTGGCCAGCGGCAGCAGCATAATGGTGGATAAATTCCGGTACATGGCCAGCGCCAGCACCCAGTCCTGAGCGGCAGCGGTCGATCTGATGATCTCCGTCAGCGGAGTTTTTTCCAGCAGCAAATAAACCGCATCGATCTTATCTTCCTGTTCGACATCCGCTGAGCGGTTGCGGGTGATGCGCCGCAGCTCTTTGCGGAATTGCCGGGCAGCGTTTTCAAACTCACTGAATTTCAACATTCTGCCGTGCGGATCATGGAGCGTTTTGGCCAATTGCAGCGGCAAATTATTTTTCTGCTGGTGGGCAAAGTTATAGATTGCACTCTGACTGATCATAAAAACCGGACTGGTTTCGTAAAAGTCCAGCTTGACTGTGTGGGATGGTTTGACGGCAATACGGCGGCTGCTCCCGAGATAATGGCAAACCAGATTGCCAGAGCTGTCGGTTTTTTCCAACACCAGAAAACGGCTGGGGGCGTTGGACTGGCCGTATTTGTAATAAAATATCCTCTGAAAATCTTCATTCAACAGCATATCATTGCCAAAGCTGCAGCATATACAGCATAATGCAATGACCGCACTGAGCATTATCTTTATCATTATGAATCGTCTATTCCCCGATTGAGTTGATGGATCATACTTCCTTAAAATATACTCATTTGCGCCAATATTCAAGTTTTTTTATGGCGATACAGCGAATATTTTTTCAGTATTTTCATTGTTTCCAGAATTTTTTCAGCATGTTTCTTGCTCCACTTTGCATAGCCTGGTTTTCCGGTTGGGCCAAACTGCGGTAGGAAAAAATTATGGAACCGGATACTTCAACTTTGGAGCGGTTGTACAGCAGCTGATAATATAGTTCATTGACTGACCAGTTGGCTTTGCCCAACTGATAGGCGGCGTGACCGATGTATAGTTTTACGCCGGTACCGCGTACGGTACTGCACCACCAGTCGGTCAAAGCGGCGTAGGCGGCGCTATCGTGGTTGAAGTTCCAATATAATTGCGGCACAATATAGTCGATCCAGCGGTTTTTCACCCAGCTGCGGGTATCAGCGAATTGCTCGCTGTAGCTCTCTTTACCGGCAGTAAGGGAGCCGTGCGGAGTATTTTTGCGGTTGCGCCAGATGCCGAAAGGACTGACTCCGAACTGGACGTTTCTCCGATACTGACGGTTGAACGTTTTGATCTGACTGTGGACAGATTTTATCAATTCATTTACATTATTGCGCCGCCACTGGTCGAGCGGCAAGCGGCGGGGATTGTACCGCCGGAAAGCGGCCAGATCGGCGGATCCCGGAGCATTGTCGGGATAAAAGTAATCGTCAAAATGGATGCTGTCAACCGGATAATTGCGGACGATTTCCATAACGGTAGCCGCCACAAAATTCCTGACTTGCACCTCGCCGGGATTCAGCACCAGCTGCCGCTGGTTGCCGCTGATTTTATTTTCCATGACCAACTGCGGATGGCGGCGGGCAAAGTTGTTGGGCGCAAGCGTTTTGAGATATTGATATTTGCTCATTTTTGTGGCGCCGATCACCCGATAGGGATTCAGCCAGGCATGGAACTGCAGGCCGTTGCGATGGGCTTCATCGATCATAAAGCGCAGTGGATCAAAGTTTTTTTCGCCGGGCAGCGGCCGTCCTTCGCTGCCGGATAAATAGCGCGACCAGGGATTGAGTTTAGACGGGTAAAATGCATCGTTGGTCGGACGGACTTGAAAAAACACGGCGTTGAAGTTATGTTCTTTCAAGCGTCTGAACATATTGCGGATCATTTTTTTATACTCAGTACTGTTGCTTGGGCGGGGATAGTCGAGGTTGGAAACCGTTGCTATCCACACTCCACGCATTTCTCCGGGGCGCCCGGCATAGCGTTTGGGCAGTTTTACCGGCCGGGGATCAAGTTTTCCGGCGTAGCGGGAGTTGGGTATATTGGCCGCCGGCAGTATGTGGGCCGTGGTCAGCAATGCCAGTATGCCGGAAAATATTTTCATCAATGGGTTGTTCAAGATTTATTTACTCCTCACTTGGCGGTGAACTTATGCTCAAGGCCAGATAACAGTCGTCGCTGTTTTCGCTATCCAACACATTTATATTTACGGAGCGATCGGAAAGTACGCAATTACTGCATTTTGCTGAAATGCCATCTTTCAACGCTTGCCAGGCCGGACAATCGGCATCACGGACAACTTTCTGGCGGCAGAGGTCACGGCAATTCAAGGTCATATCCGCTTTCAGATAATTGCTGAACGCTTTCTGCATATTGGATGTTGCGCAAACCAGATTCAGCTGGCTGTTCAGCAGCATGACCGGTTTATCCTGCTGCGACAACAACAGCCGTAATTCTTTATTACGTTTACGCAATTTGCTGGCTATGGATTCCTGTTTGTTTATATCCAAGCCCATACCCAGAATATATTCAGAGCCGTCACTGCGCTTGAATATTCTGGAAATGACCCGTACTGCATGTTCATTGCCGTCCGGCGTGGTGAAAAACCAACGGTTATCTGCTATGGTATGAGTTCTGATCAGTTCCATATCTACCGCCCGGATCCGGGTGGCCAGCTGGCGGTCAAAGAGTTCAAAATCGGTTTTATTTACTATTTCTTCCGGCTTTTTGTTCAGCAGGGAGCTGAATGTTGAATTGCAGCGCAGATAAGCAAAATCGCTGGAGGTTTTTTTCATAAAAATGGAGCCGGGCAGATTGTCAAAAATAGCCTGCACCAGCAAGCCGGTATCGAGCAGCTGGGTGTTGCTGGCTTCCAGATTGCTTACATCCATAACCGCCAATATGATCTTGCGGTAATTGGAATCCGGCAAGGTGATCGCCTTCAGCAAATCCCGGTGCCGCTTGTACTGGTTGCGTTGTTTGATGGTGTAATTGCCGCTGAATTTATCGAGCTTGCCGGTTAAAAGCATTTGATAATTTTCCTGAAAGCGGCTTTGATCTGCCGGCAGCATATTGGTTATGTAAGCATCAGTGATTTTTGTATCAGCACTGTGTTCTTTGGCGGCATTGCTGATGAAATAGCTTATGTTACCAAGTTCAGCCATACAGTGAATGAGTTCTTCCTGCTCAAAATTGCGCTTGCGCAGAACCGAAATAACCTCTTTTTGCTGATGATACTTATTTTTGACCTTACTGTACAAGCAGTAAACCAGAACGATCAACAGCAAAAATACCGCCGTATAAATAATCCAGAACAACTCTTGCGTATTTAATTTGAAAATATGCGCAGCAACCGCAATATTATTCATAAAATCCTATTTCCGTCGAGTAAATTTTTTACTTGATACGGTACCGTCGAACCCCTCAGCGGCGGCGTTTCTGCTGCCGTTTCATTTCCATAAGCACAGGATCAAACTGGGGTATCTGAAATTCCTGTTGGGAAAAATGGGCATTGAGCAAATATCCTACCGTGCGGGTGATATATTCCCGGTCATCTTCAACTACTTTTGTAAGTACAGGCAGCATGACTTGATCGAACTGTTGATACTTTTCGATGATGCTTTCGGTGCGTTTGGGGCCATCGGGCGTTTTTACTGTAACGATCAAACGTTTGGGCAGCGACTCTTTTTTGTCAACATAAATGATGATCGGGTTGGAATCCGGCAGTGCCGGCTGGCAATGCAGTTTGTAATACTCCCGGTCATCGTCAAGTGTGGTCATGGTCAGATCCACCCGGGCAAAGAGTTTATCAAAGTCGGTATCCGGGCGGGCAAGGGCGAACATGATTTTGGCTTTTTCCAGATCGTCACCGGTGATTTCGGTAATGATCCCTTCGGTATGATTGATGATCCAGGCCTGATTGCCGATTCCGAGGATCTCGCTGACGATCTTGTTTTCCCGGTAGTAAGAGAGTTTGTGTTTATCGGGCCGCTGGAACTTTACTTCCACCAACTGATGCTTGGGGCCCCAGAAACTTTCTTCAACAATATTTTGACGCTGAAAATAGCTGGATGCCCGGCGATAGCTCCCCGCGGGATCCATCGCCTTGGACATTCTTGTTTCAAGCTCATCGAGCGTGATGTCGGCAGGTATTTCCGGAGTTGCACAGCCGCAGAACAACACAAGTGCCGCCAATGCCGGCAATATGCTCCGGAAAAAACACTGCTTTTTCATATCACACCCGATGACCTTGATTCAGGCACTTTGCTTACGCAATGTAAGTAGTGCTGGTGGTGTTGCCGGAGTGTTCGGTCCACGCCGTGTGGAAGAATTCGCCGCGGGCACGGTCGACTCTTTCGTAGGTGTGAGCGCCAAAATAGTCACGCTGGGCCTGCAGCAAGTTGGCCGGCAGAACCGCCGAACGGTAGGCATCGTAGTAGTTCAAAGCACTGCTGAAAGCCGGAACCGGTACACCGGAGAGCGCAGCCTGGGCAACGACCTTACGCCAGGATTTCTGGCAATCGTCGATGACGTTCTTGAAGAAATCATCCATGAGCAGGTTGGCCAGAGCCGGGTTCTTGTCGAAGGCTTTTTTGATGTCGCCGAGGAAACGGGCACGGATAATGCAGCCGCCGCGCCACATCAAAGCGATTTCGCCGTAGTTGAGATCCCAGTTGTATTCTTTGGCGGCCAGCTTCATGAGCTGATAGCCCTGAGCATAGCTGCAGATCTTGGAGGCATAGAGAGCCTTGCGGATATCTTCGATGAATTCCTTCTTGTCGCCGGTAAATTCGATAGCCGGGCCGGAGAGAACTTTGCTGGCGGCCACGCGTTCTTCTTTGATAGCGGAGAGGCAGCGGGCAAACACTGCTTCGGCGATGGTCGGAGCAGGGGCGCCCAGATCCAAAGCACTTTCGCTGGTCCATTTGCCGGTACCCTTCTGGCCGGCGGTATCGAGGATCACATCCACCACCGGTTTGCCGGTTTCCGGATCGATGGTCTTGAGGATGGCCTGGGTGATTTCGATGAGGTAGCTGTCCAGTTCACCGGCGTTCCATTCCTTGAACACTTCGTGCATTTCTGCTGCGCTCATACCCAAAACATTCTTCATCATGTTGTAGGCTTCGCAGATCATTTCCATATCGCCGTATTCAATGCCGTTGTGCACCATCTTGACAAAGTGACCGGCGCCATCGGCACCGACCCATTCGCAGCAGGGGCTGCCATCTTCGACCTTGGCGCAGATCGCCTGGAAGATCGGTTTGACTTCCGGCCAGGCGGAAGTGGAACCGCCGGGCATCATGGAGGGGCCGAGCAAAGCGCCTTCTTCGCCGCCGGAAACACCGGTGCCGATGTAGCGCAGACCCATTTCTTCGAGTTTCTTGGTACGGCGCACGGTATCCGGGAAGTGGCTGTTGCCGCCGTCGATAATGATATCACCGGCTTCCAGTTTGGGCGCGATCATATCAATGAAGTCATCGACCGGCTTGCCGGCTTTGACCATCAGCATGATCTTGCGGGGAGCGGCCACGTTGGCGATGAGTTCATCGATGCTTTTGCAGCCGATGAAGTTTTTGCCGGCGCCGCGGCCATTGATGAAGTTATCAACTTTTTCCACAGTACGGTTGTAAACGGCAACGGTAAACCCCTTGCTTTCCATGTTGAGTACGAGGTTTTCGCCCATTACTGCGAGACCGACCAGGCCGATATCTGCTTTCTTCGTCATGATTGGATTTGATCCTTTCAATTATGTTGTTTTTTATTTAGGGTTCTTTCTATTGAAACATCAACGATAATTAATATACGGCCAAAACAGTCAATTTCAACATTCAAACCGCTAAAAAGTGTTTTTTTTTACAAAAAGAGCTTTTTTTTTGAGATTTTATTTGACAAACCCCCATTTTGTGCGCTAAGGTAACGTGTATATATGCGTGTAAGGAAACCGAAAATCAGGATATGATATTTATGGCAAGCAACGGAAAAAAACTTTTGATCGTAGAATCTCCGACCAAAGCGCGGACGATCACCCGCATGGTCGGCAATGATTTTAATATTATGGCTTCCATGGGGCACATACGGGATTTGCCGGAGCGGGAGCTGGGGGTGGATATCGAACATGACTTTGCCCCCCAGTATGTTGCCGCCGGCCGCAGCGGGAAGGTGGTAAGTGAACTCAAAGCCGCCGCCCGGAAAGCTGACGAAATATATCTTGCCCCTGACCCGGACCGGGAAGGGGAGGCGATCGCATGGCATTTGCAGGAAGTTTTGCGCAACGACTTTAAAGGCGACTTCAAACGGGTTACTTTTCATGAAATCACCCGCAGTGCCATCGAAAAAGCTCTGGCCAGCAACGGCGCAGTCAATATGGATCTGGTGGATGCCCAGCAGGCCCGGCGGGTGCTGGATCGATTGGTCGGGTACCGGATCAGTCCGCTGCTCTGGAGCCGGGTGGCCAAAGGTTCCAGTGCCGGGCGGGTACAGAGTGTGGCCTTGCGGCTGATCGTGGAACGGGAGCGGGAGATCAAGGCATTTCAGCCGGAAGAATATTGGGTGTTCAAACTCAAATTGATTGCAGAATCCGGAGTGGAATTTACAGTCAAACTGGCCCGGATCGACGGCAAAAACTTCCGGATCGACAATGTTACGGATGCTGCTGCGCTGCTGGACGCAGTTTTGAATCACCGCAGCTGCCAGGTGGGCAATATCGATCGCAGCAAGCGGCTGCGCAATGCTCCGCCGCCGTTTACAACGAGTACGCTGCAGCAGGTGGCCAACCAGCAGCTGAGATTTTCGGCCTCCAACACTATGCGGGTGGCTCAGTCGCTTTATGAAGGGGTGGAACTCGGCAGCCGCGGCGCCGTCGGTTTGATCACCTACATGCGTACTGACTCGGTAAATATTGCGGCCGAGGCCCGGGCGGCAGCGGCTGCTTTTATCCGGGAAAATTACGGCAAGGAGTTTTATCCGGAACGGGCGAATTTTTTCAAAAGCAAAAGCGGTGCCCAGGAAGCGCACGAAGCGATCCGTCCGACCGATGTGACCAGAACGCCGGAGTCGCTCAAGGATTTTCTGGACAGTCAGCAGCTCAAACTCTATACGCTTATCTGGAAACGTTTTGTGGCCAGTCAGATGGCTAAGGCGGAGTTCGCCCAGTTGAATGTATCGGTGTATGTGCAGGGAGCTGATGCGCATCTTTACGACTTCCGGGCGGCAGCCAGTTCGGTGATTTTTCCGGGCTTTATGAAAGTGCTGGGCAATCTGTCGGCTGCTGATGATAATGACGATGAAAGCGCCGTGGATGCCAGTGGAGCGCTGGCCAAACTGCATGATCACGAACCATGCCGGATCAGCGATACGCTTAAAGAGCAGAAATTTACTGAACCGCCGCCGCGTTTTACTGAAGCTACTCTGATCAAAGAACTTGAAGAAAACGGCATTGGACGGCCTTCGACTTATGCCACGATCCTGCAGACTATCCAGAACCGCAAATATACGGCCAAGGTGCAGAATAAGCTGGAACCGACGGAGTTGGGCTGCCGGGTGACGGATTTTCTCGTGCAGATGCTGCCGACGCTTTTTGATGTCAAATTCACTTCGCAGATGGAAGCTGAACTTGATGAAGTCGAAGCCGGTACCCGCAAGTGGACGGAAATGATGAAGGAGTTTTACGGCGATTTTCAGCAGTGGCTGGCCAGCGCCAGAGATTTTGGCGCCGTGGAGGGTGATAAACTCAATATCCTGATCGAAGCCATGAAAAATATTGAGTTTGCTCCGGCCGAAAAAAATGGCCGTTTTGTCCGGGATGACCGTAAATTTTTCAACTCCATTGCCAGTAAGCTTGCCAGGCAGGCCAAACTTACGGAAAAGCAGTTCAATGCGCTGCTGGATCTGGCGATCATTTATCAGGATCAACTGCCGGATTTGCAAAAATTATCTCAAGAGGCCGGTTTTGCCGAAGAGCTGCAAGCGGCTTGTGAACGGTTTGAAGCCAAAAAACTTAAAGACGCTCAAGCTGCCTCGCAAGGGTTGGATACAGCGGGACTGCTCAAACTTTTTGCCGCATTTGATAAAGTCGAATTTGCCGAGCCGACTGTGCGGAGAGGACGTACTTTTGATGACAAAAAATTCTTTGATTCGCTGCGCACACAGGCTGAATCGGGTAAGCTTTTGAGCAGTAAACAGTTGGAAGCGCTGGGCAAAATAGCTCTGCGCTACCGGGAAAATATTGTTGATTATCCGTCCGTTGCTGCAGTGCTGAACCTGCCTGACGATACCGAGCTGGCGGCTGAGGAGTCAGCCAATACGGTGGTGAATGACGAAATCGCCCGGCTTTTGGAAGGTCTGGCGCAAGTTACTGAATGGGCGGCACCGGAACGCAAGGGACGGCGCACTTACGACGACAAGAGTTTTTATCAGTCGCTGGCTGAACAGTTCAACAATGGCCGCAAATTGTCGGATAAGCAGTTGGCGGCGTTGAAGAAACTGGCCGAAAAGTATCAGAAATGATCATGAAAACAGGGGAGTAAATATATCATGAGCAAAAAAATGTTTTTCCGTCAGCATTTGGGCAATATGGAACAGTTGGCCGGTTTGCGTTCGGTGACTGTGAACAGCGGCCGGGGGCGGGATGTCCGGCTGGTTGAAGTGGACAACGGTTCCGGATTGAATTTTACGGTGATGGCTGATCGCTGCTGCGATATTTATTCAGCCAAATTCAAAGGTCAGAGTCTGGCGTGGCTGGCTCCCAACGGCGTGGTGAATCCCAACGCTTACGAGCCGGAAAACGTCATGTGGCTGAGAAGCTGGCCGGGCGGCTTGCTGACTACCGCCGGTCTGCTCAATGTTGGCGGACCGGAAGATGGTCACAGTCTGCATGGCAGGGTTGCTCATATTGCCGCAGAAGATTTGACATTGGAACGCAGTTGGGTGGATGATGAATATGTTTTGAGTGTGGCTGGTGTGATGCGTCATACGATGGTTTTCGGCGAAAAACTTGAATTGCGCCGCCGGATCACCACCGCTTACGGCAGCAACATCATCAAGATCGCCGATACGGTGGAAAATCAGGGCTTTGCCCCGGTGCCGCTGATGATGCTTTATCACTGCAACTTCGGCTATCCGGCCATTGGAGAAAATGCGGTGCTGCAGGCGGTTGAACACAAGATCACCCCCAAAGATGAACATTCTGCCGCAGATATTGACGCTTGGAACAAGATGGATGCGCCGATCCACGGCTACGCTGAGGAGCTGTTTTATCACGAGATCCCCGCGGACAGTGACGGATTGGCCCGTATGAGTATTGTCAATCCGGAGTCGGGACTGAAAGTGACGATGGCTTACAATCCGGCCACGCTGCCGGTGCTTAATCAGTGGAAGCAAATGGGCGAGGGCGAATATGTCACCGGGCTGGAACCGGGCAACTGTTATCCCATCGGTCAGAAAGGCAATGCGCAAAATGGTATGCTGCGGATGATCGAACCCGGTGAAACGGTAAAATTTGCTTTGCAGATAGAAATTTCTGAGTTGTAAGTGGCTTTATGGCGTGGATTTTTCTGATTGCGGCCGGCTTGCTGGAAGTCTGCTGGGCGGTGGGGATGAAATATTCCTGCGGTTTTACCAAATTGTGGCCGTCGATTTTTGTGGTTGCAACCATGACCGGCAGTGTAGTCGGGCTGGCTCTGGCCATGCGTTCGATTCCGTTGGGAACGGCTTATGCGGTCTGGACGGGAATCGGCACTGTTGGTGCGGTGCTTGCCGGGATCGTGATCTTTCACGAAAGCGCATCCGTATTGCGGATGCTTTGTGTGTTGGCGATCATCAGCGGGATCATCGGTTTGAAGCTGCTGTCGGTCAATTGAAGTTAAAAATGTAAGGGGATGAAAGATGAAGCGTTTTTGGTGTGTGTGTGTTACTTTATTGAGCAGTATTGCGCTGTTGACGGCGGCGACTAAAGATTCAGTTTGTACGCTTTCTATTCAAGGACCGTCATCAGTTACCGGTTCGGCAGTGTTCACCTGTTATGCAAAGTATGTTTATAACTCCAGTCGTGATGGCTATATTACGCCCAACTGGTCGGTATCCAACAGCAATTACGCCTATTTTTCGGGCAATACGCTCTATGCCAAACCGGCCGGCTACGGCAAAAGTATTACCATTACCGCCAGCATCGGTACGGCTCCGGCGGATCCGACCAAAGTCGGCAGCAATTACACTTCCGCCAGCAAAATAGTTTATCTTAATGCCCCGGCTGCGGTCAGTTCGCTTACCATCACCGGGCCGGGCAATGTTGCTCCCGGCGGCAGTGCCGCTTATTCATGCCAAGCATCGTTCAGCGATGGCAGCAGCAAAACGGTCACTGCCGCGTGGAGTTCATCCAACAGCAAATACGCATGGTTTTCCGGCAGTACGCTTTACAGCAAAAAATCGGCCAAAAACAAATGCGTTACCATCACTGCCAGTTACAACGGCAAATCGGTCAGTCGCAAAGTGGTGGTCGCCAAAAATATTGCGGTCACTTCGCTGACCATCGAAGGCGTCAGTTCGATCAAAGCCGGTTCCAGTGCCAGTTACAGCTGCACGGCCAATTACAATGACGGTTCTGTGCAAACAGTTGCTCCAACGTGGAAAAGTTCCAAAAAATCTTACGCTTATTTTGTGGGCAGCACGTTGATAACTTTGGGCAAAGGCAGCGGCAAAACTGTTACGGTGACTGCATCTTTCGGCGGCAAAAAAGCCACCCGGAAAATCACCATCGAAAAAGTCCGCAACCTGACCGGTTTATCGATAAGCGGCTCCAGCAGCGTCAAAAGCGGCAAAAGTATCACGCTCAAATGTTATGCGCTGTATTCGGATGGCTCCAAAACCAAAATCACGCCCAGCTGGAGCTTGAACTGCAATTTGAACGTCAATGGATACAACATGGCTGTCGGTAATTATGCCAGTGTCAATTCCAGCGGCAAAGTCAGTTATTTCGGCAAACTGCAGTACTCCTATTCCGTGCCGGTCGTGGCCAGTTACGGTGGATATTCAACGACCAAAAACGTAACGCTCAAAGGTACCGGCAAAAGCACTCCCGGCAATAGTGATGACGGCAACGACGGCAGCGGCGCTCTGCGCATATCCGGCCCGGCTTCGATGAAGTTTGGCAGTACCGGCAGATTCTATTTGTACAGCGGCGGCAAGCAAGTGACCAGTTCGTCCGTATCATGGAGCCGCTCAGGTACTTACATTGTCGTGCAGGATAAAGGCAGCTACGCTTATGTAAAAGCCAATTCCAAACCCAGCGGGAACAGTGCCAAGGCTACTGTAATTGCCAAATACAAGGGCAAAAAAGCAACTAAAACTGTAACCGTTTACCGTTGAAATCACCTTCAGTGCCGCCGCCTGACTGCCATTGACTGCGCATGGCGGCGGAAGAATCGCAAAAATGACTGACTGGTACTTGTTTTTTAAGGAAACTGTGCTATATTAATGTTGACAATGTGTAATTTGCATTTGCCTTGTCAGTTCGGGATAAGTTGATTTTTGCTGACTTGCCCCGGTTGAAAATCATGTTTGCTGCCGGATATGACTCCGATAAATCAAGGGTTGTGGAATTCGGTTCGTTATCAGCGTCCGGGGAGAGTTGTAAATTGTAAAACAGTTTGAAGACTTTTCCGGGGAGTTGATACCGCGATTCCGCTGCAGAAAGCCCGAAACGTTGGATGTTTGAGGCAGAAAATATGTTTTGCTGTCAGGAGTGCTTTTTACAAAGGGGTTTTCAGTAGTGTTCCGGCGGCCCCTTGAAAAAATTCCATTGCTGCCGGAGATTTTTTGAATAGCAAAGTTATTCAACAATATAATTTTTTTACAGAAAGGCCTGAATAATGGCTGAACAAAAAGTTTCGTTTCTGCTGCCTGACGGTCGTCCCGTCGAAATCGCCACCGGTAAAATTGCTAATCTGGCCAATGGTGCCTGTACCGTCCGTTTGGGCGATACGGTGTTGATGGTTGCCGCTTGCAGCGGTGCTGCCAAGCCCGGTACCGACTTCCTGGCGCTGCAGGTGGATTATCGTGAAAAATATTCCGCTGCCGGTCGTTTTCCCGGCGGCTACATCAAGCGGGAAGGCCGCCCGAGCAAGAAAGAGATCCTTACCTGCCGTTTGACTGACCGTCCGCTGCGTCCCTTGTTCCCCAAAGGCTACTTTGATGAAGTGCAGGTGCAGGCGCTGGTGCTGGCTGCTGACGGGGTGAATGACCCGGATGTGCTGACCATTGTGGGGGCTTCCACGGCGTTGATGCTGTCGGATATGCCTTTCCAGGGCCCGGTCGGTGCGGTTCGGGTGGGCAAGATCGACGGTAAGCTGGTTGCCAATCCCACCCGGGAAGAGATGAAAAAATCCACTCTCGAACTGATCTACGCCGGTTTGCCGGATAAGGTGATCATGATTGAAGGGGAAGCTGAATTTGTTACCGAAGAAGAAATGCGCGAAGCCATGTACTTTGCCAACGAAGCGGTCAAAGTGCAGTGCGATGCCCAGATCGAATTGGCCAAGCTGGCCGGTAAAGCTAAAAAAGAACCAAAGCTCTTCCTGGTGCCGGATGAATTTACCAAGATGCTGGCGGAATTTTGTGCTGACCGCATTGACGGTGTTTGCACGGTTCCGGGCAAAGCCGACCGGCTGGAAGCTTTGGAAGCGTTGCAGGCTGACGCCACTGCGGCCATGCGGGATAAGTTCGCCGATTGGAGCGATGAAGATTTTGCCTACAATATGCGCATAGCCTACGACGATCTGGTGCGTGATACCACCCGCCGTTTGATCCTTGATAAGCATTACCGTGCCGATGGCCGCGGTATTGAAGATATCCGTCCGCTTTCAGCTGAAGTTGCGGTGTTGCCGGTGGTTCACGGCAGTGCGCTGTTCAGCCGCGGCGAAACTCAGGCGCTGGTGGTGGCCACGCTGGGTAACGAAAAGGATGCGCAGGAAGCCGATGACCTTACCGGCCCCGGCCCCAGCCAGTTGGATCGTTTCTATCTGCATTACAATTTCCCGAATTACAGCGTGGGCGAAGTCGGCCGTATTGCCGGTCCCGGCCGGCGTGAAATCGGTCACGGGAATCTGGCCGAACGGTCGGTTTCCAAGGTGATCCCCAAGGATTTTCCTTATGTGGTGCGCTGCGTTTCTGAAATCATGTCCAGCAACGGTTCCACCTCCATGGCTTCGGTCTGCGGTGCGACGCTGGCGCTGATGGATGCCGGGGTGCCGATCACCGCTCCGGTGGCCGGTATCAGCTGCGGTCTGGTCACTGATGACAACGGCCGTGCGCTGCTGCTTACTGACATCATCGGTTCGGAAGACCACTTTGGCGATATGGACTTCAAGGTTTGCGGTACCCGTGAAGGTATCACCGGGTTCCAGCTGGATTTGAAGCTGCCGGGTATTCCGATCGATCTGCTGTGCGAAGGTATGGAACGTGACCGGGTCGCCCGGTTGAAGATATTGGATGTGATCGAAGCTTGCATTCCGGCTCCCCGTGCTGAAATCAGCGAACGGGCTCCCCGGGTGGAATCGCTGGTCATCAATCCGGCCAAGATCGGTGCGCTTATCGGCCCCGGCGGCAAGAATATCAAGGCAATCACCGAAGAAACCTGCTCGACGATCGATGTGGATGACGACGGCAACGTCAAGATCATGGCGGCCAATAAGGAATTGCTGGAAGCAGCCAAACAGCGGGTGCTTGCCTCCACTGCAGAAGCGGAAATCGGTCAGATCTACCGCGGCAAAGTGGTCAGCATCCGGGATTTCGGCGCATTTGTGGAAATTCTGCCGGGCCAGGAAGGCTTGCTGCACATTTCGGAAATGGCCAACTACCGGGTCAACGCCGTGACCGATATCTTGAGTGAAAATGACTTTGTGACCGTCAAAGTCATTGATATCGACAACTCCGGCAAGATCCGCTTGAGCCGCAAAGCCGCTTTGGCGGATATGGATAAGTAATCCAAGCTGAAAAAATCCAACGGGCCGTTGCCAACTGATCAAGGTTGACGACGGTCCGTTTATTTATTGTATATCAGGAAGACGGAGGCTTCAGGCGGAAAAAAATTATTGCTCCGGCGGGGATTTGATTATTTCCAGCAAAAAATCGCGATTGCTTTTTTCTGACGGTTTTTTGTAGATAAAAACAGTTGTGTGCGGATACTTTTTGACCAGTTCCCGGGCCAGTTCAGCTCCCCGGATAAAAATGGCTGTACTCATCCAGTCGGCCCGCACCGCCAGCGGGGTTATTACTGTAACTGCCAGATGTTTGTCTGCCGGATGGCCGCTGACCGGATCGATAATGTGGGAATAGCGGCGGTTGTTGATCGTAACAAAACGCTCGTAGCCGCCGCTGGTGGAAATTGCGCCGCCGGATACTTGGATCGTGCGCTCGATCCGGTTGTTTTGGAGCGGATCGTATATACCGATGTTAAAGTTTTGACCGGTTTGGTCATGCAGTTTCAGATTTCCGCCCAAATCGATTATTATCCGCCGGGCTTGCGATGATACTGCATTCATGGCCCGGTCAACCGCATAGCCTTTGGCGATGCCGCCCAAATCCAGCTGCATTCCTTTAACAGGAAAAAACACACTGCGTTTTTGATCATCAAAAACAACTTTATCCAACCCGGTCAAAGCAAGATTTTTTTCTATATCCTGTACCGTGGGCAGGCTTTTATGTTCTTTGCGGTAAAATCCCCACATTTTCATCAACGGCAATGCCGTAATATCAAATGCGCCTTCGCTGTCACGCCAGGCCAATCTGGCTTCGGTCAACAGCTGGTACAGCTCCGGCGAGCAGATAAAAGGCTCCCGGTCGGCGATGGCGTTCAGACGGCACAATTCGGAGGATGGATCGTAAAGATTGGCTCTTGCTGTGATTTGGTCAAACTCGTTGCGGGCTTGTTTGAACAACTTTTGAGCCTGCTGGCCGTCTATGCCGCAAAAAGCCAATCCGGCCACCGTACCCATCGTGCGGAAAGTGTGACGCTCGATCGTCGGGTGCGAAAAAATGGCAGTATCTGACGCTGCCGCCAGGGTTACTGCCATGATCGTTAAGGCCGCTGCGGCAAATTTATTGAGCATCTTCATCATAATTGTGATCAAAGTATTGTTGATCGTCTTCGGCAAAATAACCGATCTGCAATGCCTTGGCTGCGTCGTTTTTGGCACCGAGCATCCGGGCACTTTCGGCATGGCCATCGGCGTAGACAAAGTTCGCCATGTTGTTGTGCCGGAAATGGATAGTCGGCGTTCCTGAACAATTTCCCTGCAAGGTTATAGAGTAGCCGTAGACGCCGCTGCGCTCCTTGGCGGCATCACCGAACATCAGCAGTGCAGCCGGATTCTGTTCCCGGCCCGGCTGTACTTTGCCGTTAGCCAGCGTGTTGCCTTTGTTGGCAACTTTTTTGATGGAAGTTTCGACTGCAGCGTAGCCAAAGCCGCCGCCCATCGAAGTATTTTCCAGCGGTTGACCGGCCTGACTTACCCAGCTGGGGCAATACAGAGCCGCAGAGCCTTCGCCCACATAGTCGTGCAATAATCCTTTTTGAGTCACATCCTGAGTCCAGGTGGCGTTATTGCGGCCGTTGGGTTCATCGGCAGCCCAGCCGTTGAATACCCGGCAGATAAGTTTGCTGCTGTCCTCCGGGTCCGGTGCATCATTGACAATGATCGGGCAGAATACTCCATTGTCCCCGGCATAGGCAATGTTGGCCAGGCCCATTTGTTTGAGATTGTTTATACAGTTGCTGCCCTGCGCACTGTTGCGGGCACTTGACAGTGCAGGCAGCAGCATTGCCGCCAGAATCGCAATGATCGCAATTACCACCAATAGCTCGATCAGCGTGAACGCTGATCGAATGAAGCACGGCTCCGCCGTGTGAAGCGCAGCGTTGCTGCATGAAGCGTTTGCCTGCGGCAAACATGAAGCACTTGCTTTGCAAGTATGAT
>SUWF01000026.1 GCA_015061575.1 Lentisphaerota bacterium
AGGACGTTAAACGGGGGATCATGGCGTTCCGCATTGCCGCCCACGCTGCCGATATAGCCTTGCATAAACCCGGCGCCCGGGAGCGTGACGATGCCATCAGTGATGCCCGCAGGGACTTTGACTGGGAAAAACAATTCAGTCTGGCACTGGATCCGGTACGGGCCCGTGAATACCGGCAGGATGCGCTCAACGCCAGCAGTCAGGTTGATTCGCATGGTCAGGAATACTGTACTATGTGCGGACCTGATTTCTGTTCGGTAAGATTATCCAAAATACTTAAAAGCATAGCTGAATAACGCCGATCTGCGGAACGGCGGAAAAATTTTATTACTGAATTTTCCGCTGTTCCCGGAGCCGGATATTGCCCTGAATTTCAAAGTCAAAAGCTTCCAACGTTTTCCGGAAAAACTCTCCGGCAGCTGTTTTTTTGACCAAAAATCCATATCCGGCGCAATTCAAACATCTGATCCGGCGCTTGCCGCGGCAAGTATTGCAGACACCCGTACCGTGGCAGGTATGACAAATATCATCATTGATTATCATCAAACCACGGCACTTCTGGCACTTACCATTCAGCTCCCGGCAATAAAAACACATCTGCATACCGTTGACACACTCACGGCAATCTTTGAGCAGCTCCGGCTCCAGAGCTTTCAGCATTTCTGCTTGCGGAGTCTTATACAATTTATTGGCTTCGTTAAGTTCATTGCGCAGCAGCAGTTGACCGAAATGCAATTTGGTCAAAATAACTTTTAACTGCGATACGCTCTCCGGACAGAGTTTTTCCAACTCGTTGCGCTCCCGGGTCAGGATAACATTCATTTTTTTAGTATTTATTTCTGCATCAAGCAAAGCATTTTTTATATTTTCCACTGCCGCATTGATAGCATTTATATCTTCAACAAGCAAACTGTTGTGACGCCGTTTGACTACGTCGGAAGCATTCAGACAAACTTTACCAATGTTTTTTTCCAAAACCCGGAACGCTGGATCATCCTGCATAGAGCGTTGAAAACGTATCAGATCTTCATACTTATTTTCGTTGCGCCACTGCAGTATGAGTTTGCGGGCGCACTGTTCGGCCAGCTCGCAGGCCCGCTGCCTGTCGACCTCCTCGGGAAAAAGCTGCAGTTTGCGCAAAAAACCATCCAGCTCCGCCATAGTTGCCCGTTCGGGATCAAACATTTTGACCAATTTATCCAGCCGGATCATTGCCTCCACGACGGCAGCTTTCAGCCACCGGTTGTCATAAAAACGCAAACCGCTGTCCAGATTCTTTTTCAGCTCCGCACTCTTTTTCCAATACCATGCTCCGGCATAGTTTGTGACCTTAGAGGAATATTGCGGCGCAGAACTTTGCAGCCAATCAGCCGGCAGCAGCTTGCCGGTATTCAATTCTTCAATATTTTCTTCCAACACCCAGCCGGGCAGCGCCGGATCGTAGCAGACAAAAAACGACATATCATATATCCGCTCCTGCTTTTCGCCGGAAGATTGATAAAGGGCCTTGAGATCGGCAGCTTCATCATTCAACAGCGGTACTGCTTCTGCCAGCAATTCATTTTTCATTGCTTCAGTATCCGCCTGGCTGCGCAATTTGGCGTAGGTAAAAATCACACCCGGCTCATGCCGCCAGATGCGGCGTTTTTCCCGGAGCTTAAGTTCCAGCAGACTGCGGTAAGTAAAGCGTTCATGCTTGATGGGAATGATCTTGCCGCAAATCATCGACTCGACCAGCAGTTCCAGCTCCTGCGCCACATAAAAACGGGCAATACTGAAACTCAAAACATCTTTATAACCAATATCTGCCGGGAACACTTCCAGCCCATCAAAATTCACCAGTAAAAGCGTGCCCGGAGCCATAGCGAACGCCTTGCTCTGGGGATTGGCTGCGACCTGCCGGGATATTTCCAAAGTTGTATATTGCCGGGCGAGTACCGAACACTCCTGCTGCAAGCGTTGCCGGGCAACTGCTTCATCTCCGCAACCGGTCAGCAGCATGACCGACAGCACGGGCAGCAAACGTAACACATGCTTAAAAATCAACACTTCAACCTCACGACTCATCACTGTTGCAGATCAGATTTTTTATGCAGCAGATCCGCAACTTCAAAATGCGCCCGCAGAAAATCGGCAAAGATCATCAATGCAAAGGCCGACGCCAGTACCGACAACCACAAACGGATGATCGATCCCAGCAATTCCTGCTGCAAAAACCGGCGTTTTTGTTCAAATATCTTGCAATCATTCTTGATTTCACTCAACAAGATCTGCATTTCTGCAATCCGCCTATCCAACTTCCAATCCCTGCTCAAAGCAATGATCAAGCTGTAAATATCCAGCACTTCATCGGTAAGCTGATCACGATTATCTCCGGTGGATTGTTTTTGCCAGCTGCCCCGCACCACCGTGGTGTTGGCGCCTTGCGAAAACAACCGGCGTTCCACAAATTTGGCCGCCGCCTGCGAACGGTTCAGGCCGCTGCGATCCAGCCGCCGGGCCGTTTCCGGCTGATCAGATGATTTCCGCTGCAGTTTATCCAGCATTGTCTGCAAAAGTTCCAGCTGCTGCTGTTTATATTTTTCGCCCGCATAAAACTGCCGTTGACTGCCGCCGGTAGTTACTACAATATCATTTTTTCCATTATCGTTGGTTGACTTTCTTTCCGGCTGTGGAGCAATGTAATTCAGCAGGCGGCCGAAATTCCGGACAAACTCTTTTTTGATTTCTCCGGTCATCGCCACATATTGCTTCAATACCGCCTCGGCTTCCATAACTGCACTTGATGAATCAATATTAAATGGCATCGGCGACGGTCTTTTTCCGGCGGCAGCGGCCAAATCCATGCCATCCATCACGCCGTTATTGATACGCCCCCGGCCATTGAGTAAAGTTATGGTGTTGAGGAACTCAGCGTTCAGATCTTTTTCCCGAACCCGGAACTTTTTGCTGTTATTGTCCAAAGCGATCTTTTCGGGGATCACCGCCACCTTATAGCAATAGTTCCGCCAAAGTTCCCAGCTGAAAAACCCTCCGCTCAGCAACATAATTACCGCAATAAACCGGGCTGACTTTACCCCCAGCATCCCCCAGAAATACCTTTTCTGCGGCGACGAAACCGTTGCCGCATACAGCCCGGCAGCCGCCGTTCGACGGCGGTTTTTTTCTGCCTCAACCGGTATTTGCTCAGGCGCGGTTGGCGCAGGCGGCAACGGAGCTTCGGGCAATTCCGGCGGATCCGGCATTTCATTATTTTTGATCATGATCAGCCGGTGGCACACCGGGCACTTTATTTCCTGCCCTATCCAGCTGTCATCTACATCCAGCTTGGCGTTGCAATAATGACAGTAGACTATTACGGAACCCACTTTTTGCCCCTTTGGTTATTTGACATGAAAAATATAAATTCAAATCAGAAGTTTTCGGTTTCTTTGACCATGCGCCGATATTTGCTGAAGATATTATTTTTTTCCAGAAACCCTTTGAAAAATCCATGCGAATCACAAACCGGCAGCACCTCAACCCGGTAAAGATCAAATGCCGCCATGGCTTTAGCCAAATCATCCTCCGGATCCAGGATCTCCGGCGGATTTTCCATAAAGTCATATATCAACAGAAAATCAAATTCATTTTTATTGATCATCGCTTTCAGCACCCGTTCCAGATAGACCACGCCCAGCAAACGGCCATCGCCATCCAGCACCGGATAAACGGGATTACCGGGCGCAGCTTCCACTTCCTCGATCAACCTGGCCAGCCGATCCCCCGGATGCAGCACCCGGTAGCGGCGGTTGATATTGAATCTCACCTGCAAACGGCGCAGCATGGTCTGGTCACGGTCATTAACCAGCAAATTACTTTCGGCCAAAGCTTTACGATACACTGAATCCGGCTCAAACAACCGGGCAAAAAAGTACGCTACGCTTGATACGATCATCAACGGAACCAGCAGGGTGTAGCTGTGGGTGATTTCGGCAATCAAAAATATCCCGGTCAGCGGCGCCCGCATTACAGCAGTAAAAACCCCGCACATACCCAAAGCCACAAAGTTATTTTCCTGCAAAGATACCACTCCGGTAAGATTGACCAGATGCGCAAAGGCAAACCCGGTAAATGCCCCCGTAAACATCGATGGAGCAAAAATCCCGCCATCGCCGCCGCCATCAACAGTCAACGCCGCCGCAACGACCTTGAGCAGTATGATCACCACCAACAGCGCCAGCACCACCCACTCGCTGGCGGGCAGAGCTTTAAGAAAAGTCGAATGTTCCCGCAAGCCGTTCATATCGCCGGCAAAGAGCCGCTCAATGAACCAATACCCCTGCCCCCGCAGCACCGGCAGCAGCCATAATATACTGCAAAGGATGCTTCCGGCGGCAAAAAGTCTTATCCAGGGGTTGCGCAGGCGTTTTTTCAATTCGCCGGAGATTTTGTAGACGGTTTTGATCACATACACCCCCACCAGCGCACAGGCAGCGGCACACAATACATAGCATGGTACGGCATCAAACCGCCAGGGATTGGTTTCGGCAATAAAAAACTCCATATCCGGCACCAGCATCCGCGATACCACCGACGCCACCGCTGACGACATGATCATCGGCACCAGAGCCGACACACTGAACTCCGGCAGCAGTACTTCCGCAGCAAACAACACTCCGGCAATGGGACTGTCAAAGATAGCGGCAATAGCCGCCGAGGCCCCGCATCCCAACAGCAGTGCCCGCCGTTTTTTGGCAACAAAGCAGAAACTGCCGGTATTGGCTCCGATAGCTGCACCGGTAAGCACGCTGGGGGCTTCCAACCCGGCCGCACCGCCGCAGCCCACGGCCAATGCGCTGGAAATAATATGCGTAAAAGTTTCCGTCAAAGGAATCGTCGGCCGCTTGCGGTGCAAAGCCAATATCAATGGACTCAAGCTTTTGGCATACCTTGCGCCGCCCAGCGTGCGCTGCACCAGATAAGAAAGGATCATACCGATCAGCGGAAAAACCGCAAATATGATGATCCCCACCCAACTCCACCATCCGGCTTTTTCGACTATTTCCGGAATAGAGTTGACAAATTTGCCCATAACTTCGACCAGCCAATGCAATGCAGCTTCCGCCAAACCGGCCAGTATGCCGATAATTATCGCCAATGTCGCCAGAAAACTGCGTTCTCCCCAGCGGGCCTGCCAGAAATTCACCGCATTAAGCACCCATTTGCGCTGCCGCCGGACTGCCGGAGAATCCACATTGTGCATCCGAAATATTTCTCTCATAAAACCAACTCAGCTCCTGCTCCGGATTTGTTTCATTCGCCAATGATCTTGATCAGCAGACGTTTTTTGCGCATACCGTCAAATTCACCATAAAAAATCTGTTCCCACGGGCCAAAATCCAAAGCTCCATCGGTCACGGCAACTACGACTTCCCGCCCCATGATCTGCCGTTTCAAATGCGCATCGGCATTATCTTCATAGCCGTTATGATCGTATTGATCATAAGGTTTTTCGGGCGCCAGACGTTCCAGAAAACGCTCAAAATCCCGATGCAGACCGCTTTCGTCATCATTGATAAATACCGATGCAGTTATGTGCATGGCATTGACCAGCACCAAACCTTCCCGGATACCGGACTCCGCCAAAGCGTCCTCCACCTGACCGGTAATATTGACAAAACCCCGCCGCTGCGGCAGGTGCATAACCAATTCTCTGCGGAAACTTTTCATTTCAACACCTTGCAGATTATATTAACCGACTGTTCTTTAATTGACATACTTATTTAATATAATCGCATTTGTAAAATCTTGCAATATTTTTGCATTATTTTTCGCCCTTCACCGGCTTACCGATGCGTACTATCCGGTCGCAACGTTCGATCGTGCTGGGGCGGTGAGCAATGACCAGCATAGTTAATTTGCCGTGCAATGACTCCAGAGCGTTGACAACGGCATTTTCGCTGGTGCTGTCCAAGGCACTGGTGGATTCATCCAAAATCAACAGTTCCGGTTCCCGGTAAAGCGCCCGGGCGATCCCCAGGCGCTGCCGCTGTCCGCCGGAAAGATTTATGCCATTATCTTCGATCAAAGTATCCGCTCCATGCGGCAGCGAATCGACCCACCCGGTCAAATCGGCCATCTGCAGCACCTGATGGATCTTCTGATCGTCAATATCTTTATCATCAATTCCCAGCGCAATATTCTGCCGGATCGAACCGGCGTACAAAAATACATACTGCGGAACATAACCGATGATTTGCCGTATACCGTAAAGATCACTCTTTATATCCACATCATCAAAAGTAATGCTCCCCTGCTCCGGCTTGAGCAATCCGGCAACCAGCTCAGCCAGTGTAGTCTTGCCGGCGCCGGTGGCTCCGACCAGCGCCACTGAAGAAAACGCCGGGATCTGCAGCGAAAAATCATCAAATATCTGTCGTCCATCCGGATAGGCAAAGTAAAGATTTTTGATTTCCAGACTTTTCTGCAAAGAACGTTTGTGCATTTTTGCAGCCGGAACTGTTTTTTTGTATTCAGGCTCAATTCGGGTTATATCGTCAAAAATACCGCTGAAAATCGTATGTACCTGCCGGATCCGGGTCAAGTTATAGTGCATACGGCTGAGTGACGGCAATATCTTGCCGATGGCCGCCACCAGCAGCGCAAACTGCAGCACGATCGTTCCGGCCGGAACCTTAAATATCACCAGACAACAGAAAATCCCCATTGCCAACGCCACCGCCAGAAATTCCAGCGACAATCTCGGCAGCTGCCCCAGCAGATAACTGCGGGATGCCACGCGAACAAATGCACGAATATTTTTACTGAAACGTGCTCCAAAATATTCTTCGCAGTTAAAACTCTTGATGGTCTTTATGCCGCTGAACGCAGTAATTTTATCCTTATTTACTGCATTGTCGCAGCGTATATAGTCATTGCTGATATTGGAGTTGATGCGCCTGATCGGCCAGTAAAGCAGCGCCGCCAAAAGCAGCATAAACACCAGTGCTCCCACCAGCATCAACGGCATAAACCAAATCAATGCCAAAACCAATGCCAGCACGACCAGCAGATCACTCCACAAAAGCATCATGGGCAAAAGAGTGCCTTCACATGCCATGGCAACCCGGCTGATCCGGGCACTGAGTTCGGCCGCCGGTACCCCGGCGATCGCCGACCAGTCTGCATAAAGAAAAGCGTTGAACAAGCGCAGACTCAACTCCTGCTGTTTTCGGAAAATAAATTTGCTCTGCAAATAAAGCACAAAATAGTTGAAAATATTTTTGGCCGCAAAATTCACCACCACCAGTACCGAAGTAAAGATCATAAATGCGTTATGCTCTTTGAATGGCGATAATCCGTAAAAGCTCCGGAGATAAAAGTTCTGTTCCAGCAGCTGCGGATTGACTACTGCGGCCACTACGGGGATCATCAGCCCGATACCGGCAACTTCCCACAGCGCCGCCAATGCGGTAAAAAAAGTTATGCCCAAAAGCTTAAATTTTTCCTGCCGGGAAATCAACACCCGGATCATCTGGATCGTATTCCACATAAAATTTACACATATTGGATTTTATCAGCCAATTTTTGTCTGTTTTTATAGTATAACACCAAAGCTTGATTATTGCAATTTTTCTGAAGCCGTCAATTGGAATTAATCGTATTTTTATTGGTTATTTACTGGTTTTTACCCGGCACAAAGTTATTTTCCAACTTGACAAAAACTCATTTCAGTGCTACTGTTATTATTGTGTCAATGAATATAAAGAAGGAAGTAAGGATATTTTTATCATGAGTACGGAAGCATTTCTGATCATTTTCATGTCATTTTGGGCCATTATAGCGCTTTTGCCGCTTTTTTTCCGCAAATTGCGGATCCCGTCAGTGATCGTTCTGCTGGTTACCGGCATGGTGATCGGCCCCAACGGATTCGGCTTGCTGAATTTTCTGGCGACCAATTTGAACTTTCTGGGGATCGATCCGGAAATCGTCCGCTCTCATTCGTTGACCATGGTCAATTCACTCGGCTCGCTGGGGCTGGTGTTTTTGATGACGCTGGCGGGGTTGGAAGCGGATTTCAAATTGATAAATTCTGTGCGTAAACCAACGATCTGGCTGAGTTTGCTGACCTTTATCATACCGGCGATCGCCGGGTTTATCGTCTATTTCAATTTTGTACCGGACGATCTGCCGGGACAGCTTTTGTATGCCAGTTTGTTTGCCTCACACTCGGTGGGGATCGTCTTTCCGGTCATCCGTGAACTAAAACTTTCCAAGACCCGCTTCGGGGCGGCAGTGCTGATTTCCACTGTCATAACCGATATTGGCAGTATCATATTGCTGGCGGTCAGCGTCCAGCTCAAACGCATGGAAAGTTTCAACGGGGCCAACGCCATAAAGAGTCTTTCGCTTTTTGACTACATCAATCCGGCGATTTTCGGCAACTGGTTTGTCCCGGCGTTTCTGCTTATATCGCTGATCTACATGGCGTTATCATGCTACTGCGTAAACAGGATCGGGCGCAAAGTCCTGCAGTGGCTGCATAATGATGAAGATGCTCTGGTAACGTTCTTTTTGTTCATTATCATGCTGACAGTCATGGTCGGGGAATTTTTGGGGATCAACCTGGTGGTCGGTGCGTTCATCGCCGGGCTCGGATTGTCCAAGGTACTCAAAGAATTCGGCAGCGGGTCAGTTTTGTTCACCAAACTGGAGGGCATCGGCTACAGCTTGCTGATTCCGTTCCTCTTTATTTCCATTGGCATGAAAACGGATTTTACACTGTTATTCAAATCGTCAGATAATCTCTCGATCATCATTTATACGATCATTGGGTTGATAGGCAGCAAAGTGTTTTCGGGATTTCTGGCTATGAAATTTTCCGGGTTCAGCTCCGCCAAAGGTTTGTGCGCCGGTTTAATGACAGTTCCGCAACTCTCGGCCACGCTGGCAGCAGCAGCCATTGGTAAAGACCTCGGCATGTTGTCGGACGACTTTTTCAACGCCATTATTGTGCTGTCGATCGTAACGACCATACCCATACCCAATCTGGTGCGGTTTGTTATTGAGAAATTCAAGTTGGATTTCTCCGATGTGGGCAGCCATATAGAACCATACCAACTACCCAAAAACAGCGATCAGGACGAATTGCTCTGGTAAAAACGGCCAGTTCAGCAACACATATTTTATGCTGCCTGAACGATTTGCTCCGGCAGCATTTTTTTCTTCATACCGCTGCAGCCGGCAAGTTGGCTGGCAGCAGCCCAAAAAAAATCGGAAAAAAGTTCTTTTGACGGTTGCAAAATCCTGTTTTTATATTACAGTATCGCATCGTTATTTTTTAGAACAATGTTGAGTTTGAGGTGCTGTAATGTTTTATTATCTGTCGTACTTGAGCCGCAATCCGGAATGGGGATTTCTGCGTCTTTTTGATTATGTAAGCTTCCGGGCTGGGGGGGCCGGTGCGCTGGCTTTTCTGCTGGTGGTATTGCTGGGTCCGTACACGGTGCGCAAACTCAAGAATTTCCGGGCGATGGCGCCCTCCCGCTACGGCAAAGTTGAAATCTTGCAGGATCTGGTCAATGAACTGAAAAATAAAACTCCGAGCATGGGCGGTATATTGATAATATTCGGTATCGTGATTTCCTCCCTGCTCTGGATGAAACCGCTGGAGCTGAACTGGATTCTGACCGGTTCCACACTGCTTTTGGGGATGCTGGGCTTTGCCGATGACTTTGTAAAAGTAGCCTACCGCAACCCCAATGGTATTCCGGGCCGGGTAAAACTTATCGGGCAATTTCTGGTGGCAGCGGCGGCGGTGATGTGGCTTTATTACATACCCGAATTTGCCCCCTACATGCGCCAGCTTTATCTGCCGTTTGTCAATACGCCGGTGGCGACAGGAGTGTGGATATCCGGCTTTGCCATTCTGGCGATCGTCGGCTCCAGCAACGCAGTGAACCTTACCGACGGCAAAGACGGGCTTTCCACCGGCTGTATGATCTTTGCAACGATCGCCTATGCGGTGATCGCCTATTTGAGCGGACACCGTATCTTTGCTGAATATTTGTTGATTCCATTCATTCCCGGCGCCAGTGAAGCGGTAGTCTTTGCGGCGGCGGTGATCGGTGCATGTATTGGTTTTCTGTGGCACAACTGCCATCCGGCCAGCATGTTTATGGGCGATACCGGCAGCTTGGCGCTGGGAGGTATAATCGGACTGCTTTCGGTGCTGGTGCGGCAGGAATTTCTGCTGTTTATCGTCGGCGGAGTTTTTGTTATGGAAATTCTTTCGGTGATGATCCAGGTACCTTACTACCGCCTGACCAAGAAACGGATCTTTCTCTGCACGCCCATTCATCATCACTTTGAAAAACTGGGCTGGACAGAAACCCAAATCGTGGTGCGTTTCTGGATCCTGGCCGGAGTCTTTGCTTTGCTGGCCCTCGGAACCCTCAAGCTGCGCTGACTTCCGGCATAAGCAGCAACTCAGCGCAACAGCGTACCCAACAGTTTATTCAAGCACTGGACGGATGTTTTTATTTTCCGTCCAGCCTTCCATATCCCGGGTTCTTACCAAAGCGTAATCGCCCTGCTGATCAACGATTTTCACTGGAGTACCGCCGGCCAGATTACCGGCGCTTTGTCCGTTATGTTTGCCGGGAAAGGTGAAAAGCTTGGCATTCTTGGCCACCACCAATGCCTGACTGCGGTCATAGACGGTTTTTTGCTGACAAATCCCGGCTGTCACACTCAGGATCGCACTCGCCAAGAGCACGATACCAATCGCCCAGGAATAATTTTCAGGCAAGCGGCGGCGGACGCTTATCAGCACAAACCCCAAAAACCAGCAAATTGCGGCGATCAAAAAATAATCTTCCGGATGCAACCGGTCACGCAGCGAGCCCAGCAGCTCCTGCGGCGTATGCGCCTGCCCGACCGGCGGCAGGAAAAATTTCCGGCGCATAACATTGCGGTTTTCTGCGATTGCCGAATCGCCGGGCGCCAGCAGACCGGCACTTTCCAAATACCACAGAGCCATTTCCTGTTCGCCATTGGCTTCGGCAATACAGCCTAAATTATACAGCACATTGGCATCGACCGGATTGTTGTGATGATATTCAGTAAAATACGCTTTACTCTTGGCATATTCGCCCCGGTCGTAGCTGCGCAAAGCTTCGCTCCATGACTTCTTTTCTGAAGCAGAAGCTGCCGGAACCGCAAACAACAACACCGTAAAAGCAATGCACTTCAATGCTTTGAGCAGCACTTCCCGTACATGCCCTGGATCTTTGATCGCCGATTTAACTAAGGCTGGCGGCAGGTAGCTGGCCTCGGCACATTCCCGCAATACAGCTCCCAAAACCGGATCCTGCGCCTGATTGGCCAATTCTTCGATCGTGGAACCGGCGGGCATTTTCCAGCGGTCACACAAATAGTTGGCGATTTCGCCGGTAGCCAGCCGGGGCAAATCTTCCACCTGCGCCTGCCTGAGTTGGGTCTGCAGCGCTCCCCGCATTGCCCCTGCCCGCTCCCGCCGGATGGAATCCGGATCATCGGAACGCAACGCAAGAAGTTTGCCACCCCAATATTTCAACAGCCACCAAAGCGGCCCGGCGATCAACAATATCCACACCAAGATCATCCGGTTGCTGCGGTAAAAATGTGTCCAGGCGCTTTCCGGAGCTTTTTTGCAATAAAGCAGTGTCGTGTGCGGCTGATCACCCAACTCATTATCTGCAGCGGTATTAACTTCGGGCGTTGATTTATCTGACATGCTGACAGCCGACGGCGGCATAGTCGTTTTTTTGCCTTCCGGCGGCGGAGCTACCTCCAGCGTTTTGACCAGTTCAGCAGCCCGGTACTGCTGACTTACGGGATCAAAAATCAAAAAATCCAAATCAATCTTCAACGTACCGGCTTTCAAAGGAATGATCGCATAGCTGACTGCACATCCGCCGTTTGTTTGCCGAACCTCGCCGGGATAGACCCGGCAATTTTTAAGCACGACTTCCGGCACACGCAATGTTTCCAGCGAACTGTTGGGGCTGTTGATGTAAAGATCCAAACTCACCGGTTCCAGAGCAATCAGTTTATTTTCGGACAATTTTACCTGCATATCGTAATTGCCAACCAAGCCGAGAAAAAGCCCCTTATCCGGAACCTCCGGCAACGGTTTGACCGTGATTTCCGGCAACTGCATTTTCAGCTGGCGAGCTACTTTCCGGTAACTCACTCCGCCGCCGAAAAATCCATCAAACGGATCCTGCTGACGCCGTTTGCCCGGAATAAGGATCTGGCAATCAACCACCCCTTTGATTTGCAGCATTCCCGGCGCCAGCGGCCGGATAGCTGTAACAAAAGAAATTTCATCCATAAGTTTATCATCTTTCATCCGTCGCCGCTGCTGCGGCGGTGCAAATGAGGGATTTTCCGGATTCACCCGCCGGTAATCACGAAAAAGCGACTTGCCGATATCTAACTGCGGATAAGCTACTTGCAGACGCATTTTCAGCGGGTAATAAATATTTACACTTATAGGTATCTCTTCGCCGACAAAGAAAGTTTTACGCTGATCGTTCATCAGCAGCTCTGCAGTTACTGCATCGGCAGTGGTATTGCCGACCTGATCTTTGACTACCTGCAGTTTCAGTTCCGGCGTCTGTACGGTTTGCTTGCCCAGCTTGACTTTCAAGGGCGGCAAGGTGTAATTGCCGGGGGATGGAGCGGCAAATTGATAGCCGACCGAACTTGTCCGGTGTCCGTTGATGATTTGCGTTGATTGACTGCTGCCCTGATAGACAAACCCTTTGGGCAGTTCCTGCAATTCCGGAGTTTCCCGGCCGTCATAACTCAAGCTCAGCATAAACGACTCACCTTCCAGTACACTGGCGGGTTCCAGCTTGGCTTGCAGCGCAGCTTCGGACGCATAAAGCGCAACTGCACTCAACAGACAACTGCATACAGCTGAAAATATTTTCCGATGATCATACATTTTTTCACCAATCCTTTTCTACCGGGGCTATTCTCCGGCTGCGTTTGGACTTTATGGCATCCCGCAATACTTTTTCATCCTGACTCATCAAATCCAGCAAAGCGTCGGACTGTTTGCCATCCATCTTATTATCAGACTGCTGCCCCTGAGTTGAATTCTTTTCAGCATCTGAATCCTTCTTTTCTGCGTCCTTGCCGGAAGATTTTTCCCCGGCACCGGCTGTTTGTCCGCCGGATTTTTTATCGTTATTTTCCTTATCAGCATTATCTGAGTTTTCCTGCTTACCCAAAGCATTTTGCGCCTGCTCAAGATCCTCAGCAGCGCCGTTATAATCACCCTTTTGCTGTTTTTCGGCAGCATTCTTCAAGGCTTCTGCCGCCTGGCGGGCTTGATTTTCCAACTGCTGTTGTCCGGCCTGCCGGGCATTTTGCTGCAGCTTATCCACGGCATTCTGAGCATCTTTCAACGCCTCTGCAGCGGATCGGTCAGTTTGCGCTTGACCATTCTGCTGCTGGTTCTGACCACTCTGCTGTTGTTGATTCTGCTGTTGTTGATTCTGCTGTTGTTGATTCTGCTGTTGTTGATTCTGCTGTTGTTGATTCTGCTGTTGTTGATTCTGCTGTTGTTGATTCTGCTGTTGTTGATTCTGCTGTTGTTGATTTTTATCTTTAGCCTGCTGAGTCTTTTGCCGGGCTTGCTGTTGTTGTTTTTTGAGTTCTTCAAGCTGTTTGCGCAGTTTTTCAACTTCTTTTCTATCCAGCAAAAGCTGTTGCTGCGCCACGGCTGACACCTCAGAAATTTTTGCAGCAGCAGTTTGAATATCTGACTGTAAAACATTCACATACAACTCTTCGGCTTTTTGCAAAGCACTTTCCACCTGCGTCAATTCTTTGATCGCATCGTCAAGTTTGCCGCTCTGCGCAGTCCGGGCCGCCTGATTGAATATCACCCGTCCCTGCGTATGCTCGATCACGCCCTGATTGTGCATACTGCCCGCCCGGATTTCCGGTGGAACTTCCATTTGATTCAACTGGCTGTAAAGCTTACCGGCAGCCTCCGGCTGATTATCCAGCTGCAAAGAGCGGGCCTTATTGTATATTTTGTAGAAATCTTTTTCTTCAGAATGTCCGGCAATTTTTCCGGCATCGGCCGCCGGAGTTTCGGCATCATTCATCTTGCCGGCAGATTGGGCTTCGGCGGCACTCAGTTGGTTTGATAACACAAAAACACTCAACAGACACCCCAGCATAACGTTTTTCAAGCGGCCTTTTTCGTTGGTAACCATATAAATCGCCACGCTCAGCGTCCCTAATACCAGAAAGATCATAAAGCGTTCGATCGGCAGTGAACGTTTGATTTCCTTTGCGGCAGTTGAATTCTGCTGTTTAAGTTCTCTGGAAAGCTGTTCGATCCCGGTATTCAATGCGTTGCTGTTTATATAAATACCACCGGTTGCCTGGGCGATCCGACGCAGCAATTCTTCATTGAGTTTGGTTTTGACCAATTCTCCGGCCTGATCGCGCTTGAAATGCTTACGGCCATCGTCTCCGATTTCAGGAATCAACGCCGGTACCGCAGGATCGCCGACTCCGACCACCAACAGCCGGATCCGGGATTTTTTCAAACTCTCCAAAACCTTTTCCACGCTGCCGGTAAGTTCTTCGCCGTCGGTGATCAAAATAATTTCTCTGGTGGCAGCTCCGGTGGCATCCAATGCCTTTTTAGCCGCCGTCAGCGCCTCTGCCAGATTGGTGCCGCCCACGGGTATGGATTCGCAATCCAGCTCATCGATCGTCTGGAACAAACTTACCTGATCAGCCGTCACCGGACAGGCCGGAAACGCCCGACCGGCAAAAGCTACCACCCCAAAGCTGACCTCAGGATTATTTTTGATCAGATTCCGCAGCAGCCATTTACCATGTTCCAGCCGGGAGGGGGCAACGTCTTCAGAAAGCATACTCTTTGATACATCAAAAACGATCAATGCGTCGCTTTCGTTGATATTGAACTCCAGCGGTCGTTCTCCCCAATAAGGCCGGGCCGCCGCCAGCGACAAGCATATAAGTCCGGCCAGCAGCAAGAACCTGCGCCAGCGCCGTTTGCTGTAAGATACAACTGCTACGGCACCGCCGGAAATAAAATTATCCAAACACCGGCGGCTTTTCCAATCGCCATATATCCACAACAAAAGTGTAAATAACACCAAACCTGGTATGCACCATAAATAAATCCGTGCAAGAAACTCCATAATACTCTTTACTCCCTGAATACAGATTTGAAATTATAGCATATTTTTACAGAAAGGACAAATCATAATAAAAAAAAATTGCGATTTTTTATCCGATTCTGCCGATTTGACTCTTGACAAAACAATTTTGTTCGCTATTTTTAATGTGGCGCAACTGTATACACGATGTGTCAGCTATCCGGTATGCAAGCAGCCAGCCGGAAAAACAGTGAACATTTGCCGGGCAACTGCGGTCTTTGTAGGCGTAAAGAGCCACTCGGCAGCACATATAATTGCAAAAGGAGAACGTTATGCTTAATCAATCAAATCTTGCTGAACTGCAATCGGAATTGCGGGAAACCACCGCATTTATCACTCCGCTCAGAACCGAGATCGGCCGGATCATTGCCGGCCAGGAAAAACTCATTGACCGCCTGATAATGGCCTTGATCACCGGCGGACATGTGTTGATCGAAGGGGTGCCGGGACTGGCCAAAACGCTGGCGGTCAAAACGCTCAGCCAAACCTTGAACGCCACCTTTTCCCGCATCCAGTTTACTCCGGATCTGCTGCCGGCAGACTTGGTCGGTACCCGTATATATAATGCCGAAACCCACAAATTTTCCACCCGCACCGGTCCGGTCGTGGCCAATATAGTTCTGGCGGACGAAATCAACCGGGCGCCGGCCAAAGTGCAGAGCGCTTTGCTGGAAGCCATGCAGGAAAAACAAATCACTATCGGCGGAGAACGCTTTGCGCTGCCGGAACTCTTTCTGGTGCTGGCTACTCAAAATCCGATCGAACAGGAAGGAACCTATCCGCTGCCGGAAGCGCAGGTTGACCGCTTTATGTTCAAATTGTTTGTCACTTATCCGGAGCGTGACGAAGAACGGCTGGTGCTGGAACGCTCGGCCCATCCGGATTGGAACGAGCAGGCTAATGCCATTGCCTCAGTACAGGATGTATTGAATGCCCGCAAAGCCCTTGACCGGGTATATTTGGACGAAAAAATCGCCGATTACATCCTTGACCTGGTGATCGCTACCCGTCCCGGACACCGCCGCAACCTCTCCAACCGTCAAAGCGATGCCCGGCTGGATGATATTGCTGTGCAGCTGGAATATGGTGCCAGTCCCCGGGCAGCGATCGCTCTGGCTTTGGGCGCCAAAGCGCAAGCGCTGCTGGCCGGACGGGCTTACGTTATTCCGCAGGACGTAAAGGATGTGGCTTTGGATGTAATGCGCCACCGCATAACATTGAGTTACGAAGCGGAAGCCGAAAATATTACTCAGGACGACGTGATAAGCTATTTGCTTGAGGAACTCAGAACACCGTAAATCCGGGGAGTGCTATCCATGTTGCAGACAGCTGAACTGTTAAAAAAGGTGCGCAAGCTGGAAATCATCACTTCCCGCATGGTCGATGATGTAATTTCCGGAGCTTACCGCAGCGTCTTCAAAGGCCGGGGCATTGAGTTTGACGAAGTGCGGGAATACACTTTGGAAGACGATGTGCGGGATATTGATTGGAACGTAAGCGCAAGACTTAATGCGCCTTATGTAAAAAAGTATATCGAAGAACGTGAGTTGTCGGTGCTGTTGATGGTCGATGTATCCAGTTCCATGCATTTTGGCGCCCCCGGCAGCAAAATCTCGGAGCGGGCCGTGGAAGTTGCCGCATTGCTGGGCTTGAGTGCCATCGGCAATCATGACCGGGTCGGGTTGTCGCTTTTCAGCGGCCAGGTCGACAAATTTTTACCGCCCCGGGGCGGACGGCACAACAACTTACGCCTGATCCGGGAGCTGGTATCAGCGTCCGAAGCGCCACTGCAGCCCCACACCAATATTGCGCAAGCTCTGCGCAACGCCTGCCGGGTTCTGGTCAAGCGCAGTGTGATTTTTGTTATCAGCGATTTGCTTGATCACTCCGCAGAATTGGCTACGGCGTTAAAACTGGCATCCCGGCGGCATGATGTAATTGTTTTGCACCTTTTTGAAGATGCTGCAGCCATGCTCCCAAGCGGAGTAAAACAGCTTTATGATGCCGAAAACGGCCGCTTTATCCGCCTGACCAACCACGAAAGGCGGGAATTTTCTGCAGTCGTTCAGCAGCAGCTCGCCCGGCAGCAGGAGCTGTGCAGACGCTGCGGAGCTGAACTGCTCGCCATGCCATGTCAGGCGGATATACCCGGCACTCTGATGAAGTTTTTCAGACAGCGCAGTTGCCGCCGCAGCAGCAGGATCAACCGTTGAACACGAGGAAATCATGAAACGCAAGCACCTGACACTTATAATTTTTTCAACACTGGCAATAATCTTTGCCGCTGCGCTGATCGCCGGACTTATGCTGTATGTAAAAGCAGCCCGCTACGGCCAAGTGTCCTTACAAGTCGTTGATAATCATAACCATACCAGCTCTTTGGGGTCGACTGTACTGCTGAATGTCGCAGGTTTGCTGCCGTGGGGGCAAAACATCGTCCAGAGCGATTTAAGCCCTACTGCCGGTACCACGCTTTGCGGGAATATAGCTGTGCACACTCAAAAAATCACTTGGCAAGGCAAAAAAATACAGCTGACGATCCCGCTGAAAAGTTATCGTACCGGCACATTGAAATCCGGCGAATTGAGCGTCACCGTGGAAAGAGCATTTTTCCGCAATGGCCCGCACAAGCTGACGATCAATGTGCCGCTGCCGGAGCTTGAGGTAACGGCATTGAATATTCAAGACCGCAATCAGCTGCCGCTGGCAGATCAACTTTCCAGTCAGCAAAAACCAACTTATCATTATTGGGTGATCGCTGTTGCTGCCGTACTTATTATTGTTGGATCAATCGCTTTTATACTGCTCAAAAACCGCCGCAAAAACGTTCAAATCGAACTGCCGCCGTGGGAGATTGCCCGGCAGCATTTGAGCGAATTGCGCCATACTGCCAACAGCGGCAAACAGCCATTGAGCTGGTGTGTGGCCAAACTTACTGATGTAGTGCGTGATTACTTGAGCCGGCGCTTTCAATGGCCGGTCAACCAGCAGACAACAGCAGAATTTTTTGCCTCACTCCGGCATAAAAAGACCCCGCTGACAACTCAGCAGATGCGTTATCTGGAAGAGTTCCTTACTTCGGCAGATCTGGTGAAATTTGCCAATATCCGGCCCGATCAGAATGATTTTTCGCTGGCCGTCGATCGGGCAGAAGAGCTGGTGCGCGAAACCGCCGCCGATACAGAACAGAACACCGCAGATATTTCTGAGCAAACCGGCAATCGTCAGGAGGATGTATGAACTTTTTAGCTTATCCATGGGTGCTGTTGGCCCTGATTCCGGCAGCAGCACTGATCATTTACTGTTTTTTCTTCAAACCGCAGCCCGGAATCATCGTACCGGAATTGCCGCAGCTGAGCGGATTTTCCAATAAAAAATTCCGCATGGTATGCGCTCCGGTCAGCGGAGCGCTTTTGAGTTTGGCCCTCCTGCTGCTGGTCATTGCGCTGGCCCGCCCCCGGCTCGGCAATGAAAAATTAGTCATCCGCAATCAGGGTATTGATATGATCATGGTGCTTGACCTCTCCGGCAGTATGGGAGCGATCGATATACCGGATAACATCACCAGCGAAAAAGCTCTGGAACGTGCCCTGAACAGCAACTCTTTGCCCAACCGGCTTACCACTGCCAAAAACGAATTGAGTAAATTTATCCAATCCCGCCCCAATGACCGTATCGGATTGATCGGCTTTGCAGAATACGGCTACAATCTGGCCCCGCCAACCCTGGATCACGATTGGCTGACCGCCTCGTTGAACATGCTTGAACCGGGCATTATCGGCGATGCCACCGGCATAGCCAGTCCGCTGGCTTCCGCGGTACGGCGACTGGATAAATCCACTGCGCCCCGCCGGGTAATGGTGCTGTTTACCGATGGCAAAAACAACGTTGCCCACCGGCTTACGCCGTTGCAGACCGCTGAATTGGCCAAAGAAAAAAACATTGTTATCTATACTGTAGGGATCGGCAACAATAATGCAGTGTTTCTGCAGGAGGGATTTTTTGGTAAACGTTATGTGCGTTACCCCGGTGAATTTGACGAAAAACTTTTGCAGGATATCGCCAGTCTGACCGGCGGCAAATATTTCCGGGCCGCCGATGCCGAGGGCATGAAGCAAGTTATGAACGAAATCAACGCCATGGAAAAAACCAACTTTGAACAACCACGCTATATTGAGTATCAGGAATTTGCGCCCATGCTGGCAGGGATATCGCTGCTGCTGCTCCTCCTGGGAGTGCTGTGCAAAAACACCTTTGAGCGCTCCGCTCCATAATAAATCCCGGCACTGCATACAATAAAAGCGTCTGCAAACGATATACCTTTTGCAGACGCTTTTTTATGTTTATAACCAGCTGCTTACAGCTGCGCCAAAGCCTGTTCAAAATCAGCTTTTATGTCTTCGATATCTTCGATACCCACTGAAAGCCGCACCAACTCCGGCTTGACTCCCGCTGCCGCCAGCTGTTCATCCGTCAGCTGCCGGTGCGTCATGCTGGCCGGATGCAGTACGCAAGTGCGCACATCCGCCACATGCACGACCAACGCTGCCAATTTCAGCGAATCCAGCAGTTTGGCTGCCGCCGCTTTGCCGCCCTTGACGCCAAAGCTCAACACGCCGGAACCGCCGCGCAGATATTTTTTAGCCCGGTCATACTGGGAATCTCCCGGCAGCATGGGATAACTGACCCATTCGACTTTGGGGTGGTTCTGCAAATATTCAGCCATGGCTAAAGCATTGGCGCTGTGCTGTTTCATACGCAGCGCCAGCGTTTCCATACCCAAATTTGTCAGCCACGCATTCATCGGAGCTTGGATGCAGCCCAAATCCCGCACCAGCTGCACCCGCAATTTTACTGAATAGGGCGCTGCCGGGAAACTGTCGGTATAAACCAATCCATGATAACTCGGATCCGGCTCACTTAATTCCGGGAACTTGCCATTGGCCCAGTTGTAATTACCGCCTTCGACCACTACGCCGCCAACGCTGGTGGCATGGCCATCCAGATACTTGGTCGTCGAGTGCGTAACAATGTTGGCGCCATGTTCAAAAGGATTACACAACACCGGCGTCGGGAAGGTGTTATCCACAATAAACGGCAGATCAAAACGTTTGGCCACGCTGGAAAATTTTTCAAAATCCAGCACCGTTAATGCCGGATTGGCGATCGTTTCGGCAAAAATCGCCCGGGTGTTGGGGCGGATCGCCGCTGCGATTTCAGCTTCGGAAGCTTCGGAATCGATCAAAGTGACTTTGATCCCCATCTTGGGCAGCGTGACGGTAAAAAGATTGACCGTTCCTCCGTAAAGCGCAGCCGAAGCCACCACATGATCACCGGCTTTGGCAATATTCATGATTGCCAGCGTATTGGCCGTCTGACCGGAACTCAGCGCCACAGCCGCCACGCCGCCTTCCAGGGCAGCGATTTTCTTTTCCATAACATCTACCGTGGGGTTGGCCAGGCGGCTGTAGAAAAAACCATCCCGCTTGAGGTCAAAAAGATCCGCCACGCTCTGAGTGGTATCGTACCGGTAAGTCGTACTCTGCACGATCGGAGCGACCCGGGGGGCGCCGTCAGCAGGTTCATAACCACCCTGAACAGCCAGAGTGGCAGCTTTCCAATTTTTATTCATAAATTGCTTTCTCCTGTGTTGATAACCTTAAAAAAAGCCAGTTGCATAGATCAACTGGCTTGGTGAAAACTGTTTTTATATTTTTACTCGTGTCCGGCCAGCTTATCCAGCTCGTGCAGCATGACGCCGGTACCTTTGGCCACTGCCAGCAGCGGATCATCCGCCACCGAAACCGGCAGACCGGTTTCCTGCATCAGCAATCTGTCCATCCCGGCGATCAGCGCTCCGCCGCCGGCGAGCATGATTCCCCGGTCGATCAAGTCAGCAGATACTTCCGGCGGGGCGCCATCCAGCGTACCAAGCACCGCTTCCACGATCGAAGCAATAGGTTCCTGCAAAGCGTTGCGTATCTCATAAGCAGAGATTCGTACCGTTTTGGGCAGTCCCGAAAAGAGGTCACGGCCCTTGATATCCATTTCCAGCTCATCATGAACCTGAAACGCACTGCCGATTTCAATTTTGATCCGTTCAGCGGCACGTTCCCCGATAGCCAGATTATAGACCTTTTTCATGTGGGCAATGATATGGTTGTCAAATTCATCGCCGCCCACCCGCACGCTGCGGGCCGATACAATACCATCCAGCGATATAATAGCTACTTCAGTAGTACCGCCGCCGATATCAACGATCATGTTCCCGTAAGCATCATCGACCGGCAGACCGACTCCGACTGCGGCAGCCATCGGTTCTTCCACAATGTAGACCATCCCGGCCCCTGCCCGCTTGGCACTGTCTTTGACGGCCCGGTTTTCCACTTCGGTAATACCGGAAGGCACAGCGATCATCACCCGGGGATTGAGCAACCGCTGCCGCCACGGCACTGCCTGCCGGGCTTTATTGATAAAGTGACGCAGCATTTCTTCGGTAATTTCAAAGTTGGCAATAACACCGTCCCGCATGGGACGTACCGCCCGGATATTTCCCGGAGTGCGGCCGATCATCATTTTGGCGTTGGTCCCTACTTCCAACACCTCTTTGGTGTGGGCGTTGATAGCTACCACCGACGGTTCATTGAGGACGATGCCGTGATTGCGAACAAAAACCAGACAGTTGGCCGTCCCCAAGTCAATGCCGATATCAGCCTGAAAAAACTTGGACAGATGTGAATTAAACATAGCCGAAACCAATCTCCGTATTCTATAGTTTCATAATAACAATATACATTCACCATAATGTATATCTCTTTGACAATAAAAACAACATTTAAAAGCGTTTTTTTTGCATTTTTTTTGCTTTTTTTCTATTCCCGGCTCCAATCCGCCGCCCCGGCTTCCTGCCGCAGCCGGTCAGAAAGTAAAAAAAATACGCTTTTACAGCTTCTCCGCCGGATGCAGGATGTGTTCATTGTCCGATCCGTTTTTTCCTTGAAAATCCAACCGGATACAACAGAGTATGGAGCCGATAAAAGATTTTTTAATTTTTTTGGATAAAATTGGACTATTTTGTTTGCATTTTGGAATAAAATGGATTATATTGGAACAAATTGGAATACAAAAACATCAACTCAGTTGGATTTTATGCGAGCATTTTGCGGACAGGATCGCATACTGATCGATGCCAATGGCCGTTTTAAGCTGCCGCCGCATGTGATCGGGGATTTTCTGGCCGGCGGCTCCGGAGATATAGTTTTTTACTGTTTACCGGAAGGCGCTTTAGCCATATATCCGGAGAAGGTCTTTGACGAAATACGCCGGCAGGAAACAGCGGATATCCAGCAGATCGGTTCAAGTATGCTGCGGCGGCGCAGTATGCGTCAGTTTGGAGCGTGGAGCGCCTCGGCGGCAATCACCCAGCAGGGCCGGTTGACTCTGCCGCTGGAATTCCGGGCTCCGACCGGGCTGCAAGCCGGATCGGAAGCGATCATCATTGGAGTGGAGATCGGTGTGGAAGTTTGGAACCTGAGCCGCTGGCAGCGTGAACAACAGCTGATTCGTGAACACGAAATGAGTCGGGGCGAGCTGGAGCTGGCCAATGATTTGAAAATAGAATAGAGTTGATCAGAAGAATCATCTCAATAGATAAATCCCAAGCATGGAGGTCAGAAATTATGAAACGGAATTTGAAAAAATCTTCTGTAACTGTGATATTTTTTGCACTGCTGGCCATCGTGGCACTGTTCCTGATGGGGGCAGATACCGCCCGGCCGCATTACAGCGACCTCCACACCACAGCTTTGCAGCTGACTGCTGAAAGCAGCGAACATATCCGCAGCAATGGCCGTCAGACCGCATTCCAGCACCCCGGTGCCATCCTGCGGGCCAACGTTATAAAAAGCTCCTCTCGTTCCAACTGAGAGTATTTTTGACCATTTCCAACCTTGCAACCGGTGATATTCAAGTTGAAATATCCCGGTTTTGTGCTATATTAGTAAGATATAAATTTACCGGCAACCATTAATGTGGAAAATAATGATGACTGAAAATATTGCACAAACCTTTGATGAATTGAATCTTACTCCCGGCACACTGGAAATACTCGCCAGCCGCGGCTTTGCCACCCCCACGCCCATTCAGGCATTGGTCATCCCCAAACTGCTTGAAAATACCCGTGATTTGATCGCTCAGGCCCGCACTGGAACCGGAAAAACCGCCGCCTACGCCTTGCCGGTCATTGAACAGCTTCTGGTTGCCGGCAAACAAAAACTGCCCCGGGCACTGGTGCTGGCCCCCACCCGGGAGCTGGCCATGCAGATCGCCGGAGAAGTCGAACAGTTTATCGGCGAACGCGACCTCAAAACGGTAACTGTTTACGGCGGACAACCCATCGAAATACAACTGAAATCCCTCAAAGGCGGAGCCGATATAATCGTAGGCACCCCCGGCCGGGTCATTGACCTTATGGAACGCAGTGCCTTGAAACTCCAGCAGATCGAATTTGCCATTCTTGACGAAGCCGACGAAATGCTGGATATGGGTTTTGTGGAAGATATTGAAAGTATTCTGTCGGCAACTCCGGAAGAAAAGCGCATGTTGATGTTTTCGGCCACGGTTCCGCCGGAAGCCCGGAAGATCGCCGAAACTTTTATGCACGAAGCTGAATATATCAAAGCGCCGGTTTCAGCCGCCGAAACTGAACAGCCGCTGACCGAACAATGGGCCTGCGAAGTGCGCCGGGAAGATAAATTCCATGCGCTCAAACGCATCCTCAATGCCGAGGGAAGAATCTATGCAATGATTTTCTGCCGTACCCGTTCGGATGTGGACGAATTGACGATGAATCTGCAGAAAAACAAATTTTCGGCCGAGGCTCTCCATGGTGAACTGACCCAGAATCAGCGCACCCGGGTGATCGAACAATTCAAAAGCCGCCGCTTTGATATGCTTGTAGCCACCGACGTAGCCGCCCGGGGCATTGATGTAAATGATTTGACCCATGTGATCAACTACGCCTTGCCCATGAACAGCGATATTTACATACACCGCATCGGGCGCACCGGACGGGCGGGCAAAAAAGGCGTGGCCATTTCCATATTCTCGCCCTCCGAAGGCAGTAAATTTGCGATGATCAAAAAAGCTACCAAAGGCGCCTTGACACTGCGCCCCCTGCCCGATGCCAAGGCGATCATTGCAGCTAAAAAATCCCGTTTCAAAGATAAACTGCAGGATTTTTTGAGCACCGTACACCCGGTCTATCAACAGCTGGCCTATGATCTGAGCAGCGAATTTGATCCGGAATCAGTGTTGGCGGCGCTGCTGGAAATGCACTTTCACAAAGAGTTACTGCCGGAAAATTACCCGTCGCTGGGCAAAGCCTCCCGTGACCGCAATCCGCACAGCCGGAACCGGCGGCATGACAATAACAGCCACGACCGGGAATCCGGACGCCGCCGCCGGCACGATCCGCCCCGAAACGAAAAAGCCGCCGGAGAAAAAAACAGCAAGCCGACTCATAAGCCAGCCCCGGCAACTTCAGTTGCCGAAAAACCGTCCCGGGGACGTGCCCGGCAGGAGCGTAACCAGGAACCTCCACGCAAAAAGCTGCGGGATTGGGCAATAAACCTGACCGGCGAAATGCCCGATCTGCCCCGCTACAAAGTCAAAAAACGCAAATAATGCCATTAAGCCCCCGTAAAGCAGAAAAAGGGGGTTGATTTTTTATCTCAGGTGGTGTATATTATGCTCCCGGATTTTTTCTTTTTAATACGATAGAGTGCCGGATAAGGATTTTTTTTGAAAAATTCAAAGACATCTTTTGAACGTTGTACACTTTGTACAAATAAATACTGCCGCCTTGCAGTCAAGACCGGCAGCGCACTTTTTTTACTTTTCTTTTTGGTGGCAGCTCAGGCGGCACCGCTGCTGACCCAGTTGGGCAGTGCGTTGTTCATCTTCTTTGTGCTGCTGTTTTCCCGGCAGGCACCGATGCAGGAACCAATGCCGCCGCTTCCGGAACCACCCGGCCAGGCACTGGTACAGCAAATCGATGCACAAGATATAAAAAAATATTCCGATGCTCTGCGGCCATGCAATTTTACGCAGCAAACATCAAGTAAAAAGTCTGTTGTAAACCATCACAGTTCCTCATTAGCCTTGCTCAATCCCCAATGGCCGGAACTGCTGGCAGCAGCTCCCCCCGGAACTGTTCCGGTACGGCAAAAGATTTCAACGATATTTTATAAAACGCATTATCACGTCCGGGCCGGGCCTTGCGCCTGACCATTTTCTCCCCCTATATCAATAATATTTTTTAACCCAAGTTTTATTTATTATGATCACAACATTTGTTCAAGTTTTTGGCGGATTAGCTATCTTTATATTCGGCATGAAATTGATGAGCGACGGTCTGCATCAGGTGGCCGGCGAAAGAATGCGTTCAATTTTGCGGATGTTTTCAGCCAATCCGCTGGTTGCGGTGGCCTCCGGGGCCGCTGTCACCTGCGTTATTCAATCTTCCAGTGCCAGTACGGTCATGGTCATCGGCTTTGTCAACGCCGGGCTGCTTTCGCTGGTGCAGGCCATGGGTCTGATCTTTGGTGCCAATATCGGTACGACCATCACAGCTCAGCTGGTGGCGTTCGATATATCGTGGATCATCATGCCCTCCATCATTCTCGGGCTGCTCTTGAGTTTTGTCAAACAGCAGAAGATCGCCAATTGGAGCGAAACCATCATGGGGCTGGGATTCCTCTTTCTGGGCATGGAAATCATGAGCGGAGAACTCAAACTGCTGGCCAAACTGGAATCTTTCAAGTCAGCTTTTCTGACTTTTCAGTGCGCTCCGGTAGATGGCATGATCCCGCTCGGGGCCTTGCTGGGGACGATTTTTATCGGGGTACTTGCCACCATGATCGTTCAGAGCAGTTCCGCCTGTTCCGGGATCGTTATTGCGCTGGGAGCCAGCGGTTTGCTGGATATTTACACCGCAGTAGCCCTGATCCTCGGCTCCAATATCGGTACGACTATCACCGCTCAGCTGGCGGCGATCACCGCCAACCGGGTAGCCAAGCAGGCGGCGTTGGCCCATACGCTGTTCAATTTACTTGGCGTAGTTATTATTTCTGTGTCGTTTCTTATTCCGTGGGGAAATGAGCCGGCGTTCTTTGCTTTGATCAAAAAACTCTCTTTCAACAGCGATCTGCCGCGTCAAATCGCCAACGCTCACACGGTATTCAATGTATTCACCACGTTGGTCCTGCTGCCGTTCATACCTCTGCTGGCGGCTATCTGCGAAAAATTCATTCCGGTATCCTCCGGCAAAATCCGTTATCAATATCTGGAACCGCACTTGCTGGACAGTCCGCCCATTGCGTTGACTCAGACGACTTATGCACTGCGCCGGATGCTGCAGAAAGCGTGGAAGATGATCGACTGCGCTTTGAATATCTACAATCGCAATGACGAAAAAAATCAGGCGCTGGCCAAACAGCTGGAAAAACGGGAAGCTGATATTGACGAACGGCAGCAGAAGATCACCGAATATCTTTCGCAGTTGATGAGCAAAAAACTCACCCGGCAGGAAGCGGCCCAGATCCCGCTTTTGCTGCACTGCGTCAACGACGTGGAACGAATCGGCGACCATACCGAAATCATCAATGATATTATTGACCAACTGCACAAAGATGATCTCAGATTCAGTATTCAGGCCGAAAAAGAATTCGATATGCTGCACGATAAGCTCGCCGAAGTAGCCCATCTTTCGTCCGAGTTGCTGACCCGCTGCACGCCGGAACTGCTGCAAAAATCTTTGAAGCTGCACGACGAAATATACAGTATGCTCAATGATTTTGAAACCGAACATGTAGCCCGCATCAATCGGGGCGCATGTCGCCCGCAAGTCGGCATCCTCTATCTGGAACTGCTGGCAGAGATCCGGAAAATCTCCCGGCACTTGTTCAACCTTAATGAACGTGCAGAAATGTTTTACGAAAATTTCCAGACCGGACAAACAGAAAAAAAATAAGAGATATATACAATGATTTTCATGGGTGGACTCATTGGTTTGATACTGCTTTATTACGGTGCAGAATTTTTGGTCAAAGGCGGTTCCAGTATCGCTTTAAAAATGAAAATATCTCCGCTGGTTATCGGCCTTACTCTGGTTGCTTATGGCACCAGTGCGCCGGAACTGGTAGTCAGCGCAGATGCAGCGCTGAAAGGTTTTGGCGACGTAAGCATCGGCAATATTGTGGGTTCCAATATCTGCAATATTGCACTGATCCTGGGGGTATGCGCTATCATCACGCCTCTGCAAGTCAATAAAAATCTGCTTAAATTTGATATTTATCTGATGATTATTACGGCATTGGCTTTGACCGGCTGCTATGCACTCAGCGGCGGTGTCAATCGCTGGCAAGGCGCTGTATTGCTGGCCGGATGTATCAGTTACACGCTTTGGAGCATCTATTCATCCCGGCGGCAAACGGCGGCCAGTGAAGAAGTTCCGCCCCCGCCCAAGTATGGGATTATAGTTTCGCTCGTGCTGGTTGCCGGCGGACTGGCTGCCCTGATCGGCGGATCCAAGCTCTTTGTCAATGCAGCGATTGCGCTGGCGCAGCTCTGCGGAGTATCGGATGCAGTTATCGGGCTTACCGTGGTCGCCGTGGGAACAAGCTTGCCGGAACTGGCGACATCGGTAGTAGCTGCCATTCGCAAAGAACAGGATATTGCCATTGGCAATGTGGTTGGCTCCAATATTTTTAACGTGCTGGCCATCCTCGGAGTCGCTCCGTTGATCAGCCCGATCAAAACACAGGACATCAGCTATGTGGATATGGGCTTGATGGTGTTCGTAAGCATCCTGCTCTATCCGATGATGAAAACCGGCATGAAGATCAGCCGCCGGGAAGGTATTGTTTTGTTGGCTATATATGTAGCTTACACGGCATATTTGATTATCAAATAAACAAAAAAACAACCGGCAAAAAATCAAATGCCGGTTATACTGAATGACCCAAAAAACGGACGGTTTTCACCGTCCGTTTTTTACTGTAATTAAAAGAAACTTTTGCAGAACTCTGCTTCGGTCATGCCCGGCACCACCGCCCGGGCCAGAAATTCCACACCCTTTTGATTACCCCAGCTGTAAACCAGCTCCAGATTGCCGTTGTATTCGCACATATCCAAGTCGGAAGCATTGATATTGTTGGCAGCTTTTACCCGATCGACTTCGCTGGCCGGAAAAACTTCATGCAGCTGATAATCTTTTTCGCCATATCCCAAAACCGGATTTTTCTTGCTGTATTCCCAGTTTTTCAAATCCGCAGAACGGGCCACAAAAGTTTCAAAACCTTCTTCGTAGCTGCCGTTCAAATAGAATATATAATAATATCCATCAAAGAACCGCACCATCGGGCCGCCGGTGTAATGATCCAAACCGAACACAGCTCCATCAATGACCCGGAAGGTCACCAAATCATGCGATTCCGCAAAAAACATGGTAAAGGGGTGTTTGCCGACCTTTTCGACCGGCTGACTCAATTCGTATACCATCACATACTTGTCGCCAGCTTTGCAGACCGAAGTATTGAATCCAGCCTGCCGGGGATCATCCAGGATCATTCGGGGCGTTGTCCAGCGCACCAGATCTTTGCTTTCCAACTGATAAAAGCGGCTCTTGCCCCAATCTTCCACTGCTGTAACCACCATCCGGTCGCCGGCGACATAAGCGTTGCCCATGTGCAGACCAAAACCGAAAGGCAGACTGAACGTGTTATCGCTGACCCGGCGGAACCGGAAGTAAGATACTTCACTGTTATTGAAATAGCAGCGCTGACGACCTTTCTGCAAACCTCTGATATATTCAAAAATCAGCAATTCGCCCTGCCAAACCACGGGATTGGCTTCCACGATGTCGCAATCAATGGAACCCAGCTTCTGTATAAAATCCGGAGTACGATCCATAATCAAGATCCTTTTTTTATATTTTAAGAAAAAGTTTATCGGCTAATCAACCCAAACAAAACCGGGCAATACCGCCTGTTTTAAGCAGTATTGCCCGACTGAATCATCAACTTGTCAGCTTACAGCAATTCAGCGATCTGTACAGCATTGAGCGCAGCACCTTTGAGCAGCTGGTCGCCGGTGACGAACATTTCAATACCTTTGCTATCGGCACGGGAAATATCCTGACGGATACGGCCAACCAGTACATCGTACTTTTCGGTAGCATCGATCGGCATGGGATAGACCTTGTTCATGGGATCATCCACAACCTGCACACCCGGAGCCTTGCTCAAAATCGCCCGGACTTCATCCGGCGTGATGTCTTCTTCAAATTCCATGTTCAGCGATTCACTGTGCGCCCGCAGCACCGGAATACGCACGCAGGTACAGGAGAGTTTCAGCTCAGGCAGATGCAGCATCTTGCGGCTTTCGTTGAGCATTTTGAGTTCTTCTTTGGTATAACCGTTATCGTTGAACACATCGATATGCGGAATCAAGTTGAAACCGATCCGGTGAGCAAAAGCTTTGGGTTCGATAGCTTCGCCGTTCAGCAGTTGACGGGTCTGGACAATGAGCTCTTCCATACCTTTGGCACCAGCGCCGCTGGTGGCCTGATAGGTGGCGGCCACCAGACGTTTGAGCTTCTTGGCCCGATGCAGCGGAGCAACAGCCACCAGCATGATGGCGGTGGTGCAGTTGGGGTTGGCAATCACGCCATTGTGCCATTTGACATCTTCGGGGTTGACTTCCGGCACGATCAGCGGCACATCGTCATCCATACGGAAAGCACTGGAGTTATCGACCATCACGCAGCCGGCATCGACCACGGCCTTGCGGTACTGCTTGGAAATATCGCCGCCCGCACTGAAAAGAGCAATATCGACACCTTTGAACGAGGCTTCGGTCATTTCTTCGATAGTAATTTCAGTGCCTTTGAACGTCAGCTTTTTTCCGGCCGAACGGGCAGAGGCCAGCAGTTTGAGGTTTTTCACCGGAAAATTGCGCTTTTCCAGAGTTTTGATCATTTCGATCCCAACCGCACCGGTGGCACCGGCAACGGCGACGTTGTAGGCTTTCGACATTTTCTTTCCTTTCGTAAAATTAGTGCATAATGCACATTCGGTACAACTTCGGATGCGGCATCCCTGGCGGGACATCTGCACCGGGAAGCACCTTTTTGTACACTTCCAAATCAAAAATTTATAAAATAACCCATTGAATGGAAATTGCAAATTTTTTAAAGTCCAACCCGGCACTTTTTTGCATTTTTTTTTATTTGTTCGCTTTTCGATAAAAAAAATCGAAAAAAAATGGCTGTTGAACCGTTTTCAAAATTGCAAATCCGGAAATGAAAGTTATTTTTAATGTTCATAAAATTATTTTTTATCGTGGAATGTGATTGCCAAAACTCAATCAGGAGTGGATCAACAGGCCCAATCGCAGCCAGGTAACACCCTGTTGAAATGTGCAGTCAGAAAGTCCCTGCTGCCGCCAAACAGGTTCTACCGGGCAAAAGTCGGACTTGATGGCAGCTCTTGATGATTTTGAAAATCACCTCAAACAGCAATAAACAGAAAACAATTGAAAAAAATTTGAGGAAATCAATTCGACAATGATAAGTTTCACCAGCAGTCTGCTCGTTGCAGCCGCCCCCAAACTCAATGCCGAGGGCGAAAGCATGTTCACATTGGATCCCCACATCCAAAAATTTCTCTGGATCGGTATTGGCATATACATCATAGCCATGCTGGCCATCGGGTATTTTTCCGGTCGGAAAGTAAAAAATCTGGGGGATTTTCTGGTGGCCGGACGACGATTGCCTTTGTGGATGGCTACTGCTACATTGCTGGCAACGTGGTTCGGTGCCGGCTCCAGTATGGGCGTGGCCGCTACGGTTTACAGCGGCAGTCTGCGTGATGTGATCGCTGACCCGTTCGGCGCATCCATAAGTTTGATTTTGGCCGGGGTATTCATTGTCGGGGTGTTGCGCAAGCTCAACTGTATGACCGTGACCGATATTATCCAGAAACGTTACGGCCGGGGCGCCGGGATCTATGCCACACTCTGGATGATCCCGGTTTATGTCGGCTGGCTGGGGGCACAGGTTTTGGGCCTTGGTACGCTGCTTAATTTGCTTACCGGCATTGACCTCTTTTACGCCCGGTGCCTGGGAGCAGCTGTGGTGCTGTTTTATACCGTCACCGGCGGCATGTGGGCCGTGACTATAACAGACGTGGTGCAGGTGATACTGATTGTGCTGGGCTTGTTTATTATTGTTCCCGGGGCCGTCCATTTGGCTGGCGGTATGGAAACAATCATGAATCACCCGGGGTTTGATATATCGCTGGCACCGCCCAAAGAATCTGCCGGCAGCGCGTTGCACACGGTCAACTACATCGGCAGCTGGATCATCATGGGGCTGGGCTGCATGGTCGGTCAAGACCTCATCCAGCGCTCGCTGGCCAGCAAAGATGACCGGGTGGCGATTTCCAGTTCGGTCATGTCTGGCTTTTTGTACTTTGCTATTGCCATGGTGCCGATCACCATCGGTTTTGCGGCCAAGATCCTTTTGCCCAAGTGGGGGATTTCCACTGAAGTCATGGGCGATAATCTGGAAAATCAGGTTCTGCCCCGGGTGGCGATCGGTGTATTGGGCTCGGTCAGCCCGATTGTGCTGACGCTCTTTTTGAGTGCGTTGATTTCGGCGATCATGAGTTCGGCCGACAGCAGTCTGCTGGCCGCCAGCAGTTTGCTGGTCAATAATGTGCTGCTGCCGCTCTTTCCTAAAGCGTCAGATAAGCAAACCTTGCTGGCAACCCGTATTGCCACGGTAATGCTGCTGGTCATTGCCACCTATCTGGCAATGAAGGTGGAAAGTATTTACGCATTGATGACCAGCTGCTGGGCTTCTCAGCTGGTGGTAGTGCTGATTCCGGTACTGGCAGCGATCTACTGTCCCAAAGCCTCCCGCAACACCATCTGGTGTACCATGATCGTAGCTACTACGGTCTGGGTGGCATACATATTCATCACCGGCATGGGCATTGCCGGAACCTTTACCGAAAAACTCTCTTCTGACAGCTTTGAATTTCAGCTGACCAACGGAGCGGTATTCGGCTTTGCGGCGGGTTTGATAGCGTTCTTTACGTCCTTTTTCGGCGAACGCATTTCCAAGCACTATCATGCGGTGGATACCGAAGACCGTCCCCGCAAAAAGCACTGGAAAAAACGCCGCAACAATCCGGCCAATCCGCCGGTTGAAATCGGGTAAGATTTCAGGTTTCAAGCATGAAAAAAAAGCTTGAAGCGGCTTTACAGGTATTAAAAAAACCGGGCGCCGTGCTGCTGATACCGACCGAAACCGTCTACGGATTGGTCTGCAACTGGCACGATCAGGCCGCCCGGGAAAGAATTTATCAGCTCAAAGGCCGCAGCGAAAATAAGCCACTGGCCATGTTTGCACATTCTGCGGATATGGCCGAAAGCTGCGGTGTAAAACTCAATTCTGCCGCCCGGATATTGCTGGAAAAATTTGCCCCCGGCCCGATCACCGTGATTGCTCCGGCTGAGGGTAAATATCCGACCGTGGGCGTGCGCATACCCAATCACGAACTGGTGCTTGAACTGCTCAAACGCTGCAATTTTCCGCTGGCATCGACCAGTGCCAACGCTTCCGGAGCACCTAATGCGCTGACTGCCTCCGAAGCCCTAGAGCAGCTTAACGGTCAGCCTGATCTGGTAATTGACGGCGGAAAACTTGCTTGCGATGCTATGGCATCAACCGTTGTTACCGTATGCGAGAGCCCCTGCCGTATCCTCCGGCCGGGGCCCGTAACTGAAGAAATGATCAAAGCTGTACTTCACCAATAAACGGCCAGCGGCCGGGGCATTTTCAGCTCATTATTGCAGCAGGTTAATTTTCCGGATTCCGGATCAAAGTCAAAAAGCACCAGATTATCCGAAAATTCATTGGCAGCTGCCAAGTGGCGATTATCCGGCAAAAAGTTTATATCCCGCGGGCTGACGCCGTTGCTGGGCACAATATCCTGCAACATCAATGCTCCATCATCCAGCACCCGGTAAACGGCTATGGAATCAAAACCCCGGTTGGAGGCCAGCAAAAATCTTTCGTCCGCCGAAAAACGGATCGCTGCAGCTTTGCTGTAACCATCAAAATCAGCAGGCAGCGTGGAAAGCTGCTGGCGGAAGGTAAAGTTTTTGCCATCATAATCCAGCACCGATACCGTGTTGCCGACTTCGTTGATGACGTAAGCTTTATCGCATTGCCGGTTAAAGATCAAATGCCGGGGGCCCGAACCGGGCGGCGTTATCGTAAAACAGTGCGGCGACTCCACATCGATCAAACCGCACTCGGGATCAAACTCAAACTGCTTAACGGCGTCCAAGCCTAAATCGACCACCATCAACCGGCGGCCATCGGGCGTAAATTTTACAAAGTGCGGATGAGCGGAATCCTGCCGCTCATGCACTCCCCGTCCATCGAAATGGATAGTCCGAACCAATTCAGATAATGAACCGTCTTCATTGAGTCTGAATTCACTGATGCTGGCAGAAGAATAATTGGCTGTATAAAGATATTTTCCGCCGGGAGCAGCAGTTATATAACAGCTGCTGCGCCCGTTGCCCGGCAGCTTATTAAGCAGTTCAAGGCCGCCATCCGGCAATATTTTGAATGCAGCAGCGCCGCCTTCCCCATCAATGATGCAAGTAGCATAAAGCACTTTGCGATCGATGGAATACCCCAGATAACTGCATCCGCAAAATGGCGTATGACTCTTTACTTGCAAATGCTTGCGTTCATCCAGAAAACAACTCATAATGCCGCCGCTGCAATCATCCGGCGTCATGGCACAAACATAAAAAATATCATTTGTCATAAAACTATCCTCCAGTAAAGACAACTTGTTTGGTCTATCTAATATAGACTTTCTATTTAAAATATCAAGCTTGTTTGATGAACTTTCCGGCAATAAAGTCGGTCTGCAAAGGTATCCGACGCCACGCTCCCCGGCGAAGTCCGTCTGGGGGCAGGCACATAATATCCATCAAACCAAAGGTATTTTATCATGTCAAACAACTATTTTCGTCTTTTCCGACTGGCATTGCTGGTCAATCTGTTCGGATTATTTGCCGGCTGCGGCGGGGCAAGTTCGCCGGATACAGACAATATACCTGCTGTTGAACACTTCAACTTGCAGCGTTATATGGGCAAATGGTACGAAATCGCCCGGCTGCCCAACCGCTTTGAACGTAACGTTGCCGATGCTCAGGCCGACTACTCATTGCAGGATGACGGCACAGTAAAAGTGATCAATCAAGGCATAAAAAAACATATAAATGTATCCGTAAGCGGCATAGCCAAGACCACCGGTATATCCGGTTTGGGCGAGTTGGAAGTCAGCTTTTTTCCGCCTTTTTACAGCTTGTACAAGATCATTTATCTGAACAGCGATTACACCTTGGCGATCGTTACATCTTCGACGATGGATCATTTGTGGATATTATCCCGCAAACCGATCATCAGCCGGCAGGAATTGGCTCAATGTCTTGAATTGCTCAAAAAGTGGGGCTTTGCCATTAAGCTGCTGCAATACCCATCCGGCATGGTCGAATCACTGGCTGCTGCGCCGTGATGGAGCTTGGGTTGAACTTTTGCTTTTAAGGGCGTTGCGCTCCCAGAAAACCCCGTCTTCATAGCCCTGGATCCGGGTATTGGTTTCAGCCATTTTCAATCTGGCCAGCGCCCATAGACAATACTCTTTATTCAGTTCGATCCCCAAAAAACGCCTCCCCAGCTTTTTGGCAGTTACCGCTGTAGTACCACTGCCGGAAAATGGATCGAACACCATATCGCCGGGATTACTGCTGGCCAGAATCAGTTTGGCCATCAGTTTTTCCGGCTTTTGGGTGGGGTGATCGGTATTTTCGGGCATCGACCAATACGGTACTGATATATCATCCCAAAAGTTGGACGGACAGGTCAGGCGGAATTTGCCCTCATCTGTATCGACCCAATCCCGGGGAGTACCATTACTGCTCCGGTAAGGCGCCAGCACCCGCCGCTTCTGTTTTACCTGATCAACATTGAAGGTGTAATTTTTTCCTGCAGTAGCAAACCAGATATCTTCGCAGCAGTTTTTCCAGTTGCTTTTGGCCCCCCGGCCCTTTTCGCGCTGCCAGACGATCCGGTTGCGCACGGTCAGATATTTGTCAAGCACCATAAATCCCGCCGCCGAGCAGAGCCAATCGCCGCACAAATAGACCGATGCCCCCGGTTTGAGTAATCTCAGCAGCTTGGGGAACCATGACTCCAGATAGTCTGAATAACTCTGGTGACTCATAGAGTTGAAACAAAGCCCGTTGAAATTTTTTTGCAGATTATAAGGCGGATCCAGGATGAGCAGATCCACAAACTTATCCGGCAGAAAATCAAGCATGGCTGTAAAATCACCGCAGATGATCCGGTCAGCAAGCTGCTCAGCTGAAAGTTCCGCTTCCGGAGTCAGCAGCAAACCCGCCAACTGCTTGCGTTCCGCATCCGACAAAGTTAAAGTCCGGTTGCGGTCAGCACGTTTTTTTTCTTTTTGCATACTCATCTATCATCCTTTAAAATGCCCTGCTTACTTCAGCTCGGGGCCCTGTCCACATAAAATACTATAAAATTGTAATTTTTCAACTCCCAAGCAAGAACAAAATGCCGCAGAAACGATTTTTTTTCATTTTTTATGGGTTACGGGCTTGAAAAGTCCGTTTTTTTGGGTACATTGTATATGATAAAGTTTTTTTTTAATGGGAATAGCCCGCAAGATGCCTAATAATGCACCTAAACATTTTTTTGAAGTAGACGACGTTTTTGCCAACTATACGATCGTGCATTTTTGCGGCCGTGGAGCCTATGGCGAAGTTTACCTTGCTGAAGATATCACCCACAAAACAGTTGCCTTGAAGATCATTCCCATATCCAGCGGCAGCGAAGTGTGGCGAATGGAACTTATCGGCCTCCGGCACTACCGGCAATCCATCGAAGACTATAAGTCGCTGATCGAAATATTCCATGTGGGCGAAACCGAAAATTTTTTCTATTACACCATGGAAGCTGCCGACAATATGCTGCACGGCAATTCCGACGAAGAAGAATATGTACCCGACACCCTCTCGCACCGGTTGGAGCTGGGCGGGCGTCTGGAGCCGGAGAAGGTGCTGGAACTGGCCTTTACCCTGTTGGATGCCTTGGAACAGCTGGCCGAACACGATTTGGCACACCGGGATATAAAGCCGGCCAATATTGTTTTTATCAACGGTCAGGCCAAACTCAGCGATATCGGATTGATTTCGGCCACAGGGGTGCGCTCCAAAGTAGTAGGCACGGTGGATTTTATGCCGCCGGAAAGCAGCGATGGCGATCCGGTAGAGTATGGCCGCGACCTTTATGCTTTGGGCAAAGTGCTCTATTGCGCATTGACAGGTTTACTGCCGGAAAATTATCCGGAAGTACCATTGACCGTCCCGCTGCGGGCGTGGCGGCAATTCAAAAATGTACTGTTGCGGGCATGTTCACCGGATCCCCGGCAGCGCTTCTATACGCCGGAAGCATTCCGGAAAGCGCTGCCGCACGAAATACATGCCACCACCTTTGTGGATGAAAGCATGGAGCATGTTCGCACCTACCGCAAACAGCATCCGGTAGCATGGCGTTTGAGTATAATTTCGGTAATACTGATTTTTGCGGCGCTGCTTTTGAGCAGTTTTCTGGCGCTGCACATGCGGCAGGAATTCCGGCAAATCCAGCAGCAGCGCAAAAACTTTATCTTCCGCACTATCGATTTGCTTAATGACCGCTCGTTGCAGCTGCAGCGAATAGCCGCCGGAAGCGGCAACACCGCCCGTTCGTGGCAGCTGCAGAGCATTGCAGAATTGGCGTCCAACACCCGGGCGGACGGTGACTGGGAAGCTACCGAACGATATTGCCGGATAGCCGATGCTCATTTGCGGGTGTGGGCCGGAGAAGAATTCCGACTGCTGCAGGAAAAATATCCGCTGGAGCCCCTGCCCTTGAATCATAACAAACTGCAGAAAATGCTGGAAGCTTACAGCAATTTTCAGTCCACAGTGCTGGCTGAGTATTTGCCGGAGTCGCTCCGTATTCAGCTGCAGAACAGCATTGAACAAATGCAGCAGAAGTTGTCAGATCTCTGGCATGGCCCGATCCTGGGCAGCAATTGGCACTCCCCGCTGACCGGGAATATGCAGTTTATATATATTCCGGCAGGCAAACTGCCCGGCGAACCGACTGACTCGTTCTGGATGAGTTCAAGCGAAGCAACTTGCGAACTTTTCAACCGGCTGCGACCTGGCTCCGGAAGAAAATTTTTGCCGCCCAATCTGCCGGTGACCAATATCAGCTGGAACGACCGGCTGGAATTGTGCAGACTCCTGACTTTGCAAGCCAAAAAAATGCGTATTCTGCCGGATGGATACATATTCCGGCTGCCCTACGCTAACGAGTGGAATTTTGTTCTGCAAGGCGCCTGGCAGAGTGCGGCGCATTTTATTCATGAACAGCAATCAGTTGATTCTTACGCCTGGTATGGAGCAAATTCCATGTATCAGGTGCATGAGGTATCCACCAAAGCCCCCGGCTTGATGGGTTTTTATGATATGATCGGCAATGTTGCCGAAAGCGTGCTGATGCGTCCCACGCTGCCGGGCAAACAACCGCAGGCAGGCAACTTTGGCGCCAGTTTCCGAAACCGCCGGGTCAGCAGCGAAATCAATCACACCACCAGTATCGATATGCTCGAAAATAACTGGAGCGGCTTCCGGCTGGTGCTTGGCCGCGGCACCATGGATTACTTTGATCATAACTGGTATTTGGGCGAAAAACGCCAGATCCGGCAGCAAGACCACATTTACGAGCTGCTGGGCAGCCCGGCTTGCCGCTGGAACGGCGAATTGGCACTGGCCTGGTGCAAAATGCTGGATGTGGAACCATTGATGATGCCGGAAAAAACTTTGCGGAAAAAGCTTTACAATGCCCATGAACGAGTCCGGGAACTGCCGACATTGCTGGGGGCATTCTATAAAAATGCGCAATGGATGTGGCTTTCGGGCGTACCGCTCAACTATGGAGAGTGGCTGATACATAACAACGAAGGCAACACTGCCGAACAGGGCGAATATCTGGTTTGGGATCACGGTTTCTGGCGCAGCATAAAAAGCACCGGACAAGTGCCGCAGCTGATCGTCAGATATCCCCGGCAAAGACTCTTTACCCCCCGGCAGCAAATCACCTCGTCAGTCATACTTAAAAAGTTGACGATGAACAACAAAAATTATTATCTGCTGCAAGGCTCGTTTGATTGGTACACGGCCAAACGGCTGGCAGAAATGCTGGGCGGCAAACTGGCTGAATTCCATAAACAGGCAGATCAGCAGAAAGTACTTGTACTGCTCAAGGAATACGCTCATTTGCGGATCGCACTGGGCGGCTTCCGCAAGCACGCCGCCTGGCAGTGGCTTTCCGGTACGCCGGGGCCGAAAATGCTGCCGGCCAACCGCACATTCCGCAGCAAATCACTGAACAGTTATTTTGTGGCAATACACGGCGGTCGATTTTGCAGTACCGACTGCATGGATGCGTTCCTCTGCGAAATCCCCTGATCCAGCTGCGCCCAACGCTGAGTTTCTGACTTATTTTTCTTTGGGCAGTTCTTCAGCCAATCACTATTAAATTTGCGGTCAACACCATAGGTGTTCTATAGTATTCATGGTATTTTTTTAACTTTTTTGCCTTTCGGTCTTGAAAATAATAAAAAATCCATTAAACTATTATCTGCGCCGGATTTGCAATA
>SUWF01000027.1 GCA_015061575.1 Lentisphaerota bacterium
GTAATAAAGTAGCCGTAGCGCAGACGCACTTCCTTGCCGGGGGCCAGCCGGAAATACCCTTTGACGGGTTCTTCCATAAAGTCCGCCCGGTCGATGTACAACTCTTTGGAGAACGGTACTTTGCGGGAACCGGCTTCCGGTTTTTCCGGATTGTTTACAGCATCAAGTTCATCTGTAAAGTCATCGGCGCAGTTGTCGATGATCACTTTGACCGGATCCAGCACCGCCATGTAGCGGCTGGCTTCGGCGTTGAGTTCTTCACGCACGCAGTGTTCAAAAAATGCCGCATCAGTAGTGGCGTTGAACTTGGTAACGCCCACGAGTTCGCAGAATTTGCGGATCGCTTTGGGCGGGATCCCCCGCCGCCGCAAGCCCGAAACTGTCGGCATCCGGGGGTCATCCCACCCGGCAACGTGTTTATCGCGCACCAGTTCCAGCAGTTTGCGCTTGCTCATGACCGTGTAGGTCAAATTCAGGCGTGAAAATTCCGTCTGTTTGGGCGGATTATCCCACTCCAGCGCTTCCAGCAGCCAATCGTAGAAGGGCCGGTGGATCTCAAATTCCAGCGTACACAAACTGTGGGTGATATTTTCAATGGCATCTTCCAGCGGGTGCGCAAAGTCATACATCGGATAGATGCACCACTTGTCGCCCTGCCGGTGATGGTGGGCGTGGCGTATGCGGTAGATCGCCGGGTCACGCATGGTTATATTGGGCGAAGCCATATCGATTTTGGCCCGCAGCACCATTGCTCCATCCGGAAATTCGCCATTGCGCATCCGTTCAAAAAGCTCCAGATTTTCTTCGATGGAACGGCTGCGGCCGGGCGGATTGGTCCCCGGCGTGGTCAAATTGCCCTTGTACTTATCCCACTCTTCCGGCGAGAGTTCGCACACATAGGCCAGACCTTTCTTGATCAATTTGACCGCACATTCGTACATTTTATCGAAGTAATCGCTGGCGTAGTAAAGGTGTTCTTTCCAGTCAAAGCCCAGCCATTTGATGTCTTCTTTGATGCTTTCGACGTATTCCACATCTTCTTTGGTCGGGTTGGTGTCGTCCATGCGCAGATGGCAGACGCCGCCAAATTCTTCAGCAATGCCGAAATCCAGACAGATGGCCTTTACATGCCCGATGTGCAGATAGCCGTTGGGTTCCGGCGGAAAACGGGTTTCCACCCGGCCGCCGTGCTTGCCGGCGGCCACATCGGCTTTGACCATTTCCCGGATAAAATTGCTGCTGCTGTTGGGAGTTTCTTCAGCCATAATAGTTATTGACCTTTCTTGACGGGAGTTCAGCGGTTGATGTAATCTTCCACATAGTTGCGCAGGTTGTCGATGGAAACACGTTCCTGCTGCATGGTGTCACGGTCACGGATGGTCACGGCGTTGTCGCTGGCGGATTCAAAGTCAAAGGTCAGACACAGCGGCGTACCGATTTCGTCCTGACGGCGGTAACGTTTGCCGATGGAGCCGGTCACATCGTATTCGCAGCGGAAATACTTGTTCATATCCTTGTAAAGTTTTTCCGCATTTTCGTTGAGCTTCTTGGAAAGCGGCAGCACGGCCAGCTGGATCGGCGCAACCAGCGGCGGCAGGTGCAGCACGATACGGACGTCTTCTTCCATGCCTTCCTTTTGCGTGGCGGCGGTATCTTCGTCGTAGGCTTTGCCGAGCAGAGCGAGCATGGTGCGGTCGAGCCCGACCGAAGTTTCGATCACTGTGGGCATGACCTTGCGCTTGTTGTCGTGGTCGATATACTGCAAGTCAGTTCCGGAGAACTGGCTGTGCTGCGATATATCCCAAGTGCCGCGGTGGTGGACGCCTTCGAGTTCGCCCCAGCCGAAGGGGAACTTGACTTCGATATCGATAGCGGCCTTGGCGTAGTGCGCCAGTTTTTCGTGTTCATAAATGCGGAAGAAGTCATCGGTGAACTTGAGTTTGTTCTTGTAGTAGTTGATGCGCTGTTCCTTCCAGTATTCAAACCATTCCATGCCCTGTTCGCCATCGCAGAAGAATTCCATTTCCATCTGCGTGAATTCCCGGCTGCGGAAAGTGAAGTTGCGGGGGTTGATCTCGTTACGGAACGCTTTACCGATCTGGGCGATACCAAAGGGCAGCTTCTGGCGGGCGCTGTTGCGCACCTGCTGGAAGTCCACAAAGATCGGCTGGCAGGTTTCCGCCCGCAGATAGGCGGTGTGTTCGTTGTCAAAGACCGGCCCGACATAGGTTTTCATCATCAGATTGAATTCCCGGGGTTCGGTCAGATTTTTGCTGCCGCAATTGGGGCAGGTGGTGGGGTCTTCCATCTGGTCAACGCGGTGACGGCTCTTGCAGTCTTTGCAGTCGGTCATCAGGTCGCTGAACTGGTCAAGGTGGCCGGAGGCCTTCCAGACGGTGGGGTGGCAGATGATGGTGCTGTCCAAGCCTTCGATATTGTCACGGGTTTCGACCATTTCGTGCCACCACAGAGCTTCGATGGCCCGTTTCATGCGCGAACCGTAGGGGCCGTAGTCCCAGAAACCGTTGAAGCCGCCGTAAATTTCCGAACTGGGGAACACAAAGCCGCGCCGTTTGCACAAAGATACGATCTTTTCCATCAAAGCATTTTCTTTTTCAGCCATTTTTTCTTTCCTTTTATGTAAAAATGATTGCAATTACCGTTCTATCTTGGATAATATAACACTTTTAGTTGTTTTTGCCAACTTGCTTATAGCAACTTTGGCCCACAAAATACGCTTTTTGCCAACTTTATGACTTGCCAAGAGCCGGAAACAGCACTATATTTATTAAAAGAGGAGTTTTGTTTGATGAATACTTTGACAGTTGAGCTGGGTGAACGCAGCTATCCGATAGTGCTGGGCGATATGCGGGAATGTGCCGCTATGCTGGCAGAAAAACTTTCCGGCCGTTCGGCTTTGATCGTTACCGATGAAAATGTGGAGCAAGCCGGCCATCTGGAGCGTTTGCAGCAAGCTTTGGCTGAAAATGATTTTACTGACTTCCATGCTTTGATCCTGCCGCCCGGGGAAGAACATAAAAACCTTGTTACCGTTGAACAGATCGCCCGGACTGCGGTGAGTGCCGGCTTGAACCGCCGGAGCGTGATGGTGGCGCTTTCCGGCGGCGTGGTGGGCGATATGACCGGTTTTGCTTCGGCTGTTTACATGCGGGGCATTGAGTTTATCCAGCTGCCGACCACACTGCTGGCAGCGGTGGATTCCAGCGTGGGCGGCAAGACCGGAGCCGATTTGCCGGAGGGCAAAAACCTGATCGGGGCATTTCATCAGCCGCAGCTGGTGGCGCTGGATATGGCGGTGCTGGCTACGCTGCCGGAGTGCGAATGGCGCAACGGTTTGGCCGAAGTGGTCAAATACGGCATGATCATGGATGAAAAATTCCTCAGCCTGCTGGAAAAAAACACCGGTAAACTCAACAGTTTTGATCCGGATTTTTATTGCGGTATCATCCGCCGCTGCTGCGAATGCAAAGCCGAAGTCGTTGCCGGTGACGAGTGCGAAAAAGGCCGCCGGGCCATCTTGAACTACGGTCATACCGTTGGTCATGCCGTGGAAAAACTCTCCAACTTTACTCTGCCGCACGGTCAGGCCGTGGCTATTGGCATGGCGGCGGCGGCCCGTCTGGCAGTAAAAATGAATATGCTGAATGCCGCAGTGGAAGAGCGTCAGAATCAGCTGCTTAAAGCGCTCAAACTGCCGACGCTGCTGCCGCAGGCAAGCAATATAAATAGTATCATCCAAACTATGCACAGCGACAAGAAAAACTCCAATAACTCCATAACCATGGTGCTGCCCACCGCTGCCGGAGCAGTCGAAGTGGTGCGCAATATTGACGAAAAACTGCTGGCGGCAGCTTTGGAGGAACTTCTGCAACCATGATCAGTGACCGTCATGCCTGTATGATTTTAAATATGATCTCCGGGATCGGCTATGCCCGGTATGCTGCGCTGGTGCGGAGATTTGGTTCGCCCAGTGCAGTGCTGCGCTCTTCGGCTGCTGAGCTGGCCGAAGTCAAAGGTATTGGCCAATCGCTCGCTCAGGCGGTCGCCAACTGGCAGTACGATATTGATTTGAACAGCGAGATCGAGCAGGCGAACCGCTCCGGGGTGCGGATCTACACCATCGAAGACGGTGATTACCCGGAAATATTGCGGCAGCTGGTCGATCCGCCGCTGGTTTTGTATGTGCGCGGGAAATTGCCGGAATTCGGCACTAATTGCGTTTCTATCGTCGGCTCCCGGCGGCTTTCGGCCTACGGCGACCGCATGGCAAGGAATTTTGCATCGGCAGCAGTGATGGCCAACTGGTGTGTAGTTTCGGGCTTGGCATTTGGGGTGGATGCCTCTGCGCATAAAGCAGTTCTGGAATCCGGCGGTATTACTGTGGGCGTGCTGGGCGGCGGTCTGGCCCGGATCCATCCGCAGGAACATGTGCCGCTGGCGGCGGAGATCGTCAAAAAAAATGGCGCATTGATCAGCGAATACCCCATGAACTTTCCGGTCAGCCGGCAATCTTTCCCCCGGCGCAACCGCATTGTGGCGGCGCTTGCGCAGGCAACTGTGGTGATTGAAGCGGGCCTGGAATCCGGCGCCCTTATCACGGCCAAACTGGCTTTGGAACAGGGCAAGGCAGTTTTTGCCGTGCCGGGCAGAGTCGATGAACCGCAGGCGGCCGGATGCAATATGCTTATCCGGGATTGCGGAGCCAAACTGGTTGGCAGTTTTCAGGATGTATTGAGCGAATTTGAATTTCTGCCGGGGTTGACTCCGCCAGCGGCACCATCCGGCTTCGGGGAAGTAAAAAAACAGCCGTCGGAACCGGCCAAACTTTTTAATACTGCCGAAGAAACTATTTACCGGGTTTTGACCACGCAGGGCCCGGGAACGCTGGATGAATTGGCGGTGCGGACTGCGCTGGCGCCGGGAGTGCTTTCCGGTACGCTCATGGCCATGGAGATCCGGGATATAGTCAGCAAATCTCCAGGTGGAGTTTATGCTCTTAAATAACAGTTGAATTTATTACTTATATAACCATAGCGAGGTACAATATGTCCAACATTCCTGAACTTGATATGCAGCGGGTCATGACCCTGATCGATCTGGCTTTGGCCGAAGATCTGGATGAACGCGGCGATACCACCAGTCAGGCGGTGATTCCCGCCGACGCCCGGGCCGTGGGCGTGCTTTATGCCAAAAGCGACTGCGTGCTGGCCGGTCTGGCCGTGGCGGAAGCGGTCTTTAAGAAGCTGGATCCGGAATGTAAGTTTGAATACATCCTCCACGATGGCGATTTTTGTCCTGCTAAAACCGAAATCGCCCGGATCACCGGCAACGCTGTAGCTATGCTGACTGCCGAGCGCACCGCTTTGAACTTTATTCAGCGGCTCTGCGGAGTGGCGACCATGGCGCACACTTACGCTGCCTGCGTCAAAGACAGCTCCATGCAGGTTCTGGATACCCGCAAAACCACTCCCGGCTGGCGGAATCTGGAAAAATACGCCGTGGCAGTCGGCGGAGCCTCCAACCACCGCATCGGTCTTTTTGACCGCATCATGATCAAAGACAACCACCGGGAAATGGCGGGCATGGAGGGTGCCGGCGGCATTCTGCGCAGTGTGGAACGGGCCCGCAAGATGTATCCGGATCTGGAAGTGGAAGTCGAAGTCGATACCCTCGAAGAACTGGACGAAGCTCTGCAGTCCAACTGCGAACACATCCTGCTGGACAACATGTCAACCGAAATGATGGCCGAAGCGGTCAGACGCAATAAAAACCGTGCCAAGCTGGAAGCCTCCGGCAATATCACCATCGAACGGCTGCCGGAAATCGCCGCCATCGGGGTGGATTTTGCCAGCAGCGGAGCGTTGACCCATTCGGTGAAATCCAGCGATATATCTTTGGACATCAAGCCGTTAAAGTAAAGGTTCAATATTTATGATCGGTTATTTGCGTGGTATATTGCTGGAGTCGGACTACAGCAGCTGTCTGATCGATGTGCAAGGCGTGGGCTACAATGTACTCATACCTTTGAGTACCTTTGACAAACTGCCCCGCAGCGGCGGCGAGGTCAGCTTGTGGATCTCCACGCAGGTGCGCGAAGATGCTATAACGTTGTTCGGATTCGCTGAAAAGGATGAAAAAAAGCTCTTTGAAAATCTGCTGGATGTATCCGGCATCGGCGGCAAACTGGCACTGGCCATCCTCAGCGGTATGCCTCTGGAAAGTCTTTGCGCAGCCATCGTCAACGGCGATGTCAAGCTTTTGAGCAAAATCAGCGGCGTCGGCAAAAAAACCGCCGAGCGGCTGGTGGTCGATCTGCGGGACAAGCTGCCCAAACTGGGTTTGAGCTTTGCCGCCGGAGCCGGAGCAGTGGAACTGCCGTCAGCGGACGATCCCCGCAGCGGCGCAATATCCGATGCGCTCATGGCGTTAGCTCAACTGGGATTCAAAAACGATCTGGCCCGGGAAAAAGTCAACGCAATTGCCTCCTCACTGCCGCCGGAAGAGTGCAGCAGCGAAAATCTTCTGCGTTTGGCCATCCAGCAGCTGGCCGGTTCCCGCTGAGCAGGATCATGGGAGCATTAAACAGGAAGTTGAATTTATGAAAGAACTTAACGGCAAACGCCTTATCCTGACCGGTGCGGGCGGCGGGATCGGCCGGGCCGCCGCCGAAAAACTTGCCCGCTGCGGCATGAAACTGGTGCTGCTGGGCGGCAACGACCAACAAAAACTCGAAGCAACTGCTGATCTGGTCAGAAAATACACCGACTGCGAAGTTTTGCCGGGGGATTTGAGCAATATGGAGTTTTTGCAGAATGCGGCCAGCGAGGCGGCCGGGATCTTCGGCGGAGTCGATGTACTCATCAACAATGCCGGAGTTACGCAAAATACTCCGTTTGAGGAAGTTACTTTTGAGGAATTTGACCGGATCATGACGGTCAACAACAAGGTGCCGTTTTTTCTGACCCGGGCCCTGCTGCCGCATTTGCGGCGCTCAGCGGCGGCTTCGATCATAAATATAGCGTCGGTAGTGGCTCATTTGGGGTATCCGCTGCAGAGTGTTTACAGCGCCTCCAAGCACGCATTGCTGGGCTGGAGCAAAAGTCTGGCCCGGGAGTGTTACAAAGATAACATCCGGGTACACGCCATATCGCCGGGCGGGGTTTACACCGATATGGTCAAGATCTCCCGGCCCGATCTGACTGCCGAAGGCATGATCATGCCGGAAGAGATCGCTGATATCATCCACTTCTTTCTGGCCAACCGGGGCAACGCTGTGATCGACGAGATCATTGTCCACCGGGTGAACAAAGAACCGTTCATGGTCTGAACGGTTCCGGAAAAAATCACTTGTGCTGTCTGCGCACCTGCGGGTTGATCGCCAGACGGTGTACGGCGGCTTCGTAGTTATCCCACCAGCGGCGTTTGGTGCTGCGTTTCCACGGATCAGGATAACTGCGCAGTTTGCTCCAGTCGTGCATGACAACTTCGCCGGACTGACAGCCGATAAAATATCCGCCGGTAACTTTCATGGCAATGGATTCCAGCAAATTGCGCACCGCCAGATAGGCCAGACGCACTGCTTGTATGCGATCCAGCGGCGAGGGCGTTCCGCCCTGCTGCAGCGGGCCGAGCACCGCTTTGCGGACGTCAAATTCCGTGCCGCCGTCGGCTTCAAAAAGCGTGGCGATAAAGTCGGTGGTGTAGTCATCGTGAGCGTTTTCGTTGCGCACGATCAAGCCGGTGTGGCGGTTTTCCAGACAGAACGCCTGAGCCAATTCCCGCACATCATGGCGCAGGTCGTCCAAATTCAGAACTTTTTCGGGCGTGTAGCAATATTCAGCGCCGGATGCCAGCGCTGCACAGCAGGCCAGATACCCCGAATAACGCCCCATGACTTCAACTACATAAGTGCGTTTGGCTGTATCTGTGGAAGTGCGTATCTTGTCGATGGCTTCGACGATGCTGTTGAGCGCAGTATCGCAGCCGATGCTGTACTCGCTGCCGGGCAAATCGTTGTTGATCGAGGCCGGAACCGCCACCATAGGAATGGCAAACTCCGGGTGTTGTTTGCGGTTTTTCAGCAATTTATCCAGCAAACGGTAGCCGCCCCAGTCGCCGATCATGATCAAACCGTCCAGCTGCCATTTCCGGAAATTGGCGGCGATCTTCGGCAAATCGCCGTGTGCTTCCCGGTAAACTCCGGCCCCCAGCCGGGAGCCGCCGAATGAGTTCCACAGTTCCGGTTCCATCCAGCTGCACAAATGGCCCTTGCCGGAAATCATGCCGCCGGGGCCTTCTTCAATGCCCCAGACTTCCGCGCCGGATGCCAGAGCCATGCGGATGATCGTGCGCACGGCACTGTTCACTCCGGGCGCCGCCCGGCCGGCAGTTACCACGCCAATGCGAAGACGGTTTTGGGCGGCAGTATCTTCCGGCGGAGCAATACGCATCAAAGTCTGCTGGATATTGACCATGCGCAGCCACTCATCGCCACGGGCTTTCCCGGCAGCGGCGTAATCGCCTTCAGCTAAGGCTTTTCCGGCGGCTCTGGTTTGCGCTACAGCGTCGGTCAAGCTGGTGTGTCCGATACGGTTTTTCTGCAAAATTGCAATTTGCGATTCCGTCAGATTACTGCTGAGGATATTGACTGTTTCCACCCCGAAAAGCGTACTCATGCAGCGGTCGTATGCACTGGGCGTGCCGCCACGCTGCACATGGCCCAGAATGGTGATGCGGGAATCGATTTTTCGTTCCGCCAGCGCAGTTTTGATGCGCTGGGCATCCAGTTTGTTGTTGCTGCGGTCACGGGCGCCCTCAGCGACGATGATCAAATTGACCCGCCGCCCGGCCCGGACGCCTTCGTGGATATTTTCCTGCAGACGGTCGGCCCAATCTTCTTCCGGCGGAGCTTCCGGAATAAAACAGCCCGATGCGCCGGAAGCCAGCGCTGCCATCAATGCCAGATGTCCGCAGTTGCGGCCCATGACTTCCACAATAAAAGTGCGCTGATGGCTGTAAGCGGTGCTGGTGATGGCGTCCAAAGCTTCCACGATCCGGTGCAGAGCGGAATCCGCACCGATCGTCACATCGGTTCCGGCCATGTCATTATCAATGCTGCCGACGGCACCGGCAATAAAAAGTGAACGGTGCTGCGCTGCTTCAGCAGCGCTGATCGTGCCGTTGGCGGCTAACTCATCGACCAGACTGGGAAATTCCTCCCGCAATGCTTCGGCCCCGGAAAGCGACCCGTCGCCGCCGATGACCACGAGTTTGTCGATCTTATGTTCGAGCAGATTGGCTGCGGCTTTGAGGCGGCCGGAACGTTCCCGGAACTCCTGACTGCGGGCCGTGCCGATGACTGTGCCGCCCAGCTGGATGATATTGGATACATTCTCCCAGTGCAGTTCCTTTATATCGCCCTGGATCAACCCCTGATAGCCTTCAAAAATGGCAAAAACCCGGTATCCGGCTTCCAGAGCGGTGCGCACACAGCCCCGCAGACAGGCGTTCATACCCGGAGCGTCGCCGCCGCTGGTCATAATAGCAATAGCTCCCCGGTCAGGGGATTTTTCAGTACTCATAACGCAGACTCCTGATTTGACTTTTTCAAGCCGCCGCAAGTCAGGTATGGACTTGAAGCAGGCACATCAAAATACCTCAAAATCTTTTTCAATGCAAGAAAAAAGCTGATTTTTTTATAAAAAAAATCGTTTTTTTGGTGAAACGGTGGTATATTAAAAGGATTATTTTTTTTATGCAAGTTTTTTGTGTTCCAAATATATAGAAAAGGTGATTTTATGTTTTGTATTGACAAATTATTCCGCTGGACGGTTCTGGGAATGATGTTTTTGCTGTTGGGCAGTATGGCTGCAACGGGCGCTGAACAGGCTGCCGCCAAGATCGGTGCGGTGGTGTTTGAACAAGTCGGCGGCAAGCCGGTGGCCGAAGATCTGCTGCGCTTCAATGTGCGCCAGCAGCCGGGCGAAGATTATAATTTGCGTTTGCTGGATGAAGATATCAAACGTCTGCATGAACTGGGTTATTTTTCGGATATAACCGCTCAGGGTGAACCGCAGGCGGATGGCAAGATGAAGGTGCGCTTCAAGCTCAAACTGCACGCCCGGGTCAGCGCAGTGGTCTTTGACGGCAATCAGAAGTTCGATACCGACGATCTGGCCAAACTGGTTGATATTGCAGTGGATGCGCCGCTTAATGAACGCAATCTGCGTGACGGAGCCAACGCATTGCGGGAATTTTACCGGGATAAAGGCTACTACGATGCAGAAGTTGCCACTGTTTTTGAACGCTCCAAAGATAACACAGTCAAGATCATTTTCAAGATCAAGGAAAATCTCAAACTCAAAGTCAACGATGTTTTGTTTGAAAACAACACCGTTTTCAGCAGCTGGACCTTGCGCCATGCGCTGGCCAATCGATACAACTGCTTCAACTGGATAGGTTTTTTGAATCTGGGGCTGCTGGATCGTGAAGCGTTGGAAGTCGATAAAGTCCGCTTGCGCGATATGTACTGGAACAAGGGTTATTTGGATTTCAAGATCGAATCGCTGCAGATCGCTCAGTGCGAAGATGATCCGGAATTTGTGAATTTGCTGTTCAAGCTTCACGAAGGCGAGCCTTATACGGTTTCGGCGATCAAGGTCGAGGGGGCCAAAAGTTTTGAAGATGCCGAGTTTATGGAGCTGCTGAAAATCACCCCCGGCGAAGTGTTCGATTATCAGAAAGAGAGCGCCGACCGCAGTCAGATACTCAGTCTGCTGCACAGCGAAGGTTTTGCCGATGCCAGCTGCAATGTGCGCCGGGAAGCTGACTTTGCCACGCATACAGTGGCGCTGCACTTTGTGATCAACGAAGGGCGGAAATACAGCGTCAGCGAAGTAACCATCGTGGGCAATGAATTTACTCAGGATAAAGTCATCCGGCGGGAACTGGTGATCTACCCGGGTGATCCGGCTGACGCCAATTTGCTGGATGTAAGCAAGTCCCGTTTGATGAATATGGATATGTTTGAACAAGTGGAAACCAACTTTGTCAGCGGCAGCCAGCTTGACCGGAAAAATGCGGTGATCAAGGTCAAAGAAAAGAATGCTTACGATGTACGGGTCGGTGCCGGTTTTTCGGATGTTGACAGTTTGTTCGGTATGATCGAAGCCAGCAGCCGCAACTTTGATATTACCAACCCCGCCAACTACTTCCGCGGCGGCGGCCAGCGGGTGCGTTTGCAGGCGGCGTTCGGTATTGAGCGGGCGGCGTTGAACTTTGACTTCACCGAGCCGTGGCTGTTCGATATACCGCTGCGGTTGGATGTGTCGGCCTATCTGCGGGAGTCGGTCTTTGAATATTGGGATGAAACCCGCTGGGGCGCCCGGGTCGGTCTGACCAAAAAGTTCTTTGATGATTTTACCAGTGCCACACTGGCGTATAAGTTTGAACAGGTCAACGTGCATGATATGTCAAGACGGGTCGGCCCGGAAACCCGGGACGAACGGGGCCGCGACTGGGTGAGCCAGTTCTCGCTGGAACTTGACCGCACTACGCTGGACAGTTTGACCGATCCCAAAAACGGCTATCAGCTCAACTTGCTGGGGGCGGTATCGCCGAAGGTGTTCGGATCTTCAGAGGATTTCTACCGGGCCGAAGCCAAGATGTTGCTGGTCAAGAGCTTTTGGGATGATGCCATCACCGTGCAGATGGGCGGGCGCATTGGTGCAGTCGGCAACTTCCACAGAGAATCTGCTCCGCTTTATGAACGCTATTTCCTCGGCGGCAGCGGCACGCTGCGGGGCTTCCCCTACCGGGAGGTATCGCCGGTGGATTCCCGGGGCAAGGAGATCGGCGGTCAGAGCATGAGCGTCTTTACTCTGGAAGTATCGCACCCCATCTGGAACTTTATCCGGGGGGCGGCGTTTATGGATGCCGGCGGGGTCAGTGCTTCGGAATATGACTTTGGTTTTGACCACTTCAACATCGGTGTCGGGTATGGTCTGCGGCTCAAACTGCCGCATGTGCCGGTGCCGATCAAGCTGGATCTGGCTTTCCCGGTGCTGAACAATCAGGATAATGTCAGCAGCAAACTGCGTTTCCACTTCAACATGGGTGTGAGCTTCTGAGGACGCTGCTTAAATATCTGGCCGCCGGAGTCGGGCTGTTCTGTATATGTCAGGAGCTGGCGGCACAGCACAAGGTGCTTGCGGAAGGGATCCGGAGCCTGTACGGCTGGCAGAACGCTGTTGAGTACGCTCAGGCTGCCAAAACTTTTGCTGCTTTGCAGGATTCCCCGCACCCGGCAGAGCGCTGGTTCGGGTACTGGCATGGAACCTTGCTGCAGCGCAGCGGCAGTTGGGATCAGCAGCAAGCTGCACTGCAAAAACTCCAGCAGCATTTACTGCAGAAACTTCAGCAGCACCCGGATGCCGTCAGTACATTTGCTTTAGCTGAATTGCTCAATTCCCCGTTGGCGCCCCGGCAGGACGTGCCTTTGGCGGCAGTACTCTACAAATATTGCGCCGAACGGGGGATCGCCCCGGCCCTTTTGAATCTGGGCAGGATACTGGCCTTTTATGAACCGCTGAAAAATCCTCCGGCGGCCGAGCGGCTGCTGCGTCAGGCGGCCGAAAATGATGTAAATGGCGCTTATGCCGTGCTGGCGGAACTTTATAATCGCCACCAAAAATATGACGCAGCCCAACGGGCATTGAAACTGGCCGCCAAATATGATCCGCCAACCGCCGGGCTGCTGACTGAAATCAATTCTCCGGAAAAAAACAGCTCCACCGTCAAACAGGCGATAGCACAACTGTGCCGATATCCGGATATTGGCAGCCGGATATTGGCAAAGCATTATTTTGATCGCATCCAGCGTGATTTGCCGATGGCCATAAATTGCGCATTATTGGCGGAGCGTTACAATTATGCCACGCCGGAGGTGCGCAATATTTTAAGCCAGTCCGACCGGGAGTGTGGTCTGGTGCTGGTGATGTACGCCATGTGGCAAAATCGTCTGCAATGCGGGAAGGATCTGCAGCAAGTTATTCTGAATGAAGCTGAAACGCTGATATTGCACTGCCGGTACCGGCGTTTTGATTATTTGCTGTCAGAGTTGACCAAACTGCTGACGGAAACTCCGGAAAAAGTTTTGTACAGCGGCTTATTGCTGCAGCTGCACGAATATGATTTTCCGCTGGCGAAGTTATTTTTGCTGCTGCCGGATGATCTGGCCGGAGCCTTGACCGGAACGATTTTATCCATTCAAAATTCCGATGCTGCGCTGCAGGAGATTTGGAGCTGCAAATTGATAACCCATCTGGCCGTTCAAAGCGAACCATCCGGGAAAAAGCTTTTGCGCCAAAAGCTTATGCCGTTGATCCACGGAGTTGCTTTGCTGAAAGATACTCCGGAGGTTTTGCCGGAACCTTATCATGTATTATGGAATTTAGCGGTGCAGCTGCACGCCGATGCGCTCTACGGTCAGGGCAAAACAGCGGCGGCCGAGCGGATATTGCAGCGTTATCCCCAACACAAATTACCGGCCAACTGGCGGCAGTACGAAGAGAATTTCCGGAAAAAATATCTGCAAAATACTCCTTACCCTCAGCCCTGAATCTGCCATGAGCGGCGGTCTGTTTTTGCAAGGCAGTGCAGCGAGGAAATTAAGTTTTGATTATTTAGCGGTCAAAATTATGAGCTGAGGGAGTGAATTAAGTTTTGATTATGCAGCGGTCAAAATCATGAGCTGAGGTCTGTTTTTGCAAGGCAGTGCAGCGAGGGAATTAAGTTTTGATTATTTAGCGGTCAAAATCATGGCTGCGGTCTGGTTTTGCAAGGCAGTGCAGCAAGGGAATTAAGTTTTGATTATGCAGCGGTCAAAATCATGAGCTGAGGTCTGGTTTTGCAAGGCAGTGCAGCGAGGGAGTGTACGACTGTACTCGACCGAGCAAACAACGCAGCAAGGCCAGAGATCAGCCATGAGTTTGACCGCATCAGATAAGACTGTACTCGACCGAGCAACAACGCAGCAAGGCCAGAGATCAGCCATGAGTTTGACCGCATCAGATAAAGCAGATGCGCTTGATGCACTGATCGAAGTTTTCCTGGCCGCTTAGGATGTCTATTTCCACCCGCAAAAAGTAAAATTGAATGTCTTCCCGCAGCAGCCGGGGGATTCGCACAGCATCTTTTTCGGTGGTTACGATCATTTCCGCTCCGGCGGCTTTGGCTTCTTTAACAAAGTCTAATATCTGCTGTTCGGAATAGCGGTGGTGGTCGGCGTAGCGGGCCGTATGCACGATCTGCGCACCGAAGTCTTCCAGAAAAGCTTCAAAGCTTTCCGGCTTGGCAATGGCCGAAATCGCCGCCACATGGCAGTTTTTCAAGTCGCCCAGCGGTCTTTGGGTTCCCCGCATGAACACCCGTTCCAGATAGAGCGGTTTGTGACAGCACTCAATGATTTCGGCCCGGCGGTTGTGCCGGCGGATAAAAGTTTTCAGGTGGCGCAGATGGTTTCCGCCATCGGATTTGGTCAGAAAAACGTAATCGGCCCGGCGGATATTTTTGATCGGTTCCCGCAGCAGTCCCCGGGGCAGCACATGGTGGTTGCCGAACGGCGAAGTGGAGTCCACCAGCACGATGTTGACGTGAGCTTTCAGGCCCAGATATTGAAAACCGTCATCCAATATGAGCGTATCAGTGGCGTATTCATCAATGGCGTACAATCCGGCGTTGACCCGGTCTTTATCGACCAGCACGGCCACATCGGTCAGGTTGCTGGCGAGCATGTACGGTTCATCGCCGGCGGCATCGCTCTGCAGCAGCAGATCCTGCCCGTCAGAAACCACCCGCGGGGGCATGACTTCCCGTTTGCGGGAACTGAACTTGCCCTGCAGCTTCTGCCAGAAACTGCGCTGTTCTTTGCTGCGGTATCCCCGGCTGAGGATAGCGACTTTGCGGCCCTGTTTGCTCAAACTTTTGGCGAAGACCTCCACCACCGGAGTTTTGCCGGTGCCGCCGCAAGTGAGGTTGCCGATGCTTACGACCTGACAGCCGATGGCGTGGTTGCGGAAAAACCGTTTGTCATACAGCCAGAGCCGGAACTGCACCGCCATGCGGTAAAAGCGGGACGCAACAAAAAGGAATCCCAGCACAAACTGGTCACGCCGCCGGTGACGGCGGCCTTCAATGAGCTCCAGAAAGTAACGCTCACGATGTTCCCAAAGATGTTTAAGTTTTTTCACAGTTTGCTGTTCCGGTGAATAAATTGCCCAAAATAATAAATATCCTGCCATAATATACATTCAATGTGCAATGATTTCAAACTTGCATTTGTAATTTTGCTGAAATGGCGCTACATTATATACCGTATTTATGTATTGTTGTCGGAAAGTTCTGTAAAATAACAGTTGGGAATGGTTTTTATGAAGTGGATTTCAGGAAAAATAAAGTTTTTGCCGGTGTTGTTGGTCGTGAATATATTGATGATCTGGCCGCTCTCCGGCGATGAAGCCGCTGCCCGGGCAGCGTTCAATGCCGGGCTGGAAGCGCATAAGGCGCAGGATTATATTGAAGCAGCGGAACATTTTGCATCGGCGGAATTTCATGCAGTCAACAACGATTTGAAGTTCAAGGCCGCTTTGCGTGAAGCCGACAGCTACCGGGCCGCCGGATACCGGGGCAAAGAGTACGAAACTTTGGAAAAGATCCTCAAACGTTATCCCACGCAGGCCAATTACAGCGAGCTGGTCGATCGGATCTTTGCCATCGGCGATGCCTACTATCACGGTTACGCTGATCCGGCTTTCTGGAGTTTGCGCTTTATTCCCTGGCTGACCGATAAGAGCCGGATGGTCGAAATTTATAATTCTGCACTCAAACATGCACCTTTTGCTCCGGCCGGAGCCAACGCCCGGCTGCGACTGGCGGTGCATTACCTTAACGAAGGCAACAATGAACCGGCGTTGAAGCTGCTGCGGGAGCTTATCCGCTGCTACCCGCAGAGCGAAGCTGCCCGCTACGGGATGCTGGAGCTGGGTAACGCTTTGAGCGAAATGTCTCTTGCCGGCGATGGCGACGGCAAAAACTTTGACGAAGCCATGAGCGTCTTTCAGGAATTCAGGAAACGCTATCCCAATCTCAGCGAAAATGAATGGGTGGAACAGTGCGAAAATGTCGCCCGCAGTGCCTACGCCAAAAGACTTTACAATATTGCCAGATTTTATCGCCGGGAAGGCCGCAACGAACCGGCCGAGCTCTATTTGCTGGATGTAATCCGCCGTTTCCCCAACACAGAATCTGCGGTGGAAAGCGAAAAGTTACTGACTGAAATGGATAAAAGCTATTTCCCTGAACAGATCGCGCCGGAAATTCCCCCGGCTTATCCGAGCTATGAGTTGCTGAAGTTCCCCGAAGAACCCCGCAAGCTTTTGCTGGCTCCGGAAAACAGCAACGGCAGATTTTTGCTGCCGATCTACGATCTTAACTTGAACAACAACAAAAACAAATCGGAAAAATAAGCGATCAAATCGCTCAAATCAACAAGATTTCAAGCTTATCATAGGAGAAAAAATAATGTTTGCCCAGCTTAAATATCTGTTATTGTTCAGTACTGCGCTGCTGCTGAGCGGCTGCGGATACCATGTGGGATTTCTCAAGCACCCGCAGCTTGATACTCTGGCGGTAGCTCCGGCGGTCAACGAAACTGCTTTGTATAACGTGGCCAACGATATGCGTTTTATGATGTGCGAAGCCGTCGTGCAGGATGGTACTTACAAACTTACGGACACCAAACGGGCCGACGCAATAATTTATTTGACCGTAAAGGAAGCGGCTTTTGCCGATGTGGGCGATGCTTCGGTGGAAGATGACGATACTTACACGCCCTCGGAATGGAACGCCAAAGTGGAAGTCGATTACCGGGTGATCATTCCCGGTCAGGGCAAAGCGCTGTTGTCCGGTTCGGTGGCTGGCAGCGCCCGTTTTCAGGCGCCGGTGGATATTGAAGGCGGCCGCCAGCGGGCGGTGCGTCAGGCTTGCTATGTAGCTGCCCAACAGGTAGTATACGCCGTGACCGAAGGCTGGTAATAACCATCTGGCAATCAAAAATATAACTGTCAGATAAAATATAACTGCCGCAATGGAGGTATTTATGAACGCACCATTTGATTTCAGCCGCAAACTTGCGGAATTGAGTATTGAAGAAAAAATCGCTCAGAAATTGGTCTTTGGCTGGTGCGGCTCTATCATTGATACTTCACTGCTGCGTTTTATTGATCAATACGGTCTGGGCGGTCTGCGGGTAACGCAAAATGGCGCCCGCAAAGCCGATGCCCGCTACAAGCTTGCCGATATCAATAAGGATGCGTCCGCGCCGGCGGCGGGCTCCGACAGTTGGGATCTGCCGCTGGAATGGGGCGAAAAAACTCTGGATATAAGTATCCCGGCGCCGATGATCCCCGGCAGCAGCTACGCCCGGCTGCTGAATGTTTACAAAAAACGGGCCTTTGAGCGCAATGGACTGGTATTGCATGCTGTAGCTGATTTTGAGGGGGCGACCAACAACTTTCCGGCGCCTTATCTGATCAGTCCGCCCAACGCTATGAGTTTGGGCAAGTTGGGCGATTACGATTTGGTCGAACGGCTCTACCGGGCGATGGCCCGCCAGCTCAAGGCGATCGGGATCGACTGGATCCACTCGCCGGTGGCCGATGTAAATGTCAATCCGGAAAATCCGGAGATATCCACCCGCAGTTTCGGCAGCGATCCCCATACAGTTACTGCCGGCTGCCGGGCGTTGATCAAAGGCTGTACCGCGTCGGGGTTGATCACCAGCATGAAGCATTTTCCCGGCCGCGGTGATTCCATGGAAGATGCGCACTTCAGTGTGCCGTCGGTGGATCTTAAGCTGGATTTGCTGGAAGCTTTGCACACTTCGCCTTACCGCACGCTGATCGCCGAAGGCATTGTGCCGTCGATCATGCTGGCGCACACGGTGTATCCGGCGTTGGATGATTCCGGCGATATAGCGACCTGTTCGGGCAGGATCGTTACGGATTATCTGCGTAAAGAATTGGGGTTTGATGGCGTTATTACCAGTGACTCGCTGACGATGGGCGGTTTGATCAATAAATATTCTTTGACCGAAGCGTGCATATTAAGTACGCTTGCCGGAGGCGATCTGCTGCTGATGAAGGCCGAAAATGCCATGCGCAGCAAAGTTCATGAAGCTTTGGTCAATGCCGTAAAGAGCGGCCGGATCCCGGAAGATATGATCGATGAAAGCTTGATAAGGATTTGGAAACTCAAGGCCCGATTCGGTCTTTTTGAAAATGCCAATCTGACCGATGATACTCAGTGCGAAGCTATTGTGGCCGAACCCGCCGCCCGGGCCGTGGGGCGGGAAGCTGCCGTAAGGGTGTTGAATGTGCTGCGCAATGAAGATCAACTCTGGCCGCTGGATAAACAGTGCCGTCTGCTGGTTGTCGAACATGTGACCGATAACCACACCCGGCGCAATCAGTTCTGGAATTATCCGGGGATACTCAATGAATTTTTGCTGAAATATACCGAAAATTACACCTATGTGGAGTATCAGCCCGCCAAAGAATCCCGCACCTGGGAATATCTGGAAAAGTTGATCCCCATGTGCGACAAGATCCTGCTGCTGGGCGATTACGACCGCAGCTGCCCCGGCAAAGCGACCCGGACATTTGTTGAAAAGGTCATAAATCGCGGCAAACCGGTGATTTATGCCACCAGCAATCCTTATCGGGAACTGATGATCCCCGATAACGCAAGGAATGTGATCTTTACCGGCGGGATCATGCACGAACAGTACGAAGCTCTGGTCGATTTTCTGTTCGGTGCGCTGGATGAGTTGAAATAATACGCAACTCAGGCTTGCCCGGTCAGCTGCCGGGCAAAATCCATAAGCGTGTTGTCCCGGGCGCCCATTACCAGTATCAGGTCATTGACGGCGGCCTGACTTTGCAGCAGTTTTTGCGCTGCCGGACGGCTTTCCCACAGTTCAAGCGGCGCTGCCGGATAGAGTTTTTTCCAGTTTTCCAGCACTTCCGAAGCGTGGGGAGAAAAGCTGGAAGTCCCTCCGGCATAATATGGTTCGGCCAGCATAAAGCGGTCGCTGCTGCGCAAAACCGCTGCCAGTTGACGGCCTAATTCCTGCTGCATAAACCCCAGCGGCCCGTAGCCGTGGGGCTGAAACAATATCCACAATCTGCCATCCGGACAAAGTTCCTGCGCCGCAGCGATCATGTTGGTGACTTTTTCCGGATTATGAGCGTAGTCATCGTAAACTGCGCAGCCTTTGGCGGTACGGCCCTTGAAGTCAAACCGGCGGGCTACTCCGTGGGTATTCAAGGCGGCATTCAGGGCGTCTTCCGGTGCAAACTGCATGAGTTTAAGCAGTTCCCAGGCGGCCGATACGTTGGCGGCGGTATGGCGGCCCGGCGAGGGCAGCTGCCGGAACACGCCATCGCCGAAATCTGCGGAACTTACCCCGTTGCCGCTGCGGTAGTTGACAGGAGTATTAAAAACTCTTACTGTCAGATCGCTGCGCAGCTCTTTATTGATCAAATCGTAGACTTCCTGCTGCAGAACGGCGCCTTTTTGTGCTTGATTTACAAAAGCTGCAAACATTTCAGCGAGTTCAGCTTTGGGGTAATGATCGGTACCGATGTTCAGCACTATGGCGTAGTCCGGGTGGAATGCCAGCAGACTTTTGTCGCTTTCGTCGGCTTCAAAGATCAGTGCGCCGGAACCGGGGCGGTAGTTGCCGGGGTAATTGTTTTGCGCAAAAGCTTTGATCATGCCGCCATTGATGCTTTCAGCATCGCCGTTGAGATTGCAGAGTGCTTCAGCGATCAGAGCGGTAGTGGAGGTTTTGCCGCAGCTGCCAGCCACGGCCACAGATACTTTTCCGGCGGCAGCGGAACGTTCCACGATCAGATCCCGCAGTGCCGCCGCCCGGTGGATGCGTTCAATGCCGCAGCTGGCTGCAAAGTCCGGATTGCTCTCTTCGATGGCTGTGGAATAGATCACGGCATCCACCGGCGGATTGCCGGGGGCAAAACAGCTGCCGTCCTGTGGAAAAAGTTCAATGCCTTGAGCTTGCAGCATGGCTTTGAGGGACGAATTTTCCGGATTTTCCAACGCCCGGTCGCTGCCGGAAACTTTTATATCCATAGCGGCGGCAAACTGCGCCAATGCACTCATGCCGATGCCGCAAATACCGACTATATGCCAGCTTTTCATCTTGTTTTGCGCTCCATATAAAAAGTTACCGGGCGTGGACCATAAAGCGTTTGCTTTTGATCTTGAACGTGTTGAGATTGGTGGCCAGATAGACTTCAAAACTGGCTTGTTCGCCCGGATTCAAATTGCCGGTAAACGGCAGCGTGACCGTCAGCATGGCCCGGTTGCCGGGGCGGAGGCGCAGTTCGGCATGGCGGGGCAACGGTTTGAGCGGGATCGCCACTTTGTAACTTTTAAACGGCGTATGCTTATCCAGCGGCCGGTCGGCAGGAACCTGCCGGTAATAGACTGCAAAGTTGTATTGGTCGATCATGTACCACTCTTTGATGCAGAGTTCCCGGCGGCTTTCGTTGATCAGCTGCACATCCAGTTCCAGCGGAGTACCGGCCACGGCGGGTACATCCAGCGGAACAGCTAACTCGCATCCGGCAGCGGATATTTGTTCATAGACGATCTTTTCCGGACGTTTGAGTTTGACGTGGCCGTAAGAATCTTCATCGATTTGGGGCGTGCTGCTGCAGCCGGTCAAACCGAGTGCCAGCGCCAGCAAACCTGCTGCGCTGCAGCTCAATGCGGAACGGACAAAAAAATGTTTACTTAAATCCATAAAAACTGCTCCTGTTTGTATTTGTGCATTAAGTTAGCACCGTTTTGTGATTTCTGCAACTTGTGCAAGCGTAATAATTGCGCTTTTCCGGGGTGGTAAATTTGCTTTTCTGGGGTTTTGGCTGTATTATATACTAAAGAAGTGATTTCGACTCCTTAAAAGTAAATGTGGTCTGCGAGACCTCAGAATATAAAAATAACGGTTTTTCCGGTTTATAAATATGAAAAGAAAATTGAATACAGATGGACAGGTCGGCTGGATAGCGTGGGGAACACTGATAATTTGTCTGGCGGCTCAGTTCGTCATTTTGAGCAAAAGCTTGCATGAAGCTTTCGGTTGGGAGTGGGGGATAGCGGTGGTGGCCGCTTCGGTCACGGCCGGATTGATAACTGCTGCCCGGTCACACCGGTTCGGACTGCTGACCGGTTTGACTTTGCCGGTGATTTTTGGGCTGGCGCTGGCGTTGGAGTGGACTACCAGCAACAGTCTGGCGTGGCGGACGGCCGGGCTGGGCATGAGCATATATCTTACACTGGTCGGCGGCCGGGTGGCAATGTATCTTATTTACATCGATCAGCGCAGCCGGGAGCGCAACAGCTGGCTTTTTACTTGCGTAGCGCTGCTGCCGGTGGTGCTGGTGATGATATTCAAACTCAACTGGCAGGATATAAGTCACATTCCGCACGGCTTGGAGTTGTGGTCGCAGCGTATATTGATCGCCTGGGGTATGTTCGTTGTGCTCTGGCGCCCGGAACTGCTGTTGAGATTGCTGACGTTCATTTTGTGCAACACCTTTTACCACTTGCGTTTGGAACATGCTGACCGCCTGCCGGACTACGGGCCGGTTTTGATCGTGTCCAATCATGTGTCGTTTTTGGATGCGCTATTTATCATGGGGCTCAAGGCCCGCAAGGTTACGATCCTTATCCACCGGAACTTCTACCGGATGCCCGGGTTCAATATCTTTTTCCGCTGGATCGGAGCTTTGGAAGTGCCTAATGCCAACCGGCCCAAGGAAATGCAGCATTTTTTCGCCCGGGTGCATAAAGTTCTGGAGCGCGGTGGGGTGGTCTGTATGTTCCCGGAAGGCGAAATTTCCAGCAACGGCGTCATGCAGGAATTCAAAGGCGGCGTGGCGGCGATGCTGCCGGATAAGAATATCCCGGTCATCCCCATACACTTGAGTATGCTCTGGGGCAGTTTGTTCCGGATCCATCAGGGACATTTACGTTTTATCAAGCCGCACAAACTGCCGATCCCGGCCACTGTTTATGTGGGCGAACCGATCCCGTCGGATTGGAGCGGGTTCCGGATTTGGCAGAAGATCGGCGAGCTGGGTGCCGAGGCTGAAATGCCGCTGATACCCGGCGAAAAAACGATCCATCACCGCTTCCTCAAACGGGCCAAACAGCATCCGCTGCAGGTTACCTTCCGGGATTTTGACGAAGAAAAAAAACGCAACAACTTCCAGTTTCTCTGTCAGGCGGTGCTGCTGAGCAAAAAACTCCGGCAAATTGCAGCGCAGCGCAACGATAACGAACCGAATATGGGGATCATGCTGCCCAACGGCACCAACACGGCCACTGCATTGCTGGCGCTCTGGTTTGCCGACCGCAAAGCAGCGATGATCAACTACACCACCGGCAGCGAGGCCATGCAGAAAATGCGCTCCAAAGCCAAGCTCAAAACGATCGTTACCAGCCGGGCTTTGCTGGAAAAACTCAAGATGGAACCGCTGGAGGAGATGGTTTTTCTGGAAGATATTTTTGCTGCGATCACTCCCGGCGAAAAACTCCGCAACTTCTGGCAGATACTGCTGATACCGCATTGGCTTTTGATCCGGTTGATCGCGCCGGGTTCCTGGCGGGGCGTTTGTGACTGCGCTGCGATATTGTTTTCCAGCGGTTCGACCGGATTGCCCAAAGGGGTGATGCTTTCGCACCACAACCTCAACAGCAATATCATCAGCTTCTGGCGCGAGATCGCCTGGCGGCCGGATGACAGCGTTTTAGGTAATCTGCCGCTTTTTCATGCATTCGGCTTGATGACCAACTTCTGCTTCCCGGCGGTAACTGGTACCGAGGTGGTATTTGTGCCCAATCCGTTGGATGGCAAGGCGGTATGTCAGACGATCAAAGCGAATAAAATAACTTTGATGCTGGCCACGCCGACCTTTTTGCAAAGTTATCTCAAATATGCTACAGTGGAAGATTTTTCGTCGCTGCGGCTGGTGATCGCCGGAGCTGAAAAACTGCAGAAAAAACTTTTTGAACGGGTCAAGACCATCACCGGATTGAACATCGTTGAAGCGTATGGCGCAACCGAAATGAGCCCGATCGTGTCGATCAATATATCCAGTTCGCTCTTTACATTGGGCAAAGAATCCGGCCCTTACGGCAGCATCGGCGTGCCTATGCCGGGGGTGGCGGTGCGCATAATTGATCCGGAAACCGGCGAAGAATTGGGCGAAAATGAACAGGGCTTGCTCTATTGCAAAGGGGCAACGGTGATGCTGGGCTATCTGGATGACCCGGAAGCTACCAGCAAGGCGATCACTCCCGATGGCTACTACAACACCAACGATATAGCCACAGTTGACCGCAACGGCTGCATCCGCATTGTCGGCCGCATGACCCGTTTCAGCAAGATCGCCGGCGAAATGGTTCCGCACGAAATGATCGAACGCAAGCTCGAAGAACTCGGTCATTTGGATAATATGGTGGCTGTGGCCGCCAGACCGGATGAACGCAAAGGCGAACAGCTGGTGGTCTTTTACACCAAAGATGCGCAGTTCGATAAAACTGAGCTGCTGCAGAAAATGCGCAATGCCGGATTGCCGAATCTGTGGATCCCCCGGGCGGATTGCTTCTTTGAGATCGACGCTCTGCCCATGCTCGGCAACGGCAAAAAAGATCTTAAACGTATTCAGCAAATGGGCCGGGAGCTGGCTCCGGCTGATTGAATATTATCGGCAAATAAATAACTTGTTAAAATAATAAAAGGATGAAAGAAATGAAAGTTCTGGTAGTTGGTTCCGGCGGTCGTGAACATGTGTTGTGTTGGAAATTGTCGCAGAGCAAAAATGTGGAAAAGGTCTTTTGCGCTCCCGGTAACGCCGGTATTGCGCAGGAGTTTGAATGTGTAAATATCAAGGTCAGCGAGCTGGAAAAAATGGCGGACTGGGCAGTGGCCAATCAGATCGATTTTACGGTGGTCGGGCCGGAAGCTCCGCTGTGTGACGGGATCGTGGATGTCTTTAAGAAGCGCAATCTGGCCATCTTCGGCCCTTCCAAAGCCGCCGCTCAGCTGGAAGGCAGCAAGACCTTTGCCAAAAAGTTTATGGAAAAATACCAAATCCCCACCGCCCGGGCCGCTGAATTTGATACGCCCGCGCCGGCCAAAGCTTATGTGGAAAAAGAATTTGCCAATGGCGAAAAGGGCATCGTAGTCAAGGCTGACGGTCTGGCCGCCGGTAAGGGCGTGCTGGTGGCAGATAACGCCAAAGCTGCCTGCGATTTTATTGATCTTTGCTTTGAAGGCGGTTTCGGCGGTGCCGGCAGCCGGGTGTTGATCGAAGAATGTCTGTTCGGCGAAGAAACCAGCGTGCTGGCTCTGGTCGATGGCAATACCATCCGGGCGTTGGCCTCCAGTCAGGATCACAAACGGGCCTACGATCAGGATAAGGGCCCCAACACCGGCGGCATGGGTGCTTACAGCCCCGCTCCGGTCGTGACCGCTGAAGTGCTGGCGGAAGTGCAGAAAAATGTGCTTGACAATGTGCTGAAAGGTCTGCAGGCCGAGCAGTTGGATTTTCACGGTCTGCTTTTTGTGGGTGCCATGGTTACGGATAAGGGTGTGAAGGTGCTGGAATTCAACGTCCGTTTCGGCGACCCGGAAGTGCAGGCGGTCTTGAGCCGTTTTGAAGGCGATCTGGTGGATGTCATGCAGAAAGTGGTTGCCGGCAAGCTGGCGGATGCCGAACTGCTTTGGAGCGATGAACCGGCAGTTTGCGTGGTCATGGCCTCCGGCGGTTATCCCGGTGATTACGAAAAAGGCTTTGCCATCAGCGGTCTGGAAGCTGCCGCCGCCACCGGTGCCAAGGTTTTCCACGCCGGAACCGGTTTGAACTCCGCTGGCGAGATCGTCAACACCGGCGGCCGGGTGCTGGGCGTGACCGCCCGGGGCAAGGATGTGCGCACGGCGATCGATAACGCCTACCGGGCCGTGGACTGCATCAAGTGGCAGGGTGCGTTCTGCCGCCGTGATATTGGTTATCACGCTTTGGAACACGAAAAAAACAAGTAATTCAAGCAGGTGAAAAAATATGCTTGATGATCGACCATATATGCGTTTCCGGGATGACTTTGCCAGGCATGTGCGGGATGCGATCAATACTGTCTGGATATTGATCGCAGTCAATGTGCTGGTTTATCTGACCGGAATCAACAATGTCGGACGGTTCGCACTGTGGGCCGACAGCAGATATTTTGAGCCCTATCAGCTGATAACGTATATGTTTTTGCATGGCGGATTTACGCATGTGTTTTTCAATATGTACGGGTTGTTTATCTTCGGGCGGCTGGTGGCCCCGGTGCTGGGGCGGCAGAAGTTCCTCTGGGTATATTTTATCAGCGGCGTTTGCGGCGGCTTGCTGCACTTGCTGGCCAATTGGAACGCTGCGCATCCGCCGATACCAACGGTGGGAGCCAGCGGTGCGCTTTTCGGCGTGATGATGGCGGTGGCCATGACCAGACCCAATGTGGAAATGTACATTATGTTCATTCCCGTGCCGGTAAAGATGAAAACGCTGGTGATCATCTATGCGGTGTTGGAAATCCTCAGCAACGGCCGCTTGGATAATATTGCCCATCTGGCCCATCTGGGCGGATTTATTGGAGCGTACATATTTTTGCTGATATTCTGCAAGCGGGAAGTGGTTTGGAGCTTGAAAGATCTGTTCAAGGGTTTTTCCGGCGGCGGCAAAACTTTTGACCGTCACGCCCCCCAGGATCCGCCTCCGGCTGGCGGCGGCAATGGAGCGCAGTCGGCGCCGGAACCGCACATAACGCATGTTTCGCAAAAAGAGGTGGATCGCTTGCTGGATAAGATCTCCCGGGAGGGTGTCAACAGTTTGACCGATTACGAACGGGCTGAATTACAGCACTTCCGGGAACAGATGCAGTCCAATGGGCGCTGAAGGAATTTTTAAGGCATGAAAACCGAACTTTTTGACTATCAATTACCCGAAGAACTCATTGCGCAGCGGCCGGCCGAGCGGCGGGATTTTTCCCGGATGCTGGTGCTGGACCGGCAGAGCGGCGAGTGCGAAGTACGGGAGTTTGGCGATATAACGGAGTATCTGGAGCCGGGCGATCTTTTGGTATCCAACAACACCAAGGTCATGCGGGCGAGGCTTTACGGACGCAAAAACGCTCTGGCCGAAGGGGCGTTGTTTGAAGCATTGCTGCTCAATCCGCATCCCGCCGGTGAAAAAATTCCGGGCACGTTCTATCAGGCAATGCTCAAACCGGGCAAGCGGGCGGTGCCGGGCACCCGGGTGACGCTGCTGGATCACGCAGGCAATCTTTTGAGCGATGCGCCGGTTTTTACGGTGGTCGAACGGCTGGATGACGGCACGTTCGTTATTGAGTTTGATACTGCCGATCAGGAGTCGTTGCAGGAAAAATTCGGCCACATCCCGCTGCCGCCTTACATCAAACGGGGCGACGAAGGCAGCGATTTTGAGCGTTATCAGACAATTTTTGCCAAAGTTTCCGGCGCAGTGGCGGCTCCGACCGCAGGCTTGCATTTTACCGGAGAAGTGCTGCGGAAGCTGGAAGCTAAGGGAGTGCGCCGGGCCGAAGTGACTTTGCATGTGGGGGCCGGAACTTTCAAGCCGGTCAGCGAAGAAAATATCCTTGACCACAAGATGCATTCCGAACGTTTTGTGCTGAGCGAAGCAACTGCCGATTTGATCAATGCCACCCGGGCTGCCGGCAAAAAGGTCGTGGCGGTCGGCACCACCACAGTGCGCACGCTGGAGAGCTGTGCCGATGAAAACGGCGTGGTTCATGCCCGCACGGGCGCAACGGATATATTTTTGTATCCGCCCTATCAGCCCCGTTCGGTGGATATGCTGATAACCAATTTCCATCTGCCCAAAAGCACGCTTTTGATGCTGGTAAGCTGTTTTGCCGACCGGGAAAAGGTGCTTAATGCCTATAAGTATGCGATCCAACAGCGGATGCGTTTTTACAGCTACGGCGACTGTATGCTGTTTAAGTGAGGATAAAATGTTTGAACTGGAAAATGAATGTATAAAATATGCCGTGATCGGCGATCCGGTGGCGCACAGCGTTTCGCCGGCCATGCAGAACGCCGGTTTTATGGCCGCCGGATTGGATGAGCGTTACGGCAAGTATCATGTAAAGCCGGAAGATTTGGCCGGATTTACCGAATTTGCCCGGCATAATTTGTACGGATTCAACGCTACCGTGCCGCACAAATCAGCGTTGATACCTTTGCTGGATGAAGTTGCTCCGGCGGCGCTGGCGGCCAACAGCGTCAACACCGTGATCGTGCGCAACGGCAAACTTTACGGCGACTCCACCGATGGGTACGGTTTGGAAAGTGCCCTGCAGGAAGCCTTTGGTCTGGAAATCGCCGGCAGCCGGATCGTTATGCTGGGGGCCGGAGGAGCTGCGCAAGCGACCGCATTTGAGTTTGTGACCCGGCAGGCGGCGCAGTTAACGATCATCAACCGCACCAAAAGCAAGGCCGAAGCACTGGCCGCGCATCTGGCCGGAAAAAGTACCGCATTAACTGCTTTGGGCAACGATGAAACCGCTTTGATCGCAGCCGCAGTGGAAAATTCCGACGTGGTGATCCAGGCCACCAGTGCCGGACTGCATGAAAATGATGCGCCGCCGCTGGAACTGGAGCTTTTGAAAAACGCTCCGGCGGTGTTCGATATGATCTATAAAAATACGGCGGTTCTGCAATACGCCCGAAGTCACAATATACCTTGTGCGGACGGCCGGGGGATGCTTTTGCATCAGGGGGCAAAAAGTTTCAGTTTGTGGACGCAGCGTCCGGCTCCGCTGGCGGCTATGCGCTCAGCATTGGATATGGCATTGAATAAATAATATACAGTACAGAGGTGATTTATGTCAGAAAGTTGTTCAGGTAATTGCTCAAGCTGCAATCACGATTGCGGCGATGAAAACCGCAAAATGCAAGCCGCTTTGGGCAAGATCAAAAACAAGATCGTGGTCATGTCCGGCAAGGGCGGTGTAGGTAAAAGTACCGTGGCGGTGAATTTGGCCGTGGCGTTGGCGCTCTCCGGCAAAAAGGTCGGGCTGCTGGATGTGGATATCCATGGTCCGAGCGTGCCGCAGATGCTTAATTTGCAAAATACCGGCGTGATGATGGATGGCGATAAGATATTGCCGCAGGAAATCGGCTCGCTCAAGGTTATTTCGCTGGGCTTTATGATCGACGATCCCGATGGGGCGATCGTCTGGCGGGGCCCGATGAAGATCGGCGTGATCAAACAGCTTGTCGGCGATGTGGAATGGGGCGAACTGGACTATCTGGTGATCGATTCGCCGCCGGGCACCGGCGATGAACCGCTGACGGTCTGCCAGCTTATAAGTGATGCGTCGGCGATCATTGTGACCACGCCGCAGCAGGTGGCTGCCAACGATGTAGCCAAGTCGCTGAATTTCTGCAAGCAGCTGGAATTCAATGTGCTGGGTTTGGTGGAAAATATGTCGGGTCTGGTTTGTCCGCACTGCAAGGAAGTGGTGGAGCTTTTTCCGGGCAACGCCGGAGAAGAGCTGTCCGAAAAGTTCGGTGTTAAATTGCTGGCCAAGATCCCGCTGGATCCGGCGGTGGCACACGGCGGCGATGCCGGAACGCCTTTCGTGCAGCGTTTTGCCAAAACGGTGCCGGGGAAGATTTTCCTGGAAATGGTGGAAAATCTTTTTGACTGCTGATATATACATATATGAGTTGTTTGGAAGTTTGCAAAGTAAAATTTTTCGGGGAAAGTAATGCCATGAAAAGGCTCGAACATTGTCGTATAACTGTAACCGGCGGAGCGGGGTTCATCGGATCCAATCTGGTGGAAAAACTGCTTGCTCAAGATAATGAAGTAGTGGTGCTGGATAATTTTTCTACCGGCAAGCATGAGAATATTGAGCCGTTTTTGAGCGACCGGCGGTTTACGCTGATCGAAGGCGATATCCGCAATATGTCAGATTGCCGCCGGGCGGTCGATGGCGCTGATTATGTGCTGCACGAAGCCGCCCGGGGCAGTGTGCAGCGTTCGATCGAAGACCCTATGACGACTACCGAAGTAAATATCGGCGGCTTTGTGAACATGCTTTTTGCCGCAGCACAAGCTAAGGTCAAGCGCTTTGTTTATGCTTCCAGCTCATCGGTTTACGGCGATAATCCAACATTGCCCAAGGTGGAAGAAAATATCGGGAGAGCGCTTTCGCCCTACGCTCTGACCAAACACGCCAACGAGCTGTATGCTTGTAATTTCCACGACTTGTATGGTATTGAAACGATCGGTTTGCGTTATTTTAACGTGTTTGGCAAGCGGCAGGATCCGCAGGGAGCATACGCTGCAGTGATTCCCAGGTTTGTACAGAGTCTGCTGAACCATACCAGTCCGGTGATCAATGGCGACGGCAGTTACAGCCGTGATTTTACCTATGTAGACAACGTTGTACACGCCAACGAATTAGCGTTGTTGTGCGAAGAAAAATCTTCACTCAACGAAATTTACAACGTATCTCTGGGTGGCCGCATAACGCTCCGGGAGCTGTTTGAATCGTTGCGGAGTGCATTAGCTGAATATGATCCGGCGATCAAAGTGATTCCGGCGGTCTACGGTCCGGAGCGGCTGGGCGATATTCCGCACAGTCAGGCGTGTATAGAAAAGATTGTCAAGAAATTGAACTACACACCGCAAGTAAGCGTGGAAGAAGGAATCAAGAAAGCCGTAAAATGGTATTACGAAAAATTCCAGCAAAAGTAAAGAACAGTTTTTCAGAAAAAGTTTGACTTATGTTGTGAATAATTGTATATTACCAAAAATAAAGTTGTATTGCATACAGAATAAACAGATTATTGAAGTGATGCGGGAAATATGTTATCAGAGCTGATAAAAAATGTGCTGAAAAATAAGATTTTCTGGTATATCTGCAGCCGTTATCTGGCTTTGGGGTTACAGTTCATTGCTTCGATTCTGGTCGCTGAGCGGCTGGGGGTGTATTACTTCGGGATCTGGAGTTTTATATTGCTGCTTTTTACCATCGGCTCTACCTGCAACTGGGGGATCGGCAATGCGGCAACCATTTTGCTCGTGCAGAATAAAGAAGATCAGACCAAATGTCATGATTATACACTCAATTCGTTGGTTTTGACCGGTTTGATCAGCATTGTGCCGCTGGCTGTGCTGTTGTATGACCGCATCTTCGGGATCACTTTATTCAATAAGTACCATTTGGATAATAAGATCTACATAGTGGTATTTTTGATCATTATTTCTTATTTATCCGCATTGTTGATGAATGTATTGCGGGTAAAGAACCGGATATGGGAAATTACGGTTGCGCAGTTGTTGTGGCCGGTTTTTATGTGTGCAAGTTTATTTTTTGCCTCCGGTAAGTCATTGTTGATCATTCTTTTGACCGCATATACAGCGTCTTTTGTTATTGGTATAGTTATTTATCTGTTTACCAGGCAGATAAGTTTTTCGGGAAAATATTCCACTCCACTGCTGCGGGAAATCTTTATCAAGGGTTTTTTCCTGTTTTTATATAATGCCGGATTCAGTTTTATTGTTTTATCGACTAAAACAGTGGTCAGCAAATACTATACGATTGAAGAATTCGGCTATTTTGCGTTTGCTTTTTCGCTGGCAAACGGGGTGATATTGCTGATGGACAGCTTGATTTTTATAATATTCCCCAAGATGGTGGATATGCTGCGGGGGCATGATAAGGAAAAAATTGCTTCGGCACTGAATTTTATGCGGCGCAATTATCTTTATATGCTGAATTTACTGTTTTATGTGGTTTTGGCAGTCAGTGCATTCTTCTTTATGCTGATTCCGCAGTATGCCAAGAGTTTCGACAGTTTTGTTTTGATTGTTTTTTCGTTGATGATGTATTCAAATTGTTTTGGTTACAATACCTACCTTCTGGCTCAAAACAAAGAAAAGCAAATGGCGATTTTTATCGGGTTGGCGCTGCTGCTTAATATTGGCGGGGCATTTTTGCTGGTTCATGTACTGCATTGCAAGTTCAGTTATGTGATTATGGCAACTTTGGTTACTTATGGATTTTATTCGCTGGCCGTCAATTGTTATGCGCTGCGGGTGGCGGGATTGCAGAAAAGTTTTAAGGAAATGCTGCACTCAATGACTGTTAAACTGGGGCCGCTGTATTTGGTTACATTGCTGCTGGTATTGCTGCAGTTTGATAAAAAATATCTGTTTTTGCCTTTGATGGCATTTTTATTGCTGAATATCAGGGAATTGAAAAATATTTTCTGTAATATACCACAGTTGCTTAAAGATAAAAAAATGAATGTATAATCGGAATATGAAGATGATAACAAAAATATTGAATTGGTTTTTTTTCCGGAAAAAGCGTGATTACAGCTTGCTGCAGGCCGTTGAAGCCAAACGCGGCGGCCGCCCGGTCAGCGTGCATTATATGACCAAACCCCTGCAATACATGAATATGAAAGCGATTCCGCTGGATCCGGATTATTGCAATGTATTGATCGTGACCAATCATTTTATTGATGCAGAAAAGTTTACCGCATTTTTGCAGAAAAGTGATACCGCCTGGGATGTGATAACGCTCTTGCCGCACGAAGATAACGCGCTGGCCAGTACCTTGCTGCTGCCGGAAGTGGTCGAGTTCTGGACTCCGGCAGATTACGGAGTCAAGTTCAATTTCTTCTTGAAAGAGCTGCATCAGCGTCATTGCAAGATAAAAATGATCGAAGAAGGTATAGGAAATTACGTCAGAAGCGATATGGGGTTTGCTCATTGGCATCCGTTTCTGGCCCGGCATCGTTGGCTGAGTAAACTTACTTTTGAATTGGCCAGAGAAATAGCTCATTTCCTTTCGGGGAGCGGCTCCGGACTTAATTTGAGCAAATGGACGGATGAACTGCATTTGTATTATCCGCAATACCCGGCTATTCCCTGCCGGGAGCGTTCAGTGCTGCGGCAGCTGCCTTTGACACCGACGGAAAACTTTCAGCAGCTTGATAAATTTTTTGATTTTTCTGAATATGAGTGGATAGCAGAACTGCAGAATAAGAAAATCCTGATCATGCCTACCGATTGGTCGGGTGAGGCCAAGTTTGACCAAAACGATTTATCCGGATACGATGTGCTTATAGTCAAATATCACCCGCATCTTAAAGACCGCAGCAGCAGGTGCGAAGCGCAAATAGCTTATATGGCAGGGAATCTGCCTACTGAAATATTGATTTTCCGGCTGTTGAACCAGCATTGTCAGGTAACGTTGCGCGGCAAATTCACCAGCAGCCTGGTTTACTTGTTGGATACTCCGGTAAAATTGGAATTTGAGGATGGGGATATTCCGGATTTTATGCGGGATTATTTTAAGTTTGTAACAGATGAAGGAATAAAAAATGTTTGAAACGCTGGTGATTGCGATTGTTTTTTCTCCATTATTGGCAGTGTTTTATTCCTGTTATCAGGCTATTGACAGTAAAAAAACACGATATTTTTGGAGCGTAGGCCTTGTTATAGCTTTTTGCTATACAGTATTGCCGCCGAGCCATGATGCGTATCGTTATTATTTCATGTTTCAAGAAGCCCAATTGGACTTTCTCAATGTTGGCTATCTTTCAACATATAGATCTTCAGATATTCTATATGCATTGGGTAGTTTGTTATTTAAATCGCTGGGGCTTAATTTTTATTATTTCAGATATTTATTGATATTTTCTGCTATTGCTTGTTGGATTGCCATATTGAATGACATACTTAAAAAAAATCCGGAAATTCAGTCGGATAGAAAACTTTATTTACTGACAATAGGTCTTTTCTTTCTTGCAGTCAACGGATTCAGATTAGCCTACTTTATGCGCTATCTTCCTGCTGTATTCTTGATGACTGGAGCATATTATATGCTTACTCATAAATCGATAAAATTGGGAATAATTTTGGCGATAGCTGCTCCCTTGCTGCATTTTTCAACTTACTCTTTTTTGCTGGTCTTATTGGGGGCTTTTTTCTTGCGAAATATTACATTTCCCAAAGTTTTAAAAATAGTTGTACCAATAATATTATTGTGTTCTTCAGAATTGATTCCATACCTTTTGCAATTGCCCGGGTTGAACAAATTTTCTTTTCTATCTGATACTTATATTTCCGGGTACTGGTATAGTGTTGAACGGTCTTGGCGCCATGAAGTTTATGGCTTAGTTATTTCTTCGGCATTTTTTGTTTCTTACTACTATTATGCAACAAAAGAGAGTTGTAAAGGAGTATGGAGCAGTTGTGTGCTTTTAATTTCTTGGTTATGCTTTGCAGTTTATCCATTTTTTATTGTCAGAGAGCGATTTATTTGGTTTGGGTCATTGATTTTGCTTATTGATTTTTGTATGGCTGCGGCCAACAATCCCAAGTTTAAGAAGAGAATAACGTTGTTAATAGTGCTTTTACTGTTAGGACAAATTTGCAATTTTTATGCTTTCCGGCGCGAAGCAACTAATAGTGTTACATTAAAATCAATAGTGCTGCCGGGGTGGTCTCTGCCATTGCATTTTTATGATGAATTATGGATGATGCAGTATCTGAACGATGGCGGAGATTGGCTTTTTAATCCGGTAAATAAATAGGTTGTATATTATAGGGATAGGTTAATTTTATGAAAATAGCCATAATAGTATCTTCTAAAAAAAATGCGGGGCCGGTTACTGTTGCTGCAGATCAGGTGCGGTTATTAGTGAACCGAGGTCACGAATGTGTTTTATTTTATTTTGATGAAGTAGATTCTCATTGTGTGGATTTTGCTTGTCCTTCTGAGCGTATATCTTTAAAAACCCGTATTGATTTTTCACAATTTGATGTTGTTCATTGTCATGGTGGACGGCCGAACTTATACGTTCTGTTGCATAAACCGTTATTTGCCAAAACGAAGTTTTTTACAACAATTCACAGTTATATTTTTCAAGACTTTCGGTATCAATACGGACGTATTGGCGGAATATTGCACGGAGTTAGGTTTTTATTTTCAGTCTTGCGTTTTGATAGTATAATTGCGCTAAGTAAAGATGCCGTTAGTTACTACAAGCGTTTTTTGTTTTTCAAGAAAATTGATTTTCTTTACAATACGATAAATGTAAATCTGCATACTTTACCGCAAGAGCAGCAAGATGAAATCAATGCGTTTAAAGGGGATTCTATTTTGTTAGGTTTGCATGGCGTTTTAAATAAGAACAAAGGACAGGATATTGTCATAGCTAATCTGCCTAAATTGCCTGATTGTAAGCTTTTTCTCTTAGGGACAGGTCCGGAAGAAAAACACTTCAAATATTTAGCAGAGCAAAATGGTGTTGCAGACCGGGTTTATTGGGGGGGGTTCAGGAATAATGCGGTGGATTATTTGCCGTATTACGATATTTTTCTTTTGCCAAGTCATTCTGAAGGCTGCCCGTTGGCCATGCTTGAAGCTGTAGCGATGAATAAGAAGATAGTTTGTTCTAATATTCCGGTTCTGCGAGAGATGTTTTCAGATACTGAAGTTTCATTTTTTGATATAAATAAAACGACAACATTCGCAGACGCAGTAGAAACAGCTATTGCTCAAACTGGAGATAACACTCGGTTGCAGAAGCGTTTTCAGCAGAATTTTTCAGCCGATATGGTATATTCTAAAATGATGGAAATTTATAAGAAATAAAAAGGTTGTTTTATGAATTTTTCGGTTTTGATAAGTTGTTATTTCCGGGATAATCCGCAGGAATTGGCCGTTGCTTTGAAGAGCATCTGGGATGACCAGACGCTTAAACCGCAGGAAATCGTTATTGTTAAAGATGGGCCGCTTACTGCCGATTTGGATGCGGTGATTGAGGAGTTTGCCAAAAATGCTCCCGCTAAAATTGTTCCGCTGCCGCAAAATGGCGGTTTGGGCAAAGCCCTGCAAATCGGAGTCGAGAATTGTTCGTATGAATACATCGCCCGGATGGATGGTGATGATATATCAGTGCCGGAGCGTTTTGCCAAACAAGCCGCTTTTATGACCGAACATCCGGAAATCGATATTTGCGGCGGGATGATCGAGGAGTTTGCCGATGATCCCATGCAGCCTACCGGAAAACGTATTTTGCCGGAAAAGCATGAAGATATATATAAATTTCTGAAAACCCGCAGTCCTTTTAATCACGTTACGGTCTTTTTCCGTAAAGAAGCTATCATGCGGGCCGGCAACTATCAGTCATTCATAAGTTATGAAGATTATTATTTGTGGGCCAGAGTGTTGAAGCAGGGCAGCCGCGGGGCCAATCTGCCGGATGTGTTGGTCAATGTCCGCTCCGGAGATTTGATGATCGGCCGCCGCCGGGGATGGCGCATCTTCAAAAATGAAGTGGCGCTGATTTGGAAGTTCAAAGAATTGGGCGTGCTCAACTGGTACGAAACATTGCGGAATATGCTGCTGCGTGGAACTGCCCGCCTGCTGCCGGGTTTCATGCTCAAGATGGTATATGCAAGATTGAGAAAATAAACATTGCACTATGGCTTGGCGCACACTGAATGTAAGTTTTATTTTAGCTTTGCTGGTGTTGACTGCACTGGTCTGGACGGTGTTGAGTTTTTATCTGGAGCCGGTCATTTCCAGAGATGGTGTAGTTTATCTGGGGATCGTTCAGGAGTGGCACGAGCATGGCAACGGCCAATACATAGAGCAGTGGCCGTTTATTCCGCCTTTGGCGTTATATTTGATGAAGCTGCTTATGGATTGCGGGCTTTCGGCAGTAGCTGCCGGAATCGGCATCAATATTGTATTGCGCAGTCTGCTGCCGGTGATCACTTACCTGACAACGCAGGAAGTTTTGGGCGATAAGCGCATTGCCATTGCAGCGGCGCTGCTGATAACTTTCAATCCGTCGCTGAACGATTTGGCCATTGAACCGCAGCGGGACATAATCTATTTGTTTTTCTGCGGAATAATGATCTGGCTTTTGCTGGCGGCCATAAAACGGAAAAAGTGGTATTTTGCTGCCGCTGCCGGGGCATTTTTAAGTCCGGCGCTGCTGGCAAGACACGAAGCGTTTGAAATGCTGCTGATCGCCGGGCTGGGATTGGTCATATTGATAATTAAAAATTACCGGGATTGGAAAAGACATCTTGGCAATGCAGCAGCTTTTCTGGCAGCTTTTGTGCTGACATCTTATCTATTGCTGTCGATGATGGGAGTGTTGGAGCTGGTACCCAGATATTGTGTTTCATATCAGAGCCGGGTCATGCTTATGGAGCAAAAACTGTACAACCCCGGGGAGCCGGACAATGATTGATATATTCTTTAAGGGGATCCCCGGCATTTTGTTTGAACCAATTGCAATCGGTGCAGTGATCGGGTTGGCAGTTGCCGCTGCGGTAAATTACCGGAAGCGTGGAGAATTTTTCTGGCTTATCGGCATAAGTATCGTTTTTATGATCGCCTGGCGTTTGATAATTGAAATCATTTCATCACGTTATGCATCTATTTTGATTTATCCGGCGACAATTGCCACGGCTTACGCCTGCTTCAAGGTGCCGGAATATTTAAAGGCAAAATTCGATTTTTCGCCGCAATACTGCAAAGTGCTTTCGTGGCTGTTGATCGGCGGTTTGACGCTTGCCGGAGTGGGAAAAAGCCTGCACTTCAATTCGTATGCGGATCATATTATCAAAGCCGGAAGCTTGATCGCACAAGATTCCGGAAATTATTCAAATTATGCAATTTTCAGCAATGCGAACGAAACCAAGCGCATTGCATACTACTCCGGAGGTAAAGCGTGGCCGGTGGATTTTGAAAAACAAAATGTGCAGGAGCTGTCCCGGGAAATTTTTCTTAAATTTCAAAAAATCTTCAGTGAGCCGTACGAAGTGGTTTATTTTTTAACCTTTGAAAAAAAATCTCAAGCCCCCGGAGAGATATGGGACAAGCATCCGGCATGGATAAAAAATAATTTGGTCTTTCTGTCTGAATTTCCGCATAACCGGAAGAAAAAACGTGTGACCAGAGTTTATCGTTATAATATCAAAGAAGCGTTTGCGTACAAATTCGCTCAAACAGCAGCAAACGGCACCAATACGCCAGCCCAATACAGTTGCTCATTTGAGTCGATCTTGCCCGAAAACAGTAAATATTATCAGCAGGTCAAAAGTTTCTTTGCCGGAAAGTCAGCTTTGCAGCAGCCGGAACTGAAAGACTTTCCCCAGGGGTGGGACGTAATAGGTACTCCGGGATATTTTTCCGGCAGCAATGCCGAATTGGGCGTAAAGTATATTGCAGATAATAAACAGGTATTTTATCTGAAAAGTGATTCTGCTATATCGGTTTTTAACGGCCGGTTGATCCCTGCTGAAAGATGGAAAATAAAAATAACTGTTTCAGGGCGCAAGGGCACTGTATGGGGATGCGGTCTGCATGGATACAATCAGAAATATGGCTGGATGAGTTTCTATATTTTCCCGCCTGCAGAAATAACTTCAGACGGTGTGTTCCAATATACCGTGGAAGTACCTGAAGATTTTCTCAATAAGGACAATCGTTTTTTGCGTTTGGCGCTGATGCTGACCCGGGGGGAAGTTTTTGTTCATTCTGTAGAGTTGATGGAACCGGATACGGCAACTGATTTAAATAAAAATTGAAGGGAGTGAGTTTATGAGGGCTTTGGTCAAAGATGTTGAGAATATCAAGTTGGGCATTATCGGAATGACGGAAGGTAATGGACACCCTTATTCGTGGAGCGCCATGTTCAATAAATATGATAAACAGGCGATGACAAAAGAGTGTCCGTTCGCCGGAATACCTGTCTATTTGAATAAAGAAAATTATGACTCCATCGGAATTGATGGCGCGCACGTTACGCATGTTTTTTGCGATGACCGCAAAGATGCTGAGCATGTCGCAAAGCTTTCGCTGATCCCCAATGTGGTCGATCGCCCCGAAGATATGATCGGTAAAATCGACGCCGTGATCATCGCTACGGATATTGGTTCTGAGCATGTCCGGAGGGCGCAGCCGTTCATTGAGGCCGGTCTGCCGATCTTTATCGATAAACCTTTGTGTGACAATCAACAGGATCTGGAGTTTTTCCGCAAGGCTGTTGAAGCAGGGGCCCCGATAATTTCATCCAGCAGTATGCGCTACTGCAAGGAGATCGCTCCGTATTTTCACGGCAATTACCGCGAAATCGGCGAATTGCGCTTTGCCGCTATGACCATGCCCAAAAAGTGGTCAACTTATGGCATACATGCTCTGGAAGCCATTTATGCCCTCACCGGCGGCGGTTATCAAAGTATCCGCAACACCGTTACCGGCGAGCGCAATCTGGTGCATCTCAAGCACCGGAACAACTTTGACGTGGTCATTTCCAGCTGCAGAGATATAATGTACAACCCCACGATCATGCTTTGCGGAACGCAGGGCGCTCTGGAAATCAAACTGAAGGACAGCTATTCAAGTTTCCGCAATCAGCTGGTGGCTTTTGTGGATTATCTGAAAACCGGAGTGCGCCCCATGCCGTTTGCTGAAACCGAAGAACTTATGAAAATGGTCATCGGCGGTTTGGAAAGCCGGGAAAACAACGGTCAGGAAATTTGGCTCTGAATTGGCCTGAACAGTTGACCCGCTGCAAGTTTCCCGGAAAGTTATTGGCAAATCTCAGACAAAAAACTTGACAAAAACAGTTGATGATGGTATATTATTTCCTGAAAGTGGAAACGTTTCCATATTTCAATAATTGGGAATTTTTTTAGCCTCATCGACGGTTTATGACAAAAACTCATATCTCTTTTGTGCTTGAAATTTCCGGCAGCTGATAGATTTTTAATTTGAAGTACTCACGATCTCGGAAGCCGTAAGCCTGTTTTATCAGCCATCTG
>SUWF01000028.1 GCA_015061575.1 Lentisphaerota bacterium
TGAAGATGCCCTTGCGGAGCTTAAAAAATGAGTTACACAGTCATCTGGACCAGCAGATTCAAGAAAGATTACAAACTTTTGATGAAGCAAGGAGCAGATATGTCTTTGCTTGACGATGTAATCAGATTTATGCTTTTATGATAGAAATAACTTCCGCTGCTCTTCCCAACTTTCCGGAATACCCTTACGGAGTTTATCCAAGGTCAATGTTTCCGAATGGCGGTTTTCCCATATCGCCTTTGCAATATCCGGGGCAATGTTCGCAAGTTTCAGTGCTTGGGCAAGGTAAGATTGATCCATTTTCAACTTGTTGGCGATCTCCCGCATGGTTGCCGCTTTGACAGAAGTCAACCCCGCCATCATTGAGGAGGCAACACAAGATCAATTAGTGCAAGTGGAACTATTTGACAATTTACTGATAAAAAGAAATTGAAAACGTCCCCCCAGCTGCTTCAGTAACAGCTGGAAGCCAGGTGCGAATGGGGGAACCTTTATCAGAGCTTCCTGCGGGGGAATGCCGGTAATATGCCCTTATAGGGCTTGTACAAACCACCAGCTGGGCTGGTGGTTCCGGTTATCGGATCAGAACCCCAGTTTCAGGTCTTCGGCCGCTGCGAGCTGCTGTTCACGGATCAATTGATCAATATTCGGCTGGTTGCCTGCTGTGTTTTTGCTGTGGTTCCGGGGATTCCGACTGTAGCTTTTGCGGCGGCGTTTACGGTTTTTGCTGCTCCCGGATATTTCCGGCTCTCCGGCTGAATCGGCTTTGTTGTTTACGCCGCCAACATTGGCAATGTTGTTGCGCCATTGCACGATAAAATCGCTGCTGCATTGCAGATAGCCGGATTCACACTGCACTTTGAATAACTCCATGGCGTGCGCAAATCCCCGCAGTTTCATCAACCGCCGCGGCTGTACTTTGCCGAAAATATACGGTTGAATAGCCAGCATCCGGCAGGCCGAAATATTCAAACGCTTAATGATCGCCAGCGGCGCATAGATCGTCAGCAGCGAATGGCGGAGCATTTCTTCATCCCAGGCGTTGGGCGGAGGATTCCCGGAGTCGATCTGCTGGGCATATTCCCGCCGGTAATTGCCGTCGATCATCATGTCGATAAACGGCAGCGCCAGCGCAGCCATTGCCAGCGAGGCACTGTTGCGGTAATAACCGGCGGCCACCCGCTGATCGCGCATTTTCAACAGCGTCAACGCCGCATTCAAATTGTTTTTTTCGGAATCCTTGGCTATGTACGGCAAAAAGTGCTTGAGCAATCCGTAATCGGCAAATGCCTGCATGATCGAGCCGGTGTAATTGGAATTCAGGATTTTTTCCAATTCCAGCGAAAGACGCGATACTGATGCCAGTTCCAATAAGGGCAATGTGGCCAATAAAGCATTTTCGGTTTTCCGCTCCAGGTTAAAGCCGTATTGGCCGACAAGTTTCAAGGCCCGGAGCATCCGCACCGGATCTTCTTCAAAGCGGAGTTTGGCATCCCCGATGGCCCGCACCAACCCGCTTTCGATATCGGCTATGCCGTTGCCGGTATAGTCAATGAGTTCGTCGGATACCGGATCGTAGAAGAGGGCGTTGACCGTAAAATCCCGCCGCCAGGCGTCTTCTTCGGATGTGCCGAAATCGTTATCGTTGAAGATCATATTTTCGGCTTCTTCCAGTTCAGCTATTTTGCGGGCCCCCGGCGTTTGCGGCTCGTGGCTTTTTTCGGCCGGAGTTCTCCGGAAGGTGCTTACTTCAAAAATATCGCCGCCGCTGCGGACGTGAACCAGCTGAAAGCGGCGGCCGATGATCCGGGCCCGGCGGCGGCCGAATACCTCCCGGACTTCTTCGGGAGTTGCCGCTGTGGATATATCGTAATCTTTAGGAGTGCGATCCAGCAGCAGATCCCGGATCGCTCCGCCGACGATATAGGTTTCAAACCCCGCTGACTGGAGTTTTGAAACAACTTCAAAAACGTTTTCTTCTACCTCAAAGTGATTTTGCATGATCAAGCGTTCAACCAATATATTTATAATTTCCGTGAAAGGAGCGTATCGACTTCCGCCAGCGCCGGATCGGTATCCGGGTAATCTGAGTTGTAATGCAAACCACGGCTTTCGCGCCGGGCCAATGATGAGTCAATGATCAACTCGGCTACGGTTGCAATGTTACGCAATTCGATCAGATCCGGTGTGACCAGGAAGTCCCAGTAATATTTTTCGATTTCTTTGCGGATCAGCACGATCCGTGCTTTGGCCCGCTCCAGTCGGCGGTTGGTGCGGAAAATCCCCACATAGTCCCACATAAAACGCCGTATTTCATCCCAGTTATGGGCAATTACCACCTGTTCGTCGGAGTTGACTGCATTGCCGCAATGCCAGGGCGGCACAAAGCCGTCAAATTGATTTTTGCGCAGTTCGTCAAGGTGTTCCCGAATGTGTTTGGCGGAAAAGTTTGCGCAGACCAATGCTTCCAGCAGACTGTTGCTGGCCAGACGGTTGGCGCCGTGCAAGCCGGTGCAGGCGGTTTCGCCTACAGCATAGAGTCCGGCGATATTGGTTGCACCATTGACATCGGTCTTTACTCCGCCGCAGGAGTAGTGTTCGGCCGGAACCACCGGAATGGGGTCTTTGGCCATATTCACGCCGATTTCCAGACATTTTTCAAAGATGTTCGGAAAGCGCAGCCGCAAGGCTTCTTCGCTCTGGTGGGTTATATCCAAAAATACACATTCTTCGCCGGAGCGTTTCATTTCGTTATCGATTGCCCGGGCTACTACATCCCGGGGGGCCAGGCTTTTCATGGGATGGTATTTATCCATAAACTCCACAAGTTCGCCTTTTTTGTTGCGGATCTTGAGGACAGCGCCTTCGCCCCGCACCGCTTCGGAAATCAGAAAACTGCGCATCTGCGGGTGATAGAGAATGGTCGGATGGAACTGGATAAATTCCATGTTCGCTATTTTGGCTCCCGCCCGGTAACACATGGCCACTCCACCGCCGCAGGCGACATCCGGATTGCTGGTGTACAAATATACTTTGCCCACACCACCGCAGGCGATGGTCGTGCTTAAACCACGGAACGATTTAACCACACCATTGGGGATATCCAGCGCATAAAGCCCCAGACAGCGGTTGGCTCCCGGTAAACCCAAACGGGCAGTTACGATCACATCTATGGCCATGTGATGCTCGTAGATAGTGATATTTTTATTGGCCTGACAGGCAGCAACCAGCGCCCGTTCGATTTCAGCACCGGTGATATCTCCGGAGTGGAGGACTCGCCGTTTGTGGTGACCGCCTTCACGTCCGAGATCGGGTTCGTTCTGGTCACCGGTTTTGCCCATTTCGCCGCGGGTGGTAAAATGTACGCCCCGGCGGATCAGGTCTGCGACTGCTTCCGGACCGGCTTCCACAATGCAGCGTACCACATCTTCCCGGCAGAGGCCGGCTCCGGCATCCAGGGTGTCTTTTACATGTTCATCAAAAGTATCCAGCGAATCGGTCACGCAGGCGATCCCGCCTTGCGCATGAGGCGTACTTCCTTCGTTGATCTGGCGTTTGGTCAGCAGAGCTACGGAGCCTCCGGCTTCTGCCAGTTTGAGTGCAGACATGAGTCCGGCTAAGCCGCTGCCTACGACCAAATGATCAAATTCAATGATTTCCGAATTACTTTTCATAAAACACCTGCCTGCGGCTGCAATAAAACCGCTTGTCGATGCAGCAAGCAAAAATCCGGGACTTCAGCTTGCTGTATCCTTAAATACATTTTTTCCGGAAAAAAACGATTCCGGAGTGGAAAATAAATTTTATTATATTAAATTACACTAAAAACAGCAATATTTCAAACTTTAATAGGTTTTTATGAAGATTTTTCATGCAATAAAATCGTTTTTTCATCCCCGTGGCCCTTTGCCGGGCAGTCAAAAGGCTGAAATTTCTCTGAAACTGCGCTTGATTCATTGGGCTTTCTGCTGGCTGGGCGGAGCATTGATGGCAACGGCTTTTCCGCCGTTAAACTTTACTCTGGCGGTTTTTGTGGCGCTGACGGTTCTGCTGCTGGAGGCCAGAAACCGCTCCCCGCTGCAAGCTGCATGGTGCGGCTGGCTGTGGGGAATGGGCTACGCTTTGTGCGGCTTTTTCTGGCTGCGGGAGATCCACGGGGCGATCCCGTGGATGATGATGCTGGTGCTGGGAGCCTACTATATACCGGTCGGGTGGACGGCGGCGCTGGCCAATCGCTACATTCTTTTGCCGCCGGAAGTCCGCCGCAGCGGTTTTACTGCGCAGTGTGCTTTCCGGAACTTCAGTTTGATCCGGCAGCTGGCTTGGGCACTTACGGTAGCCTGTTCGCTGGTGCTGGTGGAGTATTTGCGTCATTCGGTGCTGCCGTGGAACTATTTGGGCGTGGCATTTTACCGCAACAGTGTACTTATGCAGCTGGTGCGGTTTACGGGTATTTCCGGCTTGAGTATGCTGGCGGCGTTGTTCAATGCGGCGCTGGCACTGGCGATTTTGACAGTGGCGCAGAAGCTGCCGGAACAAAACCGGATCACTTACCGTCGGCCGTGGGTGCTTTTGATCATGCTGCTGGTGCTGGCGTTGGGTATGTGTGCGGGAGTGATGCTGCTGCGGGAACGGCGCAAGGAATATGCCGCTTTTGAAGATACAGTAAAACTTACGCTGGTGCAGGGGAATTTATCGCAGCGGCGCTTGGGCGGAGAAGATTCAGCCATGGAGGCTTTGAATCGTTATTCAGCCTTGACCCGTACTCAAACTGGCGCAGTGACCGATCTGGTGGTGTGGCCGGAAACGGCAGTCAATTATCCACTGCGGGGGGCGGCTATGGTTTGTGCGCTGTACCGGGACGAAGTGCGGGAGCTGTCGCGCCTGATGAAGGCGCCGCTGCTGCTGGGAACTTTGGAGTTTGATATGTCGCAAGATCCGCCTGGGTCGCTCAACAGTGCGGTGCTGACCGATACGAGAGATGTTTTGCGCTACGGCTTCAAGGATATCTACAGCAAAACCCACCCCGTGCCGTTTGGCGAGTTTATTCCCATGCGGCGTTATCTGCCCGGCTGGCTGATCAATCTTATTGATATGAAACGTGATCTGACTCCCGGCAAAAGCTTGGCGCCGATAGTGTTAAGCGATAAAGTAAAGCTGGGGGTGAATATTTGTTTTGAGGATGTTTTTGCCTATATATCCCGGGAAGAATTTATGCGCGATGCCAATATATTGCTGGTAATCACCAATGATGCGTGGTATCCGACCAGTTCGGAGCCGGAACAGCATCTGGCTAATGCCGTGGCCCGGGCGATCGAATGTGGTTTGCCCATGGTGCGCTGCGGCAACGACAGTGCCACTTGTGTGATCACACCAGGCGGCGAAATCATCTGGAGTTTGGCCGAAACATTGAAATTTGGCGATGGCAAGCCCTTCCGGCGTGGCTCCGGTGCTGCTACGGTTACAGTTAAAGTGCCCCGGAGCGGAGCATTGCAGGCTACTTTTTACAGCCGGTTTGGCGATTGGCTGGTTGGTGCGGCAGCAGTGATTTATCTGGCGATGCTGCTTTTTATGTGGCATGGCAGGTTGCAGTTGGTCAAAAAAACTCAGGAAAAATTGTGAGGAGTTAAAATGATACGGACAATGTTTTTGTCGCATCGGGGGGAATCCGATGATGCACCGGAAAATACTTTGCCGGCTTTTGAGCTGGCCATGCAGCGGCAGAGCGACGGTATAGAGTTGGATGTACGCCTGACTGCCGATAAGCAGGTGGTGTGTGTGCATGACGACAGTTTGCAGCGGGTGGCAGGGGTGCCGCTTAAGGTTGCTGAACATGATTTGCAGGAGCTGCAGAAATATCATCCTGTTCCGCTGTTGCAGGAAGCGCTGCAGCTGCTTGCACCGGGAGCTTTGATGCAAATCGAACTTAAAGGTGCGCCGGAGTTGATTCCGTGGTGCAAACAACTGTTGGACAAGTTCCCTGAAAAACGTTCCTGTTTTTGTATAAGCAGTTTTGAGAGCGATACTATAACTGTGGCGGCAGATGGGTTTGGCGATCTGCCACGGGTACTGCTGGTGGATCTGGAAAAAGTTTTTGGATATTTTCCGACGGCTGAGGAAGTGATCAAATATCTTGCGCCGCTTAAATGCGGTATCAGTTTCAAAGCTGATATGCGAGCTGATGCGGACTTTGTGCAAAAGCTTAAAGCGGATGGTTTGCGGGTAGTCTGCTGGGGTGTTTTTACTGATGAGTTGGGCTTGAAGATGGCTGAGATCGGAGTCGATGCCCTTACTTGCAATCATGCTGTTGCGTTGAGGAAAAAATATTTGGAGTTGAAAAAAGAATGTTGAAAATAGCTTTTGACCGGGTGGATATTACTCCGGATGACAACGGCTGGATCGGTTTTGCGGCTCCGGGTAATCCGCAGCCGGAGCGTGATCCCTTGTATGGAAGATTATTTCTGCTGCAAAGCAGCGAAGATACTGCTTTGATAATTTCGCTGGATTACGGCGGGCTTTACTGTTCGGCACATGATCTCTGGCGTGCTGAGCTGGCCGAAGCAATGGGGATAGCGGTCAATCAGGTGATACTGCATTGTGTACACCAGCATGATGCACCGTTCATCAATATCGAGGCGGCGGAAATCATGGGCGCCAATTTGGATTGGACATGGTTCGATACAGTCAAAAGCAATGTTAAAAAAGCTGCGCTGGGCTTGAAAGATAAGTTGCAGACGGTTGCTGAGATTGGCTGGAGCGAAACTCGGGTTTACGGCTACGCTTCCAACCGCCGGGTGCCGATGGAAGATGGTTCGATAGCGGTGCGTTTCAGCCGCTGCATACACCCTGAAGTCAAAAATAAACCGGTCGGTTTGATCGATCCTATGCTCAGAACGCTCGGTTTTTACAGCGAAGACGGCAAATTGATGGCGGCGTGGAGTTTTTACGCGACTCATCCGCAGGTGGCCAATGAAGGCAAACGTTTCAGTGCAGATGCACCCGGCGAGGCGATGCGTTTGCTGGAAGCAAGAATGCCCAAAGTTATGCACTCGCTGTTCAATGGATTTTTCGGCAATCTGACTGCCGGAAAATACACTTCTTGTGACGATTTGGAAGGCAATATCAAAAAATTCGGCAAGATATTGGCCGATGCTATTGAATTGAACAGTTGCAGCATGGAACGCAAAAAAGCTGACAGTTTCAGCTGGAAGCGGGAGTGTTTTGAGTTCCCGGTGCGGCACTTTGATATGTCGGTTATTGATAAGCCGCAAACTGAAATTTCCACCGTGGAGGCAGCTATGGCTGCCGGCGAACGGTATGGCGAGAAACATGGCGAAGAATATGCTCTTGAGCTGCTGCAGATCAATGATGCAAAAATGCTTTTTGTCAATGGGGAACTGTTTATTGAGTATCAACTCTATGCTCAGAGTTTGATCCCGGATGAAAAATTGGCGGTAGTCGGTAATTGCGGTGATTCTTTTTACTATATAGGTACTGCAGAGGCACTGAAAAATCCCGAAGGCTACGAAGTGAAAAGTTTCTGCCGGGTGATGCCGGATTTTGAAAATCTGTTCAAAGCTGCAGTCGGAAAATTACTTATGTAAAAATATGAATTAAATTACCTCATAATTTTGAACAATAAAATTGTAAAAATCCCGGTTCGTGCTATTGTAATAGGAAAAAACAAAAAAACGGATTGGGATTTTTTTTATGAGTCAAACACAACGTGAACATTGGGGCAGCACCTGGGGGTTTATCATGGCCGCTGCCGGGTCGGCGATCGGATTGGGCAATATCTGGCGTTTTCCTTACATAACCGGGATGAACGGCGGCGGCGCTTTTGTGCTGGTCTATCTGGGATGTATGCTGTTGATCGGTTTGCCGGTGATGCTGGCGGAATTTGCCATGGGCAGAGCCTCGCAAAGTGACCCGATCGGAGCATTTCAGTATTTTCAGAAAGGCAGCGAAATAATCGGTAAATGTTTTGCCGGGGTCGGTATTCTGCTGGCGGCATTGATCGCTGTTTTCAGCAGCAACTACGGTCTGGCGGCGGTAGTTGCGCTGATTGCGCTGGCGGTCTATCGCTGGGGATTTACGGTGGTGGGATTTTTCTGCTCGCTGGTGGCGATGCTGATCCTCTCCTATTACGCAGTTATCGGCGGCTGGACGCTGCTTTATACTTACGATGCTTTTGCCGGAAACCTTAATTTTGCCAATCACGATGAAGCCGGCAAGATGTTTGGGCAAATGGCCGCCAACGGCTGGCTCTGTACGCTGGGCATGGTGCTTTATATTGGTATTTGCGCTTTTGTCTGCTATGCCGGAGTCAAAAAGGGCGTGGAATTGGCCAGTAAACTTTTGATGCCGATCTTGTTTTTGCTGATCGTGGTGCTGGTGCTGCGGGCGGTAACGCTGCCGGGAGCGGGCAAAGGTATAAGCTTTTTCCTGAAACCGGATTTCAGTAAAATTTCCGAAAAGAGTATTCTTGATGCGTTGGGTCATGCTTTTTATTCGCTGAGTCTGGGCATGGGCATTTTGATCACTTACGGCAGCTATCTGCCGCGCAACCGCAACATTCTTTCGGCCAGTGTAAGCATTGCTTTTTTTGATACCTTGCTGGCGATGCTGGCCGGTCTGGCCATCTTCCCGGCGGTTTTTGCCATGAATATGTCACCGGCGCAGGGGCCGAGTCTTATCTTCCAGATATTGCCGATCACTTTCAATGCCATACCCGGTTCCCTGGGCTGGCTTTGGAACGGGGTGTTCTTTGTGCTGCTGGCCATTGCGGCGCTTACCAGCGGCATAAGCTTGCTGGAGTGCGCTGTGGCAACGGCGATGCAGCATCTGAAAATATCCCGCCAGAAAGCGGTAATAGTGCTTTCGCTGGTGATTGGTGCATTTGCTTTGCTCAGCTGCTGGAGTGTGGCTGACTGGAGTTGTTTCCCGCAACTGGAAAAGATGTTTAAGGGCTTGTTCGGTTCGGTCAAAGGTAACTTTCTTGATGAATTGGATTATATTTGCTCCAGTTGGATATTGCCGCTGGATGGTTTGCTCATTGCGATTTTTGCCGGTTGGGTGTTGGGTGTTGGCAAATGCGCCCGGGAGCTTTATCGCCGGGGCGATGCTGAGCCGCTTACGCTCAGCTGCAGTGGTAATTGCCGCAGCAAGCTCAATATGCAGCTCTCGGTCAAAGCGTGGTCGCTGTTTGTGCGCTTTGTGGCGCCATTGCTGACGCTGCTGACCTTCCTCTATGCTGTGGGGGTGGTCAAGTTCTGATCTTTTTCCGGGTATAAAAAAACATCCGCTGAAATCGTTTGATTCCGGCGGATGTTTTTTTTATAACCTGACGCTGCTCAGGCCAGAGCGGCGGCAAGGTTGCTCAAGTTGTTGACGTTTACTTTTACGATCCGTCCTTCCCGTTCGTAGCTTTCTATTGCATCCGAAGCGTGCGAGGCGTTGACCATAATATTGGTGCCAAAGTCATATCGCACGGTTCCGCCGGTTGCTTTGGCCGGATTGGTCGGGCCCAGAATGGTGCGGATCTTGCTTACAGCATCAATGCCGTCAAAAATTAAAACCATGCACTTGGCTCCGCCGGGCAGGTCGCGTTCTGACTCCGGTACTGCTGAAGGACGCTTGCCGGACATGAATTCCACAATTTGTTCAAACTGGTCATCGGCAAAACCGTTGCCGGCGGTTTCGACCAGCGTATCGGCCAATTCCGGCTGGAATTTGAAGTCAAATTCCTTTTCGGTCAAATCAAGGATCTTGGCTCCGATTTCCGGACCCAGCTTGCTGCGCAGAGCCTGCCGCACCGGACCATAAAACTCCAGCGCTTCGTTGGTGGTCATGCCATGAACTTTGCAGCCGACCAATTGCAGATCAAGGCTGCTGAGCATATCAATGATCGCTCCGGGACGGACACTGGGCTGACGGAAGTTTTCCGGTTTGATGATCAGCAGTGTGCGTTCCGCACCGGCTGCCGGAGCGGCGGTCAACAGATTGTCGCGCGCAGCGATCCGGGCGGTCGCAGCCATGGCTGCTTTATTTTCGTCGGCAGTTGCCGGAGCGGCGGCCAATTTACAGCCAAAACATCCTTCAATATTTTTCAGCAAGTCTGCAAGCGTATCGATCGCATTTTCGCCTTTGAGCAAACAGAGCATTGCGGCCGGTTCTGCGGTCATATCGCTCAAGTTCAATGATGGCATGGCAGCACCAAATTCAGCGGCATCGTCCGTGGAAAATTTTACCAGTTGGGCCGCTTCCAGTTCCATTTTTCCCCGGAACATTACCCGGGAAAGAATAACTCCGGCCAATTGCCGCTGTAAGGCTGCCGGTGTGAGTACAAGTAAAGTTGTTTCCTGCATTTTTATTCTCCTTGGTGTTTGCAGAGCATAATATAATACCTTGAAAAAGCTAAAGCAAGCTATTTTGCCGTGTAATGCTCAATAAAAATCAAAAAAATATCTTGCAGTTTGCAATTTGATGTGATATGTTATTATTGGTTGAATTTTGAAGTTATCTGAGTATTGGTAAAAGAAAGTATGTTTGAGCTGAAAAAAATCTGCCAATATCGGATTGGATAAATGGGATTTTATGATAATTTATGAGTAACGTTAATGTAGTGCTTGGTGTATTGAGTTTGATCTTTTTGATCACGATTCTGGTTTTGATAATGGCCTGGCGGCGTTTGCGGATGCGGGGATCGCTGCTGGAACGGCAGCAGACGGAAATCGATAAATTTCAGGGGTTGTTTTCGCACAGTTTAAGTTCGGCCAATAAACTCTCCGATGCCATGGATCAGGCCGCAGCGCACATTGCAGAGTTGATCGTGGCTAAAGCTGTGTGTATTTACCGGGTGGAAAATGATCGATTGCTGGTCGATGGGGTCAGCGGCAATTATCCGCTTTCGCAATTTACTATAATGATGGATCCGGAAGGCAGCGCCGATGAATACCGTCAGGCGCTGCGGGAAGAAGATATTACTATTGGTGAGGGGTTCATCGGGCGGACTGCTTCCCGGCGGCGGCCGATTTTTTTGCCTGATGCCCGGCATGATGAGCATTTGAGCGAGTTCCCCATGGAGCGGTTGCCGGAACAGGTCATGGCGGTGCCGGTGTTCCAGAAAGAACAGCTTTCGGGAATCATTTGCGCAGTTACCAGCAGTAATTACGGTTTGTTCAATCAGGATAAATTTGCCCAGCTTAAATTTGTGGCCGGACAGGTGCGGTTGATCATGGATCTGGAAGGAGCCTATAAAACCCGCAGTGCGCAGGAACGGCTCAAACAGGAACTGGGGTTTGCCCGCCAATTACAGGCGTCACTGCTGCCGGAGTCGGTGCCGGATTGGGATAAATTTGCCATTTTTGCCAAAACCAACTCCGCTAAAGAGGTCAACGGCGACTTCTATGACTATGTGCGCATCGATGACAACCGGCTGCTGATTGTTATGGGTGATGCCTGCGGCAAGGGCGTGCCGGCCTGTCTGCTGGCTTCGATGACCCGCAGTTTTATCCGGGCTGCCGCCGATCACTTTACTACGCTGGAAGCTCTGCTGCGGGAAGTCAACCGCAATCTTTATCGCGATACCGATGCCGAACGCTATGTGACCATGGGGTGCTGCCTTTTGGATAAACAGCATGGGATCATGGAATACGCCCGGGCCGGACACACGGAACTGGTTTACTTTATCCGGGGGCATATACGCAGATTGTATCCGGATGGCACCGGCTTGGGGGTGTTGCCGGATGAATACGCTACTTTTGATACGATCAGTCTGGAAATGCAGCCCGGCATGACCGTGCTGCTTTATTCCGACGGCATAACCGAAGCTTTGGATATAAATTCCGATGAGTTCGGGGTTGATCGGCTGGCGCATGAATTGGAAGTGCGCTGTACTGCCCGGCTCAGTGCCGAAGAAGTGCTTGACGGATTGCTCGATACGGTTCGGGAGTTTGAACCCGAGCAGCACGATGACCGTACCGCAATATTGATCCGCCGCCGCTGATAACAATAATAAGGGTCTGATTTGAGCTTGTTTTATGAAATAAAATACAAAAAAAGGCATAAAAACTGTATTTATTATTTGACCTGATGGTAATGTCAAGCTATCTTAAGTTAAATCAAGATATATTAAAACTGCAATCTAAATACAGCATGTAAAAGGAGAAATCAAAATGTCTATGTTCAGTGAAGCCGAAAAAATCTATCGGGCGTTAGGTGTTGATGTTGATGCCGCTTTCCGGCGGGCCGCCGAAATTCCGGTGTCGATCCATTGCTGGCAGGGCGATGATGTCAACGGTTTTGAAAATGACAACGGGCTGGATGGCGGTATTGCGGTTACCGGTAACTATCCCGGCCGGGCCCGCAACGCTGCTGAATTGCGCAATGATATTGATAAAGTTATGAGTCTGGTTCCGGGAACCAAGCGGCTCAATATCCATGCTATCTATGCTGAAGCGGTCAACGGCAGCAAGATCGAACGCAACGCTTTGACGGTGGACAACTTCAAAAACTGGATGGATTGGAGCAAGGCTAATAATGTGGCGCTGGACTTCAACCCCACCTTTTTTGCCCATCCGATGGCTGGCGATGGCTTTACTTTGAGTAATGCTGATGCAGCGGTGCGCAAGTATTGGATCGAACACGGTATTGCCTGCCGCAAGATTGCCGCTGAATTCGGCAAGGCGCAGGGCAGTACTTGTATCACCAACTTCTGGGCTCCGGACGGTTTTAAGGATACGCCGGTGGATCGGGAAGCTCCCCGGCGCCGTTTGATGGAGTCGCTGGACGAAATTTTTGCCGTGCCGGTGGACGAAAAATACAACAAGGATGCCGTGGAGTGCAAACTCTTTGGGATCGGGGCCGAAAGCTGCACCATCGGTTCGCATGAATTTTATATGGGCTACTGCATGAAAAACAACAAGCTGGTCTGTCTGGATGCCGGTCACTTCCATCCCACGGAAGTTATCTCCGACAAGATCTCCAGCGTGATGCTCTTTGCGGATGAATTGCTTTTGCACGTCAGCCGCGGCGTGCGCTGGGACAGCGACCATGTGGTTACTTTGAACGATGAATTGTACGCCATAGCGCAGGAAATCATCCGCAATAATTACGACAAGCGTGTACATATCGGTCTGGATTACTTTGATGCCTCCATCAACCGTATTGCTGCCTGGAGCATCGGTGCCCGGGCGATGCAGAAGGCGTTGCTGGCCGCTGCGTTGGAACCGACTCAGCTGCTGCGGGAAGCAGAAGAATCCGGCGATTACTCCAGCCGTCTGGCGTTGCTGGAAGATTTCAAGAATCTGCCGTTTGCGCCCATGTGGGAAGCCTATTGTGAATACTGCCGGGTGCCCGGTGCCGGCTGGCTCAAGCAAGTCAAAGAATATGAAAATACCGTTTTGAGCAAACGTTAAAAGTATTTTTCAGGAGATATTATGTTAAGTACGATTACCAAGTTGTCCAATTGTTACGGAGCCAATCCGGAGTTTGTACTCGCCGGCGGGGGAAATACATCCTGTAAGGATGAAAAATATCTCTATGTGAAACCTTCCGGGGTGAGTCTGGCCAAGATCACAGAAGGTGATTTTGTCAAGATGGAACGCGCGATCATCCGCGAGTGTTTCAGCTGGACAGAATTTGCCAGTGCCAATGAGCGGGAAGCACGGATCAAGAGCCTGATGGCCTACGCTGTTGTTCCCGGCAGCAGCGGGCGGCCGTCGGTGGAAGCTCCGCTGCATGAATTGATGGATTTCAAGTTCGTTGTGCATCTGCATCCGGGCATGGTCAATGGTATGACCTGCGGAAAAAATGGTGCCGCAAAATGCGCTGAACTCTTTCCGGAAGCTTTGTGGGTGGAATACGTTGACCCCGGTTTTACGCTGGCCAAGGTCGTGTTTGATAAAGTTCAGGTCTACAAGCAAGCTCACGGCAATGCTCCGGCGGTGATCTTTTTGCAGAATCACGGGGTGTTTGTGGGCGGCAACAGTGCTGATGAGATCGATCAGGCTTACCGCATGATCATGGATACCTTGAAAGCCCATTACGATAAAATGCAGATCGATTGCAGTGCTTGGAGTGCGGGCGAGGCGGATGCGGAAGCCCTGGCGGCTTTGGCCCCGGCTTTGCGCGGCTATTTGGGCAGTGACGGCAAAGTTGTTTCCGTGCGCAGTGCCGGAGCTTTTGCCCCGGCCGCCGGGCCGCTGACGCCGGATCATATTGTTTATGCCAAGAGTTTTGCGTTGACTTGCGATGAACCGACTGCGGAAGCGGTGGCAGCTTTTGCTGCCGCTAAAGGTTACAAGCCCAAAGTCGTTTGCGTTCCCGGCAAAGCCCTGTTTGCCGCCGGCAACAATGCCAATGGCGCAGCTACCACGCTGGCGTTGGCACTGGATGCGGCGAGAGTCGAAAAGCTGACCACTGCTTTCGGCGGAGTCAATTATTTGAGCGATAAACACCGGGAATTTATTGAAAATTGGGAAGTTGAATCCTATCGCAGCAAAGTCGCTGCCGGCAGCGGCAAAGCTTTGACCGGCAAGGTGGCGATCGTTACTGGCGGAGCGCAGGGCTTTGGTTATGGTATAGCCGAAGTGCTGGCCGCCGCCGGAGCTGATGTGGTCATTGCCGATATGAATGTGGAAGGGGCCAATGCTGCTGCCGCCCGCCTGGGTGCCGGAGCTTCCGGCGTGGCGGTCAACATTGCCGATGAGGATTCAGTTGCCGCTATGGTGCAGAGTGTGGTCAAAACCTATGGCGGTATTGACCTATTGGTGGCTAATGCCGGAGTACTGCGGGCCGGCTCGGTCAAGAGTTTGAGCAAAAAAGATTGGGACTTTGTGACCAATATCAATTATTCCGGATACTTTCTGTGCGTTAAGCACGTTGCGCCGGTCATGGCTTTGCAGAACGCCGCCAGCGGCGGCTGGTGCGATATCGTACAGGTCAACAGCAAATCCGGCTTGGTCGGTTCCAACCGCAACGGTGCTTACGCCGGCAGCAAGTTTGGTACCATCGGTTTGACGCAGAGTTTTGCGCTGGAATTGGTCGCTGACCGGGTCAAGGTCAACAGCGTCTGCCCGGGGAATTTCTTTGATGGACCGCTGTGGAGCGATCCGGAAAAGGGGTTGTTTGTGCAGTATCTCAATGCCGGTAAAGTGCCGGGAGCCAAGACGGTGGCCGATGTCAAGGAATTTTATGAAAAACAAATTCCCATGCATCGCGGCTGTCTGCCCTCGGATGTGGCCAAAGCGATCATCTATGCAGTGGAACAGCTCTACGAAACCGGTCAGGCGATTCCGGTTTCCGGTGGTCAGGTAATGTTGAATTGAGGTGATTTTATGGATATAAAAGATTTGGAATCACGCTTGAATAACTTTGATCCGGCAGTGCGCAAAAGTGCCTTGCTGGAAGCCAAAGCCGCATTTGAAAACGGTTCGATCGCAGCTGCTGAAGTATCCGGCATCCACAATATGCACTGTCATACGTTCTTTTCCTACAACGGCTACGGTTATTCGCCGAGCTATGTGGTCTATCTGGCCAAAAAGATGGGCTTTTATGCCGTGGGACTGGTGGACTTTGACGTGCTTGATGGCGTGGATGAGTTTATGGAAGCTCTGCAGCTGTTGGGTGTTCGCGGCTGCTGCGGCATGGAAACCCGGGCGTTTATTCCGGAATTGGCCGATAAAGAGATCAACAGCCCCGGCGAACCGGGTATTGCTTATCATCTGGGCTGCGGTTTTACTTCCGGTAAAGTTCCTGCTGAACAGCAGGCGTTTGCCGATATGCTGCGCAAAAATGCCAACAACCGCACCCGCAAGGTCGTGGAGCTGGTCAATGAATATCTGGCTCCGGTTAGCATTGATTTTGATGCGGTGGCCAAAAAATACACCCCGTTCGGTAATGTTACCGAACGGCACGTTTGCAGTGCTTACCGGGATGCGGCTGCTGCGCTGTTTCCGGAAAAGGCCGATCTGGTCAACTTCTGGAGCGGCAAGCTGAATATGGATAGTGCCGAAACCGCCAAGCTGATCGATAACCCGGTCAAGCTGGAGGGCGTGATCCGTTCCAAGACGATGAAATCCGGCGGGGCAGGGTATGTCAAACCTTCGCCGGAATCGTTCCCGACTTTGGCGGATATGAATAAATTTATCACGGCTTGCGGTGCAACGCCCACGCTGGCGTGGCTCAACGGTCTGTCGGCGGGCGAAAATGCTTTGGACGAGTTGTTGACTTTGCATAAAAAGTACGGCACTGCAGCTGCTACGCTGATCCCGGCCCGTAATGTGGCTGGGGCCACGCCGGAAAAGAGTGCTGCTTTGCAAGCTGAACTTGACCGCTTTATTGCTGCGTGCAGTCAAGCTGATCTGCCGCTGCTGGCGGGAACCGAAATGAATGCGCCCGGTCAGCTGCTGGTCGATGATTTTGAAGATCCGGCTTTGAAAAAGCATCTGGCGGTGCTGCTCAAAGGCGTGGATAGTTTTTGTTGAAAAAGGAAATGATTTATGACAAATTTTCTGGCATTTGACCTGGGCGCATCCAGTGGCCGGGCCATATTGGGCACTTTGAGAGACGGCAAGCTGGAACTTAAAGAGCTGCACCGTTTTGAAAATGGCCACAAACGCATTGATGGCGCATTGTATTGGGATTACCCCACGCTGGTCAATGAGCTCAAAGCCGGGCTTAAAAAAGCGGCGGCAGTGACTAAAGATATTGCGGCGATCGGGATCGATACCTGGGGCGTTGACTATGTGCTGTTTGACCGTGACAGTTTGGAAATGGTGCGATTGCCCTATCACTATCGGGATGAACGCGGCGAGCGGGCTGTTCCGGAAGTTCAGAAGCTGCTCAGCAAGGATGAGCTTTATAAACGTACCGGCATACAGTTTATGGCCTTGAATACGATTTATCAGCTGACAGCGCACCGGTTGGAAAATCCATCGGATCTTGAAAATTCCGTGTTTCTGCACATGCCGGATGCTTTGGGTTTTGCTCTGGGCGGCGATTTTACCACCGAATACACCGATGCTTCGACCGGCAATCTGCTGGATCCGCAGCGGTGCAATTGGGACTGGGAACTGATCGATCTGCTCAAGCTGCCGCGGGCAATTTTCCCGAAAATCGTCAAGCCTTGCACCTATGGCGGCAAATTGGATAAAGCGTTAGCGGCGGAATGCGGTTTGGACGAAATTCCCATCGTTAAAGTCGGCTCGCACGATACTGCCAGTGCGGTGGGCGCAGTGCCGGTTCCGGCCGGTCAGGATGCTGCTTACGTCAGCTGCGGCACCTGGGCATTGCTGGGCTGTGAGCTTGATGAGCCTTGCTGCGATGTAACCAAGCAGACCTTTACCAATGAGGGCGGATTGAACGACAAGATCCGTTATCTTTCCAACATCATGGGCTGCTGGCTGCTGCAGGAATGCCGGCGGGATTTCAAGGTACGGGGCATGGATGCTTCGTTTGATACTTTGGAAAAAATGGCCGCTTCGGCCAAGCCGTGCGGATTTTTGATCAATCCTAATGCCGGAGATTTTGTAGCTCCGGACAAGATGCCGGAACGGATCAAAAATTACTGCATCGCAACCGGACAAGCCGGTGCCGAAAATATGGATGACGCTGCCGTGCTGCGGGCGGTTTACGATTCGCTGGCCCTCTGCTTTGCCGATAAGCTTGCTGAGTTGGAAAAGGCCACCGGCAAGAGTTATAAGGCATTGAATATCATTGGCGGCGGCACGCAGGATGAGCGTTTGATGCAGGAAGCAGCCAGTGCGATCGGCAAACCGGTGATCGCCGGGCCGATCGAAGCTACTGCCATTGGCAATATTCTGGCGCAGGCGATCACCGTCGGAGCGGTCAAAGATTGGGCCGAAGCCCGCAACGTGGTTCGCAACAGTTTTCCGGTCAATACTTACAACGTTGAACCGGCCATGCAGCAGCTTTTTGCTGAAGCAATGACCAAATTCAAAACATTGCCGTAACTGTTATCGTTTGAGAAAATAAAAAAGCGGCAGTTGCAAATTTTTGCAACTGCCGCATTTTTTATTCAGCTTATCGTCAGATGCTGGCTATAGTCTGGGCTATTTCTGCCTGCAGCGAGCCATTTTGTTTGTAGACGATCCGGGTAGCCAGTTCCACCGAGGCAATGACGACCCGGTATTCGGCCGGCAGCCGGTTGAGCCGGTCGGCGTATTTGCTGGCCAGAGTCTTGGGCAAATGCGCCAGAATGATCTCGTCTTTGAGTTCTTCCGGATAGATGGAAAAATATTCGGCGATCGCCCGGTTCTTCTGATTGATCGTTCCACTCAGCTCTTCAGTCAAATCGGTGAGGTATTTGCCGGTTGCTTTGTGCATGGCAAAGAGCCATTCTGCTTCGCCGCGGGCCAGATTGGCCAGCTTAGCCAGCACTTCCTGCACGATCTGGGCTTTTTCCTGCTGGAATTCTTCCGGATCAAGCAGCAATCCGGAGAGAATTTCGTAGCTGGAGGTGATCACTCCGCATTTGTTGGCGGAGGCGTCTTTGACGATCGGAATACCGGCATCCTGCAATTTGATGCGGGCTTCGGGAGTGATAAAGCTGTTGCCGCCTTCCACGATCGCCCGGCTGGAGGGTTTGCCGTTGGGTATATATTCCTGATAGTTGTTGATGTTCAGTGTGGAGGGACGCCCGCCGCACGGCATGAATATATCAGCATAATTGTAGAGGTTGTTCTGGAAAATGCTCATATATTCGTTGCGGTCAACCATGCGTTCCGAAATTTTGCCGTTGCTGCATTCGACCAGCCGGTAACGGTTGTCAACGCTTTGGCTGAAAAGCATATAAGCGCCGTTACCCTGCAGTTTGGCCGGATCAAAGCTGTCCAGATTAGCCTTAAGAACCAACTTGGCCAACTCTTCACGGTCGATACCATTGGGGTCATAAATTACTGCCGGACCATCAGTAATGGCCACGATTTTAAGCTGGGGATGTACAAATGAGCCGTCCGGTTTTTTAGCCAGCAGAAGTTTCATCATGTTGCCGGCCACGTCGCCGCCGGGGCCGCCGGCGATCTTGACGCTGAACGCAGATTCCGGCTCAATCGCCAATTCTTTAAGCGTGCGCAGGAAATACTGATAAACCCCAAAACTGGTCACTCCGTATTCTTTGTGATTGATCCCGCTGTCAGGCTTGCCGGAAATCAAACCGGCTTTGAGAGTGTAACCGACCCGGGCGGCATAATCACCCATCCAGACGATCATATCGTCAAACATATTTTCGTCCGGACCGATTTCGATGATTTCCTTTTTGGTCAGATAATCAACGATGGCCGGATCTTTAAGCGATCCGTTATCGTTGTAATTGATCAGCGATACAAACGCTTCGCACACCGCCCGCTGGGCAGTCCACAGCGTCGGTTTGAATTCAGCTTCCGGTTCCATGTTCAGCAGCATGATCATCTTGGAGCCGCCTTCATAGATATCTTTATTTTTCAGATTCTGGGTGTGTGCCAGCACAAAACCTTCCCGGAAAATTTCATCGTTGGCTGCATCGTAGAGCGCCATTGCATCCAGCGGATTGCTGTTGCGCTTGGGTACCACTGTGCGCCAGCCGCCGCGGGCGATTTCGGCAAAACGGATCTGGAAGCCGATGGCGTTTTCCCGGTAGAAGAAAAACACCCCATAGGGCCGGTCGGACGGAAACGCCTGATTGTAAGCTGGATTGAGCGAATTGTAAAAATCCATAAAACGGGGGCTGAAGCGGAATGCCAGCGCCGCTTTATCCAAACTGTAAAAGTTGGTCTTGCGGATGATCAAAAAGAAATTATTCACCGCTTTGAGGATATTTTTGGCGATAACGTCATTGTAATAAACACCGCTGTTGAGCGTATCTATATCGTTGGCGATCTCCGCTTGCAGCGCCTGCAATTTGCCCGTTTTTGGGGTTCCCGGGGCAAAGTCAGCGCTGAACGCATCCAGCAGTTTGCGCAATACCGGGCCGTTCAAAGCCATGTAGCGGTAGATATCGCTGCGGTTGTAAGCGCTGCGGTCGATGAAGGAAAACTGCGAGTGCAGAAACTCCGCCGCTGCCCGCAGCAAGTTGGCTTCGCTCATCGAAACGATCCCCGGCTTGACCAGATATTGGGCAAAAACATCATCGTTGCCGCTCCAGAAAAGCAGCCGCATATCTTCGGCGATTTCCGGCAGGCCCTGGGCATCGCCAAAAGTAAACTGTCCGATCCAGACTGGTTTGCCGTCAAAAGCTTTCGGATCATCCTGCTGGGTAAGCTGAACAAATGGTTCGATGCGGGGGGACAGATTTTTATCCGCAAAATAGCGGGTGAGTTTTTGCGTGTAATCAAGCAAACTCAGAAAACTGGGTACCGCCAGAGTGATTGCTGACCCTTCAATTTCAGCAAACGGATAATCGTGTTGTTGGGCCTTCCGGGCCAGATCCAGCAATTTTTCCGGCAGCGGATTGCCAAACTTGCTGCCAGCCGCTGCTGTTACACGGCTCAATAATTGATAATCGTTACACATGTTTTTATAACTCCTTGATTGTGTCCTGAAAAAATCAGTCTATAAAATAATTTTTTTTCGGAAAAATGCAAGTGAATTTTTCAAAAAAAATGCAAATTATCTTGCTGTATCAGTTCAGCAAATTTGCTGACGCATGTAGTATGAAAATTCAGCAACCTTCAGCTGTTGATTCAGTTGGTGATTCAGCTGTTTTTTCCGGCAATAAAACTGTATTTGCCGATAGCGCAGAAAGGTTATTTTTTATGTTAAAACAATCAGTTGCTAACAGAAAATACCAATATGTAAAAAAATGCCGTATTGCCGGGTAAAAAACAGTAAGTTTTTCTCTATAAAATTTGGAAAAAAACAAAAACGGTATATATTACCTTGTATCATTCGTTAAGAATATGTCTTTAAACAGAAGTAAAGAGGTGGTGTTAAAATGAAAATGGGTATTACGGTGTACGGTGCCCACCTTATGGTGCCGGAAGAAGGTCGTACTGTAGCTAAGATCATCCGTCAGGCTGCCAATGTCGGTTTCGATGGTATTGATTTGGGCTATTACTGGGGCGAAGATAAGGCTGCTGAATTTGCGGAAGCCAGAAAAGTGGCTGATGGTGAAGGCATTGCTATTGCCAACTACATTGTCGGAAATAATTTCGGCAATGCGGCAATGGAAACCAAAGAAGCTTTTGACGCCGAAATCGCCAAGGTCAAGACAGCTATCGAAGAAGCGGCCTATTTCAACTGCCGCACGCTGCGGGTCTTTGGCGGCGGCTATAAGCAGTCCTGGGAAGACGTCAGCCCCAAGATCCTCGAGGGGTTGGCTGCTTGTGTGGAAACTGCCGAAAAGAACAACGTGGTCATGGCGTTGGAAGATCATGGCGGCAACTGTAAAAACTCCAGCGAACAGCTTTTTTACATCAGCCAGATCGATTCTCCGTTCCTGCGGGCGACTGCTGATATCGGCAATTTCTGGCTGCCCGGCGGCGAACTGCCGCTGGGCGGTGTGAGTGCGGTTGCAGAATATGTGGCCATGGTGCATGTTAAGGACTATGTTTTTGTCAATAATACCCCGGTGGCCTGTCCGGTGGGTGAAGGTGTCATAGACTTCAAGAGCTGCTTCAGGGCGCTCAAAGATGTCAATTACGAAGGCTGGCTCTCGCTGGAATATGAATGCAGTATCGGCAATCCCAAGCAGGGTATCAGTACCAGTTTGAGCAATATGCGCAAGTTCGATGCCTGCTGCTGAACAGATTTTTTCTGAAACGATCAAACCGGAGGTGTTAATTACATGCTCCGGTTTTTTTATAATGTTAATAAATTACTGTATTTTTTTCTCTCTCTTGGTTTGATTTACTTAAAAAACTTAATAAAAGTTAAAAAAATCAGAAAAAATACTATAAGATTGTGGCAATAGACGATAAACAGGGTTATATTTAGTGGTGATTTCCAAGCTTAAGAAATTAAAGTTTTTGCAGAATAGGTGTTTCAGCTGAATACATGCTGCGTTTTGTGGCTGTACTAACTTGATTTCACTGAAAAAATGTCAACTCGTTAAATCGGGAGCAAGTAAGTGAGCATTGATCTGAGTTTGAAAAAATTTTTGGGCGATCAACTTAAACAGCATATGAAAAATAGCAAAGTCAGACAGTTGACTATTGCCAAGGCTATGGGGGTTACTCCGTCAGCGGTATCGCAGATGCTTTCCGGAAAAATGACACCGAGTATGGCTCAGCTGAATACCTTTTTGGAAGTGCTTAAGCTTGATCCGGCTACAGGAGGCAAACTGCGCGAATGTCTGGCCAAGCTCCGCTCCGGGGATACGGTTTTGCGCTCGCCGTTGAATGAGTTCATTTTCAGTCAGCGCACTGAACGGTGTTTGTCGCTTGACCAGCTGGCATTTATGACCGGTATTCCGGTGGAAAATCTCAGTGATTTGGAAAATCGCTTTGAAGCCGTTCCCTCTCCGCATGAAGCCACCCGGCTGGCGGCAGTGTTTAATTGTGCGCCCAGCGATATTTGGAGTGTTTCGCCGGATGCGCCGGCTGCTTTCCCCGGGCAGGTCGTGTTTAACGATCCCTGCGGCAGACCGGAGATTGCAGGCGCACAGCCCAAGTCGCCGGTGATTAATTTTGCCGATCTGGCCAAGTTTGACAGCAAGGTGGATAATTTGATGAGTTTTGCCTGGCGTCATATGATCGATATGGAGTCCAGTTATGTGCAGGGGACTGTGTATGTGATTGCTTCCGGGGAAGAGGTCGGATGGTCTAATTTATATTCGGTCAAAATGCAGATCGCTGATTATCCGGCCTGGTTGCCGGGTATGATCGTTATGGCGTTTTGGGACGACAAGATGGCATTGGCCCGGACTGAACGTACTGAAAATGTGGTTGTTCCGCTGGGCAGCGATGAAGAAGTTACCTGTCAGTGGTATTGGACGGTCGGCGGTCTGCAGTTGATGTCCGGAGTGTTTGAACAGCCGGAACATTTTGTCCGTAAGATCCAGATCCCGCAGCTTCTGTTCGGCAAGCGTACTCCTAATGAGTGATAACAGCAATGGAAATTGGTTATGAGTGAACTGAAAGATAATTTAGATGGTGCCCTGAACAACGATGTGCAGACAGTTGAAGAAAAGAGTAAATTCGGCTGTGCGGCTTATCTGGGGCTGCTGCTGCTGCTGGCGGCGGTTTTGAGTGTGGTGTTTTTTCTGTTGATAAAGCCGATGCTGGAAGACCGGGGCGTGGATCTGGACAGCCATTGGTCGGATTTAAGTCAGCGGACTTCCGCAGCAGTGAATGCATTTAAAAGCGGCGGAGAAACAATTGCTGACAATGCCGGCGAAAAGCTGGATGACGCCGCCGGAAAAGTCCGGGATGCTGCAGAAAAAGCTGAAGAGGTCAGCGAAAATGTAGCTCAAAAGACCGCACCGGTCAAGGAAAAAGTTGCCGAAAAAGTCGAGCCGGTCAAAGAAAAGATCGAAGAAAAAGTTGAATCTTGGTATTGAAATAATAAAAAAGGATCAGTTTTATGCAGTTGTTTTTTTTAGTTGTGGTTATGGCCATAGCGCAGGGTATTGCGGAATTTCTGCCCATAAGTTCTTCCGGACATCTGTTGGTGCTGGGAAATTGGTTCGGCTTTGATGCCGAGTCAAATATGTTTCTTAATGTAATACTTCATGCCGGAACATTGGCAGCTATATTGGTGTTCTATTTCAAAAGATTGCTCAGCATAATTGTGGAACCGGCCCGGCGGCGGTTGATTGCGCTGGTGATCGTTGGGTCTATTCCGGCGGGGATCATCGGCGTGGGGTTGAAGGCCAGCGGTTTGGATGAGGTTATTTTTTCCAGTCCGTGGGTGGCTGCTGCCGGGTTTGTGGTAACAGCAACGATGCTTTTGCTGGTTTTCGGCAAGCCGTGGCAGAAAGCGGCAGCCGGTGATTCTCCGGATGCGGTTGCTGTTGAAAATATGAGCTTTAAGCAGGCTCTGCTGGTCGGTATTGCGCAAGGTTTGGCGATCACGCCGGGGATTTCCCGCTCCGGCAGTACCATCAGTGTGGGAGTGTTGAGCAAATTACGCAAGGCTGATGCTGCGGAATTTTCGTTCTTGCTGGCTATCCCGGCGATCGGCGGCGCTGCGCTGTTGGAGTTTCTGGCCGTATTCAAAGGCGAAAGTATGGCATACAGCGGCACCATGTGGGCCGTTTTTGCTTTGGGTTTTGCCGTGTCGGCGGTGGTCGGATATGCCGCTTTGGCAGGTTTGATTGCTATGTTGCGACGGGGTAAGCTGGGGTGGTTTGCCATTTATTTGTATGTGGCAGCAGCGATCGTGGCGGGTGTGGAGATTTACAAAACTTTTTAACGTGCAGAGTGTTAGAATGAGTGATAATGTCAAAATCGGATTTTTAGGGGCCGGCCGGATGGCCACTGCTATTGCCGGCGGAATGCTCAAAGCCAAGTTTGATTGCAACAGTGTTGCCGCTTATGATTGTTCGGCGGCAGCGGCAGAAGCTTTTGAAAAGTTTACCGGTGTAAAATGCGCCGCCGATCCGGTGGTCATGATGCAGAATTGCAGCGTAATATTGCTGGCGGTCAAACCGCAGTTTCTGGCGGAGGCGCTGCTGCCGCTGAACGGTATGCTGAAAGATAAATTGGTTATTTCGATTGCGGCTGGAGTCAACTTGAGCCGGTTGGGTGCGTTGACTGGTGCCTCCCGCATTGTGCGGGTCATGCCCAATACCCCGGCGCTGGTAGGCGAGGGCTGCGGAGCTTATGCGCTTACTCCGTCGGCTACGAATGAAGATAAGCTTTTGGTGCAGGATATATTGGAATCGATCGGCTGTTTTTATGAATTGCCGGAAAAACAATTGGATGCGGTAACTGCACTTTCCGGCTGCGGCCCGGCTTATGTTTATGAACTTATTCAGGCGATGGCGGATGGCGGGGTGACTTTAGGTTTGCCCAGAGCGCTGGCACAAAAATTGGCGGCGGCTACGGTTAAAGGGGCTGCAGCGATGGTTTTGAACAGCAATGAGCATCCCATAGAATTGCGTGATCAGGTTTGTTCGCCCGGCGGCGCAACCATTTGTGCGGTCAATGTGCTGGCAGCTGAAAAATTTACCCATGCAGTAGTTGCTGCTGAGCTGGCAGCGTATGAACGTTCGGTGGAATTGGGTAAAAATTGAAGCGGACGTGCATTGTTTTATTGTAGATTTTGAGCGGTGTTGGTTTGATTGCAGTCGAAGTTTTTTTGCTGGGGGTGCTGCTGGCAGCTGCGTGGTATTTGCGTAAACAGCGTCGCCAGCTGATCACGCAGCGCAGTGAGTTCAAACGCGAAGTCGCCCTGCTGGAAGAGCAGAATATCCGCTTGGAAGATGCCGGCATGAAGCTGCTGCAGCTGAAAGAAAAGTTGGAGCTGGAACAGGAAAAATCCGCCCGGCTGCTGCGGAATATTTTGCCGGAACAAGTGATCGATGATTTGCGGAACCGGGGCGAAAGTTTGCCGGAACGCTTTGACAATGTGACGGTGCTTTTTGCTGATATTGTAAATTTCACAGAGCAGGCGGCCGAACTTGATCCGGCGGAGCTGATTTGGGAGCTGAATGATATTTTCAGTGAATTTGACCAAATATTCAGCAAGCATAACTGTGTGCGGATAAAGACGATCGGCGATGCTTATATGGCGGTTGCCGGCTTGGATAAAAATAATTCTGCGCACTGTGTGAATATCTTGCGTGCTGCCTGCGAGGCCCGCAATTATTTGGCAGAACGCAATCAGAAAAGTCAATGTAAATACCGCTGGCAAATGCGTTTCGGGGTAAACTCCGGCAGTGTGATCGGCGGTATCGTCGGACGTGAAAAATATATCTATGATATATTAGGTGATACGGTCAATACTGCTTCACGCATTGAACATGCTTCGGAAGCTATGCAGATAAATGTATCGCAAAGTTCCAGATCGCTGGCGGAAAGTGAATTTGAATTTTCCGATCGTGGAGCCATTGAGGTCAAAGGCAAAGGCCGTTTGGAAATGTATTTTTTGCTTGGGGAGAAAAAATCATGAATATAGCCTGGCTGCCGCGTTACGATACTCAAGGAGCTTCCAGCCGGTACCGGTTTTTTATGTATTTTCAGCATTGGAGCCAACTTAAAACGCAGGATAATATTGCTATTTATCCCGGGTTGAGCAATAAATATCTGCAAGAGCTTTATCAGCACGGAAAAGTCGGCAAATTGCGCCAGGCCCGGGAGCTGGCAAGGTTATTCAAGCGCACTTGGGCTTTGCCGGAAAATTTGATCATCGAGTATGAATTGATTCCGGCGCTGCCGTGGAAGTATGAAAAAATACTGCTGAAAAACCACCGTTATATATTGAACTTTGATGACAACGTATGGGTCAAATATAAAAATAATCCCGCTTTGATCGATAAATATGATCAGTTGTGCCGTAATGCTGCCGGAATCATTGCCGCCAACCATTTTTTGCTGGAAAAAGTTCAGAAACTCAACAAAAATTGCTGCATGATCCCGACAGTGGTGGATTTGGATAAATATTCTGTGCAGAAAGAGAAGTTTGAAAAATTTACGCTGGTGTGGATCGGTACTCCGGTAACGTATTGCTATCTGGAACAGCATTTGCCGATCCTGCAGCAGTTGACGGCGGACGGCAGCTGCGAACTCTTGATCATTGCGGACAGTAATTTGCAGTATACCCGCAAGCTGCCCGGCGTGCAGGCTCGATATGTAAATTGGTCAAGCGAGTGCGAGAATGAGCTGCTCAGCTGCAGCCATGTGGGGATCATGCCGCTGACGGATGATGATTTTTCGCAAGGCAAATCAGCTTTTAAGCTTTTGCAGTATCAAGCCAGTGGTTTGCCGCTGATAGCTTCGCCGGTGGGCGAAAACAATCAGGTGGTCAAACCGGGAAAAAATGGCTTTTTGCCGGAAAATGCCGCCGGATGGCTGGCGGCTTGCCAAGCGTTGCAAAATGATCAAACGCTGTATGAAAATTGCAGTAAATATGCCCGGAGTTGTGCATACGATTACTCGATACAGAAATATTTTTCAATTTATCGGGAGTTTGTACTCAACACCTTCGGGCAGTAACCGAAAGGCTGCTTATGTATTGGGAAGAGTTGTTTTGTATGGAAACAGCTCCCATGCCGGGTGCTGTTGTGATTTTTGGGGCTACCGGGGATTTGGCTGCTCGCAAACTGTTTCCGGCTTTGCAGAGTTTGCACGATCGCAAACTGCTTAATGAAGATTCGGTGATAATTGCTTGCGGACGACGCCATTATGATGATGAAACTTTCCGCTCCATGCTGGGTTGCAGTGCCGATTTTGCCCGCCATATTTGTTATTGCTGCGGCGATAATGACTCCGATGATACTTATTTGCAGCTGAAGAATATGCTCTCTGATGCTGATCGCCGGGCGGCGGATAAAAATTTGCCTGTATTCAATCATCTTTTTTATCTGGCGCTGGGGGCTGAAGATATGTTGGCGGTCTGCCGGAAACTTGCTTTGCACGGTCTGCTGAAAGAAAATCCCGCCTCCGGCAGCTGGATACATACTGTTTTTGAAAAGCCGTTCGGATGTGATTTGGCATCGGCCCGCTGTCTGAATGATCAATTGCATAACTGCATGGATGAGCGGCAAATTTACCGGATCGATCATTATCTGGGTAAAGAAACGGTGCAGAATATCTTGATGTTGCGTTTTGCCAATTTGATATTTGAACCGCTGTGGCGGGCTGAATATATCGACCATGTGGAAATTACCGCCACTGAAACTTTGGGCGTTGAAAGGCGCGGCAACTACTACGATCGGGCAGGGGCATTGCGGGATATGTTTCAGAACCACATGCTGCAGCTGCTGTGCCTTTGCGCCATGGAAGTGCCAAGCTCATTTGATGCCGATGATGTGTGCAACGAAAAAGTTAAGCTGCTGCGGGCGATCCGGCCGTTTGATCTGAATTCGTTATCAAGTGAAATCGTCCGCGGCCAATATATCAGCTACCGTCAGGAAAAAGATGTGGCAGCTGATTCGCTGACGGAAACTTTTGTGGCGGCCAAACTATATATTGATAACTGGCGATGGCGGAATGTGCCGTTTTATCTGCGTTCCGGCAAAGCGCTTGCGCATAAAAAAAGCGAAATCGCCATCACTTTCAAAAGTATACCGCACTCGATTTTTCCAGATATTGCACCGGGGGATCTGGCCGGTAATGTGCTGGTGATAAATATTTATCCCGGCGAAGGGATCTCACTGACACTGCAGGCCAAAAAGCCCGGGCCTAAACTTTGCATCGGGCGAATGAGATTGGATTTTGATTACAGCACGCTGGGCAAAAACTCGGGAGATGATGCCTACGAGCGGCTGCTGCTGGATGCGTTGTCCGGTGATCCGGCGTTGTTTATCCGCAACGATTTTATTGAAGAATCGTGGAAATTGCTGACGCCGGTGTTGGAGCAATGGCAGCTTGATCCGTCAGATCTGGAGTTTTATCCGGTGGGCGCTGAGGGGCCGGAAGCGGCTGCAAAACTTATTGCTCCGAACTTCTGGCGGTCGTTGGAGCCGGATGAAAACTGAATTATTCGCTTTGATCCTGATCCTCCGCTCCGGAGGAGTCGGCAGGCGGGTTGTCAGCATTGGTTTTATCAGTTGATGGCGGCGGCTGGGTCAAGGCGCTCAGCGAAAAATATCCGGAACGTGCCTGGAATGATCCCATAAAATCTTCAAAGTTGATTATATCCAGATTGACCGCTTGCAAGGTCATGCTGGTCAATGAACTGTCGCATAGTGCAAAGTCGGCGGCTATCAACTCTTTTTTGGTGTACAAAAGCAGCACCCGGACGGTTCCGTATTCCCGGTAGCCGCCACGGAAATATTCCCGATAGCCCCGGAAATACTGGCGGGCAACGCCGGGAAACGCCTTCATTTTAGCGGTTTCTTTTTCCAGATAAAAAGTCAGCATTTCATTGAGCAAACTATCGTAAAAGCTGCGGGACTGGCCGGAAGGATAAGTTATGCTGTAGACGGCAGCTGCGCTGTCGATCATGCAGGCCCGGATCGTGTGGGTGCTTTCCAATTCCTTAACAAAAAAGTCCTTTTCCTGACGGTTTTTCCGCATGGCGTCACGCCAGGAATCCGGATGTTCACGCATGGCTTCGTATTTAAGTACATGCAGCAGATGTCCTGCGCTCCACTGCCAGTTCAAATACAACTCCGGAAGCTCCGGTGTCCGGTAGATACGGATCATACTTTCCGGGGGATTATCCCGCAGATCCCGGACTTTGGCTTCCAGCAGTTCCAATTTATCCCGCAGCTGCTGAAGATTACGGGCATAATGTATGTCATGCCGGGCCTGCAGCAGTTTTTTTACGGCATCCTCCGGAGGCAAGGCGGTAATTTCGCTTAAAATTTTTTCAACTGCCATGGTTTCCAGATCCGCAAGTTTCTGCTGCAGCTCATCATACTTTGGCGATTTTTTGAAGTTCGGCAATTTATTTTGCAGCAGCGCCATGCCTGCATCCGGCGGCAGTGATTGGACTTCTTTCAGAAGTTGTTCGGCCAGATGGATTTGGATTCTTTGATCTTCACGCTGACGCTGCAGGCGTTTGGCAGCGCGGGCACGTTTGCGTTCAATAATTTTCAGCTCCCGGGCCAGCTCCTGACGTTCTTCATCGGTAAGTTCAGCTTCAGTAATCGTAGCTACTCCGTCCTGATGAAAAACTACGATCCCGGAGGAGGTGATCGATTTTATTGTTACATCTTTGTAAGGACCGAGTTTATCAAAAGATCTTGCTCCGGACAGCGGCCCGGCTGCCAGCAGTATGGTTGAAAGCAACCATATACAATACAGATTTTTTTTCATTTTATCCCCCCATTATAAGGTTGTTGGGCAGTAAATCACCGACGGGTTTTCTACAGATGATTTACTGCTGAATGTATTATTTTTATTTTTTCCGGCGGCGGGGTTTTTCGCCCCGGCCCGGCGTATGGAAATTGACCACTTTTTTGGGGCGGTCACGCAGATCCAGCAATACCGGTACCCCGATAAAACCAAACGCTTTGCGCAATTCTCCGGCCAGATACGCCTTGTAGTTGGGCGCACAATTGGCCGCCTTGTTGACAAACATCAGAAAATGCGGCGGCGTATGGGCTGTCATAGTCGTGTAGTAAAGCTTCAGCGGAGAAACTCCCACCACCGGCGGCGACAACCGTTCAAAAGCATCCAGCAGTACCCGGTTGACCAGCGCAGTCGAAGGCCGCAGTTCCAGCTGCTCGGCTACGGTGGAAATCATATCCAGCAGCGTATTCAAATGCAGCCGCCGGGAGGCACTGGTAAAGACTACCGGCGCATAGCCCAAACCCGGCAAATCGTTACGGAGCATCTGGTGCAGAGCTTTTATTTTGGCATCGCTGGCACACAAATCATATTTGTTGGCCACAATTATACACGGTTTATTGTTGCGTTCGATCAAACCGGCAATACGCCGGTCTTGAGCGGTTATGCTGCCTTCGCCGGCTTCCACGACCATCAGCACCAATTCGGCGTGTTCAATGGCGGATTCCGAACGCATTACGCTGAATTTTTCGACCGCATCATGCACTTTGGCAGTTTTGCGCAATCCGGCGGTATCCACCAGAATGGCGGGGCGTTCTTCGCCATGAAATTTGATTGCAAAGTCAATATCAACTGCATCCCGGGTGGTACCGGCTATATCGCTGGTGATCACCCGTTCTTCGCCCAGCAGGGCGTTGACCAGACTGGATTTGCCGACGTTGGGGCGTCCTACAATGGCAATGCGCAGCGGCGTGAGCGCTGGAGTTGATTTTTCATCAGATTCGGGATCTTCCGTATCGTCTTGTGCATCAGCTGCGTCATGGTTTTTTTGCATATCTTCCGGCAGTTGTTTGAAAACTGCCTCCAAAAGCTGATCGATCCCGTAACGGTGCAGGCAGGATATAGGCGTTAAATCATCAAAGCCCCAGCGGGAAAACTCCACGCTTTCCTGCCCCAGCTGCGGATTATCGCTTTTATTGGCGGCAACTACTACCGGTTTGCCGGTGGAGCGCAGTTCTTCGGCCACTGCTTCATCCAGCGGCACGATGCCTTGCTGGACGTTGACGACCATGATCAGAGCATCGGCATCGTCAATCGCTTGAAAAACCTGATTGGAAATGTGTTCATCCCAATGATCGATGTTGCGGGAGGCACCCATGGTACCCAAGCCGCCGGTATCAATAAGCTGGAAGTGTCGCCCCCTGAAACTGCCGGTGGCGGCGACCCGGTCACGGGTCACTCCGCTTTGTTCGTGAACAATGGCCATGCGGCGGCCAATAACTGCATTGAATAAACTTGATTTGCCGACATTGGGGCGGCCGACAATAGCAATGACCGGCAGCCGGGGGCTGTTGGTGATGCTGGATGGGCAATTATTTTCTTTCATAACAAATCTTGGTTCCTCATCAGGTTAAATACCCGGTTCATCCGGGTGAAGTTTAAGATTTACATTCAATTCGATTTCCCCGTCAAAACCTCTTTCGCCCGGAGCGGCGGGGCGGAACGGCGAGCCGGATTTACGGCCCTGATAAACAAATGGTACCGGTTCGGTAGGTACGCCTTCAGCTTTGAGCAGCATAGTAAGTTCACCCGGCGAGGTAGCGAAGTCAAATTGCGCCTGATAGCATTTCATGCTGCCAAGCACCGCCTGAGCGAACGCACTGTATTGCGGATCGCTGATTTTTACAGCCCGGGGATCCTGCGGCCGGATCTGCAGAAGTTCCCCAGCCGGAGATTTGAACCCCAGACGTGAATCAGAAAAATAGATACGATCATCAACGATTTGCGCCTGTACCCGTCCGGAGAGCAGCGCTGAACTGTTTATGGCACGCAATTTAAGCGCCGCAAAGAACTTGCCGGCCGGAATCTGGTCAACGGTAAAACTGATGACCGGATCAATCGCATTGGCGCCGGCCGGAGCCAGAGTCAGCGGCTGTGCCAGTTTGAACGTGCCATTCTGAAATTTGCCCTGCCAGCTGGAAACAAACAACTCGCCGCCGGGATTGAGGGCCAGATTCAAGCGGTTGTTATTCAGTTGCCAATTCTTCCACAAGATCCGTTGGGCTGTCACATCCTGCGGCAAGATGAGTGTTTGACCATCTTGAATATTCGTCTGCCAGTTGGCATTGACTGCTTCAGCGGCCAGTTCTCCGGCTTGCCAGTCGGAGTTTTGGGCCTGAACTTGCAATTGCATTTGAGCGTCGCCGGGGCGGCAGTCTGCCTGTCCGGAGATGCTGAACAATCCTTTCAGTACGGCCAGCTCGTGCGGTATTGGCAGATATTTATTGAGCTGTATCGGCTGCTGCAAAGAATGTTTGGGCATATTGAATGAACAGCTTAAAGCTGGTTGCTCAGGCGGCAGATGCCAGTCGGCGCTGATTTTTACCGGAGCTTTGGCGAATTTTTCTGCCAGCAGCTGCCCCCGAAATTTCAACGTGTGACTGAGCGGCATGTTCAAATTGCTGCCGGTGTGTAAAAAGTGTTTGATCGAACTGGATAAGGCGCCTTCGTTCTGCCCCAGCCAGCGGCAGGCGAATGCTTTCAGATACCCCTCTGGCAGTTCAGCTGGAGCGGTACTGCTGGCGGTAAAGGGAATAAGAAATTCCGCATCGATCATTTCCAGCTTATTATCATGTGAACTTATAGTGCCGGGTGCAAAATGCAGCTTTCCGGCAGCGTGATTATCCTGCCAACTGAATTGGCTTGCCAATTCCGGGGTGGATGCTGAGAAATATTCGCCAAGTAGATTGGCGTTTTTCAGCTTGAAAGATCCCTGCAGGGTGCCGTTGCCAGTTGAGTTGAACTCCCAATGCGTTTGCATATTTTCAGCTCCGGCGTGCAGCTGAAAATAGCGCCAGGCCGGCTGCGACAAATCGCCTATCGCTTGCAGTTTGGTTACTTGCCACTGGTCATTGAGTTCGCTTTGCAGCGACAGCGTGCCGGCGCTGAAACTGCCGTTGCCCAATTTATCATGTGGAGTTTTTACTGTCAGATGAGCGAATTTTATATCGCAATCCCACTGGCGGGGAGAGGTGGATTTTTGCAGTTGCCACTGGCTTTTCAGAAAACGGCTTTCGCCCAGCGGTAACGCAAGGTGCAATGTATCGGCCTGCAGAGTGGTTCGGGCAGGAATATCCAGCCCGTCACCGGCAAATTGCATGGCAATATTTTCAGCTAAACGAATGGGCAATGAACTGTTGGGAGAAGTGAATCTGCTGCAGAAGAATGTGCTTTGAAGTTTTTTGGCCGGAGTGCGTTTGCTGTCAAAATCCAAATTCAAATCCAGCTTTTGCGCTTGAAATCGCTCATGGACGGCCGCCGCTGCAGAGAGTTTGATTTTGCCTTGCTGCGGCAGAAATTTGTTCACGATTCCGCTGGCGCTTATATTCAGCCGGTCGAGCTGCAGTTTGCCGCCGGTCAAGGCGGAATCAAGTTCGATTTTTGGTGATTTTAAATCCCAATTACCTATTTTCCACGCCTGATCAGGCCGGTTTTTTTCCAGCGTGCAGGAAGTCGTCCACTGCTGGAGATCCAATCGTCCTTGCGGCGAGATCAAACCGGCACTGCTGCCCCGGCTTACGATATAAATTTCTTGCGTTTTATTGTGGTACTGCCGCAAGTCCAATTCTCCGGCCAGGTTTGGCAAGTCGAGCTGTCCCCAATGGGTATCGGCCGAAAATTTGGCCATGTTGAACGCCAGCGTGTGGTTGGTGTTTCCAGCGGCGGCTCCCAGTTCAGCAGAGGCGTGCAAATTGCCCTGTTCAGCTTTGAATACACTTCCAGCATGATGCAGTTCCAGATGGGCAAACTGCAGATCCTGCTTAAAGTGCCCCCGGCCGCCGGTACCGTAAGCGTGGAAAGAAAGTTTTTCCGGCGTCAGAGTCAATTTATTGCTGCTGCCGGAGCCGAATTGCAGATTTTTTTGCTTGTTTACTCCGGCCTTGCCGTTGAGCTGCCAGCGGCCGCTTTTAAGATCCCAGCTGCCGGAAATGGCATCTTGTTGGGTATCCGGCAGGGCCAGTGCTGCGCAATCCAGTTTTTCGCAGAAAAAGTTTATTCCTGCTGAACGCAGATCGCTTTGGGCAGCGAATTTGACTGTTGACTTATTACTCTGGCAGCTTAAAGCAATATCCTGCAACAGCAATGTTCCGGGGATATTCAGCTGTAAGCGGGGAATTTTTACGCTCAAGAGCTTGGGGGTTTTATGCAATGTTATTTCCAGATCGCCAGCTTTTATATTGTTTTGGTTATACCACTTGAAAAGCGGATTATTTATGCGTCCGGAATATATCAAGTCATTGATGGTTATGGTTTTGATGGAGCCGTGAATTTTGCCGGATCCGTGGATTGAACCTTGCTGGAGCAGCGCTGCAAGTGGTGCCGGAACCCGGCTGCGCAGCAAAAATTCCTGATAAAACTCAGTGGGCAGGTCGCCGGAAAAAGATGCGCTGAAAACTCCGCTGGCCAGATTTATATGGCTGTTCCAGCAGCCTTGTTGACGGTTATTGCCGGAGCTTTTCCAGTGCATGGAGATCATCAATACATTTTGCGGTTTATCCGGGATGATTTGCAGTTCAATATCGGCAGTTGCACCGTTTTCGTTGAGCAGTTGGCCATTAAGTTTGATGGCAAAAGGTTGTCCATCCGGCCCCGGGGGCAGGGCGGAGATCGCCTGCAGAAAATCCGCCAGCAAATAATTGTTCAAATAGATTTGCCGGTTGCGGGTGTGCAGTTTTATGTTGCAGTTATCAAGCTGCAGCACCCGGAAGTGCGGAGCATTCCAGTTCTTGTTATCCAATATCGATAGAGTTATGCTGCCATTGGGGGCGCAAAAAAGTTCCTTTCCGCTGGGACCAAGTTCAACTTGGCTGAGCAGCAGTTTGTTGAAGTTCCCCGGCGTAATTCCGGCAGTGCGGAATGCAGGTTGATTGCGCAAAAGATAACTGTTCTGAAACTCCTGATTCCAGCGCATGGGCCAATACCAGATCCATAACCCAACTGCGGCGGCAGTCAAAAGCACCGCCAGAATTATGACGGCACTTATTACGGTAAGGATTTTTCGTCTGGATAACTTCATACGCAATTATTTTCCGGAAAAATCTGGGTTTATTGAGGGTATTCCCGGGCATCGGACGGTGCAAATTCCGCATCAGGATTGGCCCGGTAATAGAGTTGGCTGCCTTTGACGGCAAAACAGCGGCGGGCAAAATCACAGACAACTTTGGGCAGAATCTGGTGATCGCCGCATATTTTCAACGCATTCTGCGAGCGCAGCGCGAGTTTTTCCAACTCATCCTGCCAGCCGCCGGCGGGTTTCTTGCCTTGCCGGGCAGCGTAGATATTTTTCAAATCTTCAAGTTCCAAGCCGCCGAAGTCGATCGCCATCGGCTGCGAGATCCCCAGCAGCAGACCGTTATCCATATCCTTGCTGGCGTCAGTGAACGGCCGGGCAATGATCACGCTGGAACGCAGACTTTTTTCGCCGGAAAGGATCGCTTTTTCGACCGGACGGCTGTGCAGACCAACATAGCAGCGGTTGCCGGAACTGTCCAGTTTTGTCAAGTCGCCCGGATGTACGTTCAAACAAGGGTAATCGCGGGTAATATTGCTTAATGGTTCAAAACCGGCCAATACGGCAAAATCGATTTGGTAATTTTCAAGCATCTTGCGCAGAGTGTCGGTCCACTCCTCCCGGACAAGTCGCCCGGCTTCGGTCGCCAGCGATATGGTATTCAATCCGTGCTGGCGGTAAAATTCCCGGATACTCAATGCGACTACCGGCAAATCATGCTGAGCAGCGATTTCCTGCGCCCGGGATTTTTCCGGAGCATCAGTTACCAGCACAACTACATTTACACTGTTGCGCAAAGCGGCATCTTCCAGCATTTTTTCGGCATTGGAACCGGTTCCGGACAAAAATATTGCCAGATTGGGTTTTTGTTCCGGCGGAAGATCTCCCAGAAAAATATCGCCATCAAAAACATTTGAATCTTTTGCAGAATACACTGTATAATCCTTTCTTTGAAACATAATAATATATAGCTATACGGCCAAAAGTGCAAATCTTCAACTCCGGAAACGGCGAAAAAGCTGCCGTAGGAACAAAAAAAACGAAAAAAGACAAGATTTCATGAATTTATAATTTGCACATAACCATTCTTATGATTATATTTATATCGTGACATTTTGTTTTATGAAAATACACAATTAAAATTATAATCAATATAAGAGGTGAAAGATGAAATTTGGCAGCACATTCGGAAAAATCGCTGCGGTACTTTCCGCAGGTCTTATTGCCGTATCGGCCCAGGCGGGGTTCTGGGATTGGACACGGCCGTTCAAAGGCCCCGGACGGCATGTATCCACGCTGGTGATCACCGGCAACTACAAGCGTCCGCTGGCGCTGGCTCAGCTTATCCGGGCCGAAAGCCGTCAGCCCTACTTGCTGATCCCGGCTCAGGAATCCGGACTCAAGGATGTGTTTTTCTGTCCGGTCAACGAACGGACTCCGGCTGTTAAGTTGCGCAAAGAGGATATCAGCCGTTTTGTGCGGCTTTTGAATCCGGCAAAAGTTATTGTACTGGGCGATACCCGTTATGTGCCGGAAAGCTATGTGCCGGCTCTTGATGGCCGTATCCCGATCGTGCGCATCGATTGCGATGATTGGGCCCGCAATGCTCAGATGCTCGGTTCGCTGCTGAATTTGAACTATCTGGAAAGCGACTACAAGCGCATCGGCGCCAAGTTGGATAAAGATACGCTCTATCGGCCTCTGCCCAGCCGTCCGGCTCCCAAACCCGCGCAGGTGGTGGTGCCCAAAGCTGAAGAACCCAAGGCAGAAGTTCCGGTGGCTGAAGAAGTCAAGCCGGAACCAGCTCCGGCCGTGGTTGCCGAGCCGGTGAAGGAAGCTGCTCCGACTGCCGGGGAAGTGACTCCGGTCGGGGAAATCAAGAGCAGTAAGTAAGCTGCAAAGATTGCGCTTCCGGCGTAAAATGCTGCCGGGAGCGCACTTGTTTGTTATCTGCAAGTAAATCAAATCAAGACCGCTAAGGATTTTTTTATGCTTAATTTTTTCAAGATTGCGGCCAATACGTTCAAGGAATCAGTCCGTGAACCTATTTATTCGCTGTTGCTTATGTGCGCAGTGCTGCTGATTGCCAATTTCCCTTTTGTGGCGATTTTTGTTTTTTATGATCAGGTCAAACTGGTGGTTGACAGCTCTATGGCTACGACCATGCTGTTCGGGCTTTTTGCTGCGGTGCTTTGCTCCAGTAACACAGTATCGCGGGAAATGCGGGACGGTACGGTGTTGCTGCTTTTTTCCAAACCGGTGTTCCGGGCTACTTTTATTTTGGCCAAGATTGCCGGTATTATGATGGCATCGCTGCTGTTTGTGCTGGTTTGCAATGCTGCTTCGGTAGTTGCGCTTTATGTGGCAGTTGACCCGTTCCGGGTCGATTTTATGCTCTACTACATATTGCTGGGCTTATTGGTACTGGGAGCGGCGGTCGGCATGGTCATGAACTTTGCCAGAGCCAGCAGCTTCCCGGCAGTGCTTACGCTGTTCATTTCAATAGCACTGCCGATTATGGCGGTGGCGGTCATGATCTTTAAGAAGGTTCCGCCGGAAATTATCCTCAGTGACTTTCTGCTGGCGATAACGCTGCTCTTTTTTGCGGTGGCGGCCATGGCGACTTTGACGGTGGTGTTTGCCACCCGCTTGGATATGGTTTCCAATTTGTGCGTATCCAGTGTGCTGTTTGCGTTGGGATTGATGTCCAACTATCTGTTCCAGCCGGAAGCCGGATCTTTGAGTCTGATCAAATCTTTGCTCTATGCTTTGCTGCCCAACTGGCAGGTCTTCTGGTTGGCGGATGCGCTGGCTACCCGCAAGAATATTCCACTGGAATATCTGGGCTTGGCGGCCGGGTATGTGGTGCTTTACATTGCGCTCTGCTCAATGTGGGCGGTGCTGGTGTTCCAGGATAAGGAAATCGCCAAAGACAGCCGTTAAGATTGAATGTAAAAAATGGGGCTGTTGCAAAACCTCGCAAAAGGTTGTAATGCCCCTGTTTTTTGCATGAATTTTTAGTTACTGTCGAAAAAAAACAGTAAGCTTGAATTCATATAACAGCAGTAAATTTTATAATAGATAAAATACGGTATCTTTCTTATATAAAATAAGTTGGAATTACTTTTATTACTCGTAATAAAAGTAATTCCGGCGAAAGTTTTTGGAAAATGGGGTGTGGGGAAAAGAACCTTTTTTCAAAAAGGTT
>SUWF01000081.1 GCA_015061575.1 Lentisphaerota bacterium
TGGATTTGCTGCCGGAAACGGCGTCGCCGCTTACCACTTCGCAATGTTTATCCATACTGCCGCGTTGGATAAAACTCCATTCTTCAGGCAGCGAGGTCTGGGGATTTATTTTTTCAAAATCCGCATTATTCAGATAATTTTTGTTTTCTTCTGCTGCCGCACTGAACAACAGCGCAAAAATACCTGCCCAGCTAAGCATTTTTAATTTGTTCATATTAATGTTCTCCTCCTTATATTATTTGCAGTTTTTTTCTAAAAAGAATTATACAATAATATCGAACAAAAATCAAGAGCGGCAGTAATTGCATTTTGTGATAATTCTTGCCAGAATGATATAATTTGCCGTTATGAGCTAACTCAGTGCCGGTCAATCCACAACAAAAGGAGTGCTCCAAGCATATTTTCCTGCACAGGAACGGATGCGTAAACGCAAGGCTCCATGGAATTTTTCCGGAATTTCGATGCTGCAGCTGCTGGTTGTGATATTATCACCAACATCCGGGTCGCCGGGCGAAATGGCGTAAAATCCGCTGTTGTGCTGTCCAACTAAATTTACTTCGCAAACTTCTGAAAATTCAGCGATAAAGGTGCGGTTTTTCAGCTCCATGCGCTTGATTTCCGGGCCTTGCGTGGCGTAATAACGGTTATTTTTCAAAGCATCGATAATTGCTTCAGGCGTTTTTTCGGCGGCAGCGATCATCGTCCAGCCGTGGAACAGATGGTGCGCACGGTGGGTATCATCTACGGCCAGTGCGCCGCAAAGCATCCCACTGTCAATAAGTTCATCCCAGCACTGGTCGTTGTATTCTTTGCCGATAAATCGTGTGGAAGAGTTGTAAACTTCAATACCGTCAAAACTTTTTACTGCAAGTATATCCTGCGAAGTTATACCGCACCAGTGGGGGTGGGCGCAATAGATCACGCCATTGACCGCATGGACTGCATCCACGGCGGCCTGTGCTGATGCAAATTTTCCCGGAAAATCCACCGGAACCCCCAGCGCCAACAGGTGCCAGAGTATGCCCCGCGGTCCCGCCGGATGCAGTTCTATACCCGAAAGCAGCAACATACCCATACTGTCAAATTGCGATACATTTGAAGTGTATTCGTGATCGGTAAATGCCAGCACATCGTAGTTGGCTTGAGCGTACAGCCGGATGTTTTTTTCGGCATCAAAGCAATAACTTTTATCGGTATGCGTGTGCAGATTGGCTTTATAAACATTAAGCTCCCTGCCGAAAAAATTTATTTTATTCATAAATCAAACCTTTTGATAATGTCCCAAATTTTGTGATGGACGATTTGTTAGACAAAAGTGCATTTCAGCAGTCAGAAATATTGTGCTGGATATTTTCTGAAATCACGCACTGCAGTCCGTGTGGTTTTTGTACCGTAACGACCATTTTCTGTTCCTGATCCAAGTGCCACGAAACTTTGATCATGCCTTGTGGAGTGGGTACTTCGCCGGAAGCGTGAGTCAAACCGCACGGCAGCGGCGACACTTCAAATCTGGCAAAGCCCGGTTCCAGCGGCTTGACTCCCAACAGGATACTGCCGCAGAAGTAAGGATAAACACTGCTCCACGCATGGCAGAGGCTGCCTGCGCAGTCAAAGTCGTAACTGCCGTCGGCAGTTTCCCACAAGCTGGTGGCACCCGCCAGCAGGATCGGGTCAAAGGTTTTACGCAGCCGCGGCAGCAGCATGGATTGAGCACGTTCACCATGACGGAGCAAACCGCGCAAATAATAGAAAAACGCACTGAAGGTCAGTTCATGCATGTTTTTACCGTCAAATTTATTCAGCAGCGCATCCAGTTCAGTTGTTTCCAGTTCGCCATGCGTCAAATAGAGCGCCTGAACATGTTCAAAAAGTTCATTGCTCCCGGTGGTAACTTTAACGCCGTTCAGCGCGGGATCAAAGAAGTATTTTTTTACTGATTTGACGATTTTTTCCGATGTTGCCTGCAAAAATTCTCCGCGTTCCGCGCTGCCGGTGAATTTGTGCATCGCTCCGGCGGCTTGCAACGCTTCTGCCAGATAAAGGTTGTAGGGGGATTGCAACTGCTCATCCAGGTGGCTCATCATGCGGCACCACTCATAAAAATTCCAGATTTTCGGCCCGGAGCCGGGGGCGTAAAGTTCGTCGCATCCCGGAGCCTTTTCGCTCAAAGCGCGATCCAGAATTTTATCGATCTGCAAGCGGTATTTTTCAAAAAGTTCAGTCGATCCCGAGTGCATCATGTGTTCATAAATTGCCGTGATCCACGCCATGGTAAATACCGGGATCGACCTGCCGACCGTTCCCGGCGCAGTTAAAGTAAGATACCGTTCACCGTCAAAAGATTTGCCCAGCAGATCCAGTGCTGCCGCTGCAAAGTTGTAATTACCCCACACATAATAGCCGAAAAGCATCTGATTGCGGGAGTCGTAGCCATAAAGCCCCTGTTCACGCCACGGACAATCTTCGTAATGCTCGTGCATACAGAGTTTGAGCGTGTCGATCGCCAGCTGGTTGTGGGCAAGGATCATGGAATCTTCGCAGCAGAATTCTGCCTGTTGGTCTAACGGTACTTCCAGCAGATTCATCCCCACATAATGGAGTGCCGTTCTGCCGCCGGAAACATTTGTTATATGCAGTTCAATATAGCGGCATCCGTAACGGCGGTGCAGGGTGGTAAATGTGTTGCGGCCCTCACGGCAGATATAGCGGTCAGTAAAATTGCGGAATCCGACAAAACTGCGTACTCTGCCATCGTCAAGGTGTTCGCCATGCATTATATCGATCACCGTTCCGGCTGGGGCGGTCAAGTCCAGAGTGATATAGCCGGTGGATTCTTTCTGCAGATCCACGATCACATAGTAGCCGTCGCAACCGGGAAACTCATCGATCGGTTTGAAAGCAAATTCTTTGCCGGAAAGCTTGAAGCGTCTGGATGTGTATAGTTCTGTAACCTGCTCCCGGTCAAACTCCGCAAACAGTTCGTCAATGCGCCGCGGCGCACAAAAGTCGCGCATACAACTTAATGCAAAGGTTTCTTCCTCTTTGCAGCGCTTGAGCACCCCGAAACTCTGCAGAAATGTTTCGGGCGCCGACAGTATATTCAACTGAGGCACTTTACGCAGTTCCAGAACCCCCTTTACCGGAGCAATTGCCACCGCCTGTTCGCAGACCGTTGCCGGCGCATTGGCATTGTATTCATAGACAAAACCCAGCTGGCGGGTGAGTTTGCACTGCAAGTTTTGTGTATAGGCACTGTCAAGCGCACACCGCCACGAAAGATCAGTTTTGACCAGCACTTCACTTTGCTGATAAATGATCAACTGCAGATAAGGCACTCCCGGCTGGTAAGTCAAAAAAGCATCGCCGATATAATGCACATTGCAGCGGATGATGTTGCTGCCGCATTGCAGGTATTCAGCAACGTTGATTTTGGAAAAAGTGCGGCTGTCGGGAAAATCCGCCAACTGCTGGATCGGAACCAGTTTGCCATTGATCTGCAGCTCAAAAGTGGAATCAGCTGCAATTTCCAGCACCGCACCGGTAATTTGCTGAACTTCAAAGTTTTTTTCAAAAACATAGTAACTGTCGGGTAAAACGGTTCCGGCAGCAAAAACCGGTTGTGCCTGATGGATCATCGGACTCATAACAAACTCCTTATTTTTTTTATGATCGCATGCATTTTTGCGAGTAATATAACCAGAAATATCTGCTAATACAATTCATACGAGTTGGCAAATTGTGATTTTTAATGTCATAAAAAATGCTTTGATAATGAGTGTTGAAAATATGTGATTTTATTGCTGAATGTATTTACGGTACAGGAAAAATAACCGTATTGTTTTTTATGACGGCTTTACGCTGAAAGTCAATGGTATAACTTATATTCTGATGCCCGAAAGGAAAACGCATATAAACCGGCAATCCGATCTGTCCGGCAAGTTCTTGCAGGAGTTCCTCAATATCATTTTCTCCGGCACCTGTTTTGGTAAAACAGCAGAAAACCACCCCGCGGGCACCGTCAAAGAATTTTTCATCAAGCAGTATTTTGAATTGCTGACGGATTTCCGGTAAAGTTGCCGATACGCTTTCAATAAAGATGATCCGGTCTTTGACTGCCGGACGGTCAGATGTTTTGACCACCACGCTCAAACGTGCCAGCAATCCGGCAAGCGGCAATCCTTCGCAATCGCCCGGAACCAGAGGTATTACATCCACCGGTCCAACCTGACAATTGTGGTGCATATTGTGCATGGCTGCCAGCGCATCAGGTATAAGCCCCTGGAGCGAACTTACCATTGCTCCGGCGACCGGATGACCGTAATTGCGTTTCAACAAAGCACAGAGGATCATGGTAACATCGCTGTACCCCTGAAAATAAAGTTCATGCCGTTGAGGAAGGTTCTGCCAATCGATTTTGCTCATAAGTTCGCCGCAGCCGGTGCCGCCGCGTATGCAGAGGATCATATCAACTTCGGGATCGAGCCATGCGGCATAAAAATCTTTCAGGCGGCTTTCCAATCTGGTAGAAGTCTGTCCCTTTGCAGGTCTTTCAAAAGCGTGCGGCATGACTTTGACCTTATAGCCAGCTTGTTCAAGCAGCTTGATGCCGCGGGGATAACTTTCGCCTCCGGGGTAGGACCCAGGAGCGATACAGGCGATGGTTCTGACTTCTTCCGGCAGAATACCTTTCAACATATCGGCACTGTTGTTCCGATCAGCAAAGATTTCCTGATCGGGATTGACCGGAACACTATTCCTGTTACGGCACAAAAGGAATTTTGCGCCCAGTATCTTTTTGATGAAATTCATTTGTTTCTCCACTGGTTATCTGCAATGCGGCAGTGCTGTTGCTCCAGCGGAGATTTAATATAGCAAGGGAAAATATTTTTACAAACCGTTGTCCTACGCAAAATGTGATTTTTAATGTCATAAAAAATGCTTTGATAATGAGTGTTGAAAATATGTGATTTTATTGCTGAATGTATTTACGGTACAGGAAAAATAACCGTATTGTTTTTTATGACGGCTTTACGCTGAAA
>SUWF01000029.1 GCA_015061575.1 Lentisphaerota bacterium
AATAAAAAAACTATGGAAGTCAGAGCATTAACCAGAAACGTGCGGATTTCTCCTGAAAAGGCCCGCCATGTGGCGCGCGTTATTCAGGGCAAACCCGTTACGGAGGCCTTGGCAATCGTGGACTTGAGTCCGCGCAAGGCGGCTGTTTTGCTGGGCAAGACCCTTCGTTCTGCGGTGGCAAACGCCGAGAACAATGAAAACCTTGACCGTGCCAAGCTCACTGTCAAGGCTGCGTTGGTCAGCCCGGGGCCGATCATCCGTCGTTTCCGTCCTAAAGCACGCGGATCCGCGGGCCGTATCCGGAAACGTACCAGTCATTTCGAAATCATTCTGGCTGATTAATCAAAAGAGGTTTATTGTGGGACAAAAAGTAAATCCAATCGGTTTGAGAACTGCGCTTACCCGTAGCTGGGAATCGCGCTGGTTCGCCGGTAAGGCTCTTTTCGGTAAGTGGCTCCATGAAGACCTGAAAATCCGCAAGTTTATCAAAGAAAAATTTGCGGCCGCTGCCATCGCCCGTATTCAGATCGAGCGTTTTGCCAGCCGGGTCCGGATCACGATTTTCGCCGCCCGTCCGGGTATGCTGATCGGCAAGAAAGGCCAGGAGCTTGATGTACTCCGTCAGGACGTCATGAAGATGGTCGAATGTAAGGATATCCGCGACATTGCCGTGGATGTCAATGAAATCAAGCGTGCCGAAACCAACGCTCAGCTGGTAGCTGAAAACGTGGCTATGCAGCTTGAACGCCGTATCGGTTTCCGTCGCGCGATGAAGCGCGCCATCCAGCAGGCCATGGATATGGGTGTGGATGGTATCAAGATCAATTGTGCCGGCCGTCTCGGCGGCGCGGAACTGGCCCGTACTGAACAGTACAAAGAAGGCCGGGTGCCGCTGCACACGTTGAAGGCCAACATTGATTATGGTTTTGTAGAAGCAAACACCACCGCCGGTAAAATTGGCGTGAAGGTGTGGATCTGCCACAAGGAAGGCATGGAGGAACAAGATTATGCCGTTAATGCCAAAAAGAACAAAGTACAGAAAGGTGCAGCGCGGTAGTATTGCCGGCGTTGCCACCAGTTGTAATAAGGTTGACTTCGGTGACTTTGGTCTTCAGGCTGTCACCCGTGGTTACATCACCAACAACCAGATCGAAGCGGCGCGTATTGCGATCAACCGCCACCTGGACCGTAAGGGTCAGGTCTGGATTCGTGTGTTTCCTGCCAAGCCTTTCACGAAAAAACCGTTGGAAGTGCGTATGGGTAAGGGAAAGGGTAACGTCGAAGGCTGGTTCGCCCCGGTGCTGCCGGGTCGGGTGCTCTTTGAAGTCAAAGGCTGCAGTGAAACTGTCGCTCGTGAAGCCATGGCCCGTGCGGCCAACAAGCTTTGCTTGCGCTGCAAGTTTCTGACGAAGGGAGATCTCTAAGATGAAGACCTCGAAAATCCGTGAAATGTCCGATGCCGAAATCGTCAGCATGCTGAACGATTTGCGTCGTGAAAAGCTGACTCTGGCGATCCAGGCGACCACCGGTCAGCTGGAAAAATCCGCCCGGGTGCGTCAGGTGCGTCGCGAAATTGCGCAGCTCTTGACCGAAACCACCCGTCGTGCGGCTAACTGAAACAGGGTAAGTAACTATGAGTGAAGATACCAGCAAGCGCGGAAACCGTAAGGAACGCGTCGGCGTCGTGGTAAGCGATGTGCAGGACAAGACCATTGTGGTCGAAGTTCAGCGCCGTACTCCCCACCCGCTGTATAAGAAGGTAGTCAGCTTCAAGAAGAAGTTCACCGCCCACGATGAGAACAACGCCGCCAAGAAAGGCGATACGGTCCGGATTGCAGAAACCCGTCCGTTGAGCAAGAACAAGTGCTGGCGTCTGGTTGAAATCATCGCAAATGCCAATTGATTTAACTCTGGAGTGAACTAATCATGATTCAGATGCAAACCAAATTGGAAGTTGCCGACAACTCCGGTGCCAAGTCGATTATGGCGGTCACTGTGCTCGGTCAGGGCAAGAAGATCGCGCACATCGGCGATATCGTTAAGGCAGCCGTGCAGGAAGCTCTTCCGGATGGTACGGTCAAAAAAGGTCAGGTTGTTGATGCGGTCATCGTCCGCACCAAGGCTCCGATCCGTCGTGCTGACGGTTCCTACCTGCGTTTTGACAGCAACTCGGCGGTGATCATTGACAAACAGAAGAACCCGGTCGGCACCCGTATTTTCGGACCTGTCGCCCGTGAGCTGCGCGAAAAGGATTTCATGAAGATCATTTCGCTGGCCCCGGAGGTGCTGTAATGAAGAAATATCACGTCAAAAAAGGCGACAAGGTGCTGGTCAACACCGGCAAATTCAAGGGCGAAGAAGCCACTATTGAGGCTGTTTTGACCAAGAATGACCGTGTCGTGCTGAATTTTGCTAATCTTTCCGAAGCGAAGGCCGGCAGTATCGGTATGCGCACGGTTAAGAAGAGTCAGGCCAACCCGAACGGCGGCCGTGTGCAGCGTTCGGTTTCGGTTCACGTTTCCAATGTCAACCGCATTGCGGAAGATGCTGCGGAAGTGAAGTGAGGTAATTTATGCCAGACATGATGAAAAAATACAAGGATGAAGTCCGCGGCGCTCTGCAGAGCAAGCTCGGTTACAAGAACGTGATGCAGATTCCGAAGCTCACGAAGATTGTGATCAGCACCGGTCTGAAATCCACTGCCGAACGCGATGCTTTCGGCGAAGCAAAGAAGCATCTTGCGGCGATTGCCGGTCAGTGCCCGGTGATCACCAAGGCTCATAAGAACGTAGCTAACTTCAAGCTCCGCGTGGGTATGCCCGTGGGGGTTATGGTGACGCTGCGCGGCCACCGGATGTATGAATTTCTCGATCGTTTCGTACACAACGCTCTGCCGCGTGTGCGTGACTTCCGTGGGATTTCGAGCAAGGGTTTTGACGGGGTTGGCAACTACAACGTCGGTTTGTCCGACGTGTCGGTGTTCACCGAAGTCGATGCTGACAAACTGAAATATCCGCTTGGCATCAATATTGCGATGGTCACCACCGCCAAGACTGATGCTGAAGCCCGTGAACTCTTAACTATGCTGGAAGTTCCTTTCGGGGAATAAGCGTGAGGAGATAAGTTTTTATGGCTAAGAAAAGTCTGATTGTCAAGAGCGAACGGCCCAACAAGTTCAAGGTTCGGGAATACACCCGCTGCAAGAACTGCGGACGCCCGCGCGCTTATATTGGCAAGTTCCAGCTCTGCCGTATTTGTTTCCGTGAATTGGCCTCCTCCGGCCGTATTCCGGGCGTAACCAAGGCCAGCTGGTGAGAAAGGAACACGCAAAATGAGTATGCAAGATCCGATTGCCGATATGCTCACGCGGGTACGCAATGCCGGTGCAGCAGGGCTTAAGAAAATCGAAATGCCCAGTTCCAAGGAGAAGGCTGCCATTGCAGCTGTGCTCAAGGAAGAGGGTTACATCAGTGACTTTGCGGTTCTCGAAGATGGAGCCAAACGCATCCTGAGTGTTACTCTGAAATATTATCAGGGTGAACCGGTGATCGAAGGCATCCAGCGGGTCAGCAAGCCGTCCTGCCGTATCCATTGCACCTGCAAGGATATTCCGAAAGTTCGCGGCGGACTGGGTACTGTGGTGCTGAGCACCCCCAATGGCATTCTGAGCGGCCGCAAGGCCAAGGAAGCCAACGTGGGCGGCGAAGTTCTGCTGTACGTCTGGTAATTTAAGCAGAAGGGCAAATACAATGTCTCGAATTGGTAAAAAACCTGTTGCTATTCCTGCCGGGATCAAGGTGTCGGTCAAAGACGGCGTTGTGACTGCGGAAGGCAAAGAAAAGCTGTCCTTTGCTCTGCCGGCGATTGTGGATGTCGAAATTACCGACACCGAAGTTATCGTCAAGCAGAAGAAGGAAACGCTGGAATCCAGTGCCATGCAGGGTTTGACCCGTGCGCTGATCCAGAATATGGTCATTGGTTTGACGACCGGCTTCAAGAAGGAGCTGCAGATCGTCGGTGTTGGTTACAAAGCTCAGGTTCAGGGCAGCAAATTGGTGCTCAACCTGGGATTCTCCCACACGATTGAGTATCAGATCCCGAAAGGTCTGACCATCACCATGGGTGAAAACAACACCATTATCATCACCGGTGCGGATAAGCAGATGGTCGGTCAGGCCGCTGCCACGATCCGCGGTTACCGTCCGCCGGAACCCTACAAGGGCAAGGGCGTTCGTTATGTGGATGAACACATAACGATCAAGGAAGGTAAAACGGTCGGTTAATTCTTAAAATCAAGGTAAAAAATTTATTATGGCGAATTGTGATAATAAAGCTAGACGCGTGAAGCGCCACCTGCGTATCCGGAAGAAGATTTCCGGAACTGCGGAACGTCCGCGTTTTTGTGTCAGTGTTACTGCCAACAACATCTACTGCCAGTTCATCGATGATGTAGCGGGCAAGACCTTGGCGGCGACCTCGACGCTGGATGCCACTTTCAAGGCGGAAAATGGCAAACCGAACATGGCCGGTGCGGCTCTGCTCGGCAAGATGGCGGCGGAAAAAGCAAAATCGGCCAACATTACCGAAGTTGTTTTCGACCGTTCCGGTTTTCAGTATCACGGCCGGGTGAAGGCGATTGCCGAAGCCGCCCGTGAAAACGGACTCAAGTTCTAAGAAAGGCTTTGCTAGATATGGCTAAACGTGAAAATTTCAAGGCCGAAGATCATGTGCAGAGCGAATTCGAAGAAAGCGTCATCTGCATCAACCGCAGTGCCAAGGTCGTGAAGGGCGGCAAGAACTTCAGCTTTGGTGCGCTGGTTGTGGTCGGTAACCGTAAAGGCCGGGTCGGCTATGGCTTCGGCAAGGCTAACGAAGTCTCTGATGCTATCCGCAAGGGTGGCGAAGCGGCCCGCAAGAATATTATGGATGTCAAGCTTGTCGGCACCACGCTGCCGCATCCGGTGGAAGTCCGCTTTGGCGGTGCCCAGGTGCTGATGCGTCCCGCGTCCAGCGGTACCGGTTTGATCGCCGGTGGTGCGATGCGTGCCATTCTCGAACTCGCCGGTGTGCAGGACGTGCTGGCCAAGAGTTTGGGTGCATCCAATGCTTCGAACGTGGCCAAGGCCACTTTCAAGGCACTTCAGAGTCTTTCGACCAAGGAAGACGTGCTCGCCAAGCGCGGCATCGATACTCTGTAATGACTGAGTGGATTGCTTTCCTGCTGCAAGGCGGGAAAGCAATTTATTGATGTTTCTGTCGATTAAGAGTGAAAGCGAGGCAGAAATATCCAAAAGAATAATTTACGCTGACTCAATTCAGGTAATAAAATGAGATTGCATGAAATTGCCAATACTCCGGGTGCGGTGAAATCCCGCAAGCGCGTGGGCCGTGGTGACAGCTCCGGCATGGGTAAAACCGCCTGCCGTGGTGAAAAAGGTCAGAAGTCCCGTACCGGTACGACCATCCGTCCCTTCTTTGAAGGGGGCCAGATCCCGCTGTTCCGCCGTTTGCCGAAACGTGGTTTCAACAGCCCTGATCACAAGGTGTTCGAACTGGTGAACCTCTCGGTGCTGGAAGCTAACTATAACGCCGGCGAAACTGTCGATGAAGCCAGCTTGCGTGCCAAGAGTCTGCTGGGCAAAAAAGCGATGCCGCTGAAGGTGCTTGCCAATGGCGATATCACCAAAGCGTTGACCGTCAAAGCTGCCAAGTTCTCGGCGGCTGCCAAAGCCAAGATCGAAGCTGCCGGCGGCAGCTGCATCGAAGGCTGACGAAGCTTTTTTTACGATCCGGGTTTTTCCCGGGTCGTTTCGTATCGGCTCCGGTGGGAACTGATACGAAACGATCCGAGTTTTTCGGGTAAAGTTTATATAAGACATTTGCAAAGTTACTGTTGATGTGTTATATTGGCGAGTATGATTTATTAAAATTAACCATATATTTAACAAGGAAAAAGCTGCAATGTTGAAAGCCTTTTGGAACGTCCTTCATATCAAGGAATTGCGTAGTCGTCTTCTTTTTACTGCCGGGATTATTGTTTTGGTCCGTATGGCGGATAATATTCCGTGTCCCGGGGTCAACTCGGTGGCGTTGAAAAATTATCTGACGCAGTTTCAGGCCGGGAGTGCCACCGGCGGCGGTATCATGGATATGCTGGATATCTTTTCCGGCGGTGCACTGCAGCAGTTTGCGCTGGGGGTGTTGGGGATCATGCCTTACATTACGGCATCGATCATCCTTCAGCTTTTGACTCCGGTGGTTCCGGCTTTGGAAAAGATCTCCCGTGACGGTGAAACCGGCCGGGCCAAAATCAGCCAGTATACCCGCTATCTGACCATATTGGTCTGTTTGGTGCAGGGTGTGTTGGCGGCTATGGCGATGATCAATCCGGCAAAATTGTTCGGTCAGATGCCTTCTGAACCGCTGTTCTGGGGCAATCCCGGAGTGTTCATGATCATGACGGTGTTGGTTTTGACCTGCACGACGATGATTTTTATGTGGCTGGGCGAACAGGTCACTGAACGTGGTATCGGTAATGGTGTATCGATCATCATTACGATCAATATTATCTCCAAGGTGCCGTCGGCAGTAGTGCAGCTTTTCCAGATGGCGACCAGCCAGAGCACCGGCGCAGCCAGTTTCAAGCCGGTGCATTTGCTGATATTGCTGCTGGTTTTTGCGGTGGTCACTGCTGCTACGATCATGCTTTGCCAGGGGATGCGCCGGGTGCCGGTGCAGATGGCGCGCAAGAGCATTGGCAATCAGGTGCAGGGTGGTGCGACTTACCTGCCGTTGAAGGTTAATTTTGCCGGGGTGATGCCGATCATTTTTGCCGGTGCGATCATGATGATCCCCCGTCCGGTTTTTGAATACTTCAACTGGACCACGCTGGCCAGCTGGTTCAACTACGATGCGGGCGGGTATTTGATCACCTACGGTTTGTTGATCATGGCGTTCAATTTCTTCTGGGTGGCCACGCAGTTCAATCCGCTGCAGATTTCGGAAAACCTCAAGCGGGAAAGCGGTTATATTCCCGGCATCCGTCCCGGCCAGCCCACGGCTGACTTCCTGGATTCGACCATGACCCGGGTGACTTTTGGCGGAGCAGTGTTCCTGATGGCGTTGAGTTTGTTCCCGATGCTGCTGGCCAACAGTCTGCACATACCGTTTTTGGTGGCGTCGCTCTTTGGCGGAACCAGTCTGCTCATTATGGTTGGGGTCACGCTGGATACCATGAGCCAGCTCGAATCGCACCTGACGATGCGCAATTATGAAGGTTTCTTGCGTAAGGGCCGTCTGCATGGCCGCAGCGGATTCTGATAATCGGCTTAAAAGATATTGACAAACGGAGCTGTTCTAAAGACAGTTCCGTTTTTTTTCGCAATGAGAAAATTATTTACCGTCAGTTGCGGCGGATTTTTGCTGCTGGCGGTATTCTCGGGGCGAGAGGCCGTTTTTGCGCCGGAACAGGCGGGAAAAGTAGTTGCTGTCGTCAAAGCCGGATTGCTGGGCAACTTCGGCAATACTTAACTGGGAATTCAATAAGAGAAAACTTGCTTCGTCCAGCCTCATTCTGATCAAATATTCCAGTGGGGTACACCCGGTGGCTCCCCGGAAATGACGGACAAAACTGGCGGGCGCCATCTTAGCTACTGCGGCCAGCTGAATATTGTGCAGCGGCTTGCGGAAATTGTGCTTCATGTAATCAAGACAGTCGGCCAGACGTTCCGGAGAGCGGACGGTGCCGGACTGGGGAACGGTGCGCTGGTAATTTTCCAGCAGAATGGGAATCAGCAGCAGAAATGTGCCGTAAACCGTGAGGGCGTAGCCAGTTTGCTTTTGCTCCTGCGCCTGATAAGCCATATTCAGCATGGTTTTGATCTGCTCAAGCTCCTGAGCGGATTCGATCCGGAACCGGGGATAATACTGCATTTGGCGGCAATATTCCGGATTTAAGTGGAACAGCGAAGAAAAACCCGGATGGCGGGTTATATCCCGGCTGGGAACCGGCAGTTTTTCAAATTGAAAAAGTATATTGTATTGCTCAATATCCACTTCGCTGTGGAATTTATGAACTCCATCGGCGGGCATGACCAGCACGTCACCAGCCTGCACGGAAGATGTACAGAAATCAGTTTCGTAAACGGCACTGCCATTGAGGATGATCGCAATTTCGCTGAACTCATGCGAGTGCCAATCCGCTGCTTCGCTGTGGCGGGTATAAATGATCCGCACCGGCAGCATCCGGTCAAAGAAAAAACTTTTTGCCTGTAGAGTTTGCCGCATTGTTATTAACTTTCTGTTCAAGTTGCTGCTAATATAGCCTGTTATGACGGCGATTGCCAATTATTAAATACAGATTTGTTGATTTTGTGCTAATTTTTGTTGCAAATGTTAAGGTTTATGCTAAAAAAAACAGTATATTTATTATTGGATACATTGCTGAATCAGAAAAACTTATAAAGGAGTGCAGATAAATGAAAATACTGAGGATCGCATTATATGCGGCAGTGCTGCTGAGCATTGGCTTGAGTGGGGCGGCCGGAGAAACTATTTTGCAGAAGGCCTCCGGAACCCGGCTGGAACGGCAAAAGCATTGGCAAATGCAGTTTGATTTGACCAAACAGGATATGCAGAATAAATTTATCCGGCTGGAGTTTGACGGGCGGATCGATTTTCCGGAGCTGTCCGGACACAATGCCACTGCCATGACTGTCTACATTAATGATAAACCGATCCCGGCGGATCGGATGGTCAATTGTCCGATCGAGTTCCGTCGGGCCAATGGTAAAACCGGCGAGGCCGGCCGTTGGCGGGCACCGCGCTGGAATTACGAAACTCGTAAAACCGGACGGCTTTATGAAGATATTATTTTGAAAAATGGCGGCGATGCTTACGGGCTGGTCTATTCGCCGGATTTTGATTTGATCGACAGTAAAAAGTATGCTTACCGCAGTCCCGGTTTCAGCCGCAAACACTTTGTTTTTGACCTTAGCGGTATGATTACGGAAGGCAAAAACACCGTGACGATCTACAATTTGCTCACCCAAGATGCGGTGGAAGCCATGGGCAACAAGGCGCCGCTGACTTTGGAAATCAAGGATGTAAAAGTTTACAGCAGTACGCAGAAAATATCCAAGCCGCAGCCGTTCTGGCTGGCTGAATTAGAGGAACTTAATCAGCAAATGCCCTATGTGGAGCCGATCAGAAATTGGCGGGAAGATTTTTCGTATAACGTTACGCCGCAAGGCTTGCTGACGGTGCGGGTGGGCAAAAAACAGTATCAGGTGATCTCCCGTTTTTCCTACCCCAACAAGGTCAAGAGTCAGAATGGTTTCCCCCGGCCGTTCACGGCCCAGAATGAGTGGAAAGTGCAGAAAAAATCCGCTGCTGACGGTGCAGTTGAATTGGCCGCTGCCGGCAGTTTTTACCGGGTCGAACGCAACATTGCTGCGCATGAAAATTATCTGGAAATCAGCGATACAATCACCAATACGACCGATGAAAAACAGCCGGTTTTCATCCGGCATATCATCCGCATGAAAAATCGGGCGCATATCTATTTATCCGGATTGAAAGTGGAGCCGGGACAAAATGCACAGAGCAATCTGCCGGAAAATCCCACTGCTTTTGCCGAAGCTGCTGACGGTTCCGGTATCGGGGTGACGCCTTATGATGATATATTGCGGCTCCATGGAAGTGTTTTCCAGAATGGGCGGGATATGGAACTGCGTGATCAGCAGCTGGTTTTGGCTCCCCGCAAGAGTGTTAAGCTGGTGTGGCAGATCTTCCCGGTCAATCAGGGCGGTTATATGCGTTTTGTCAATAACGTCCGCCATGCCTGGAAATTGCAAAGTCCGGAGGTCAACGGCTGCATCTGGAATCATATCCTCAAGCCGGTGGCAGCGAATTGGAAGCCCAAGTTCGGGGTGGATACGGTCAGTATTTTCAATACTTTCAAGGGCCGTTCGCTGTGGGGTACAGCTGTGGAGGGCAATTTGGAGTATGAACAGGAAAAACTCCAAATCATTGACAGCATCCGCAAGCTCCATCCTCAACTCAAGATCATGGCCAGCTATATGGCGATATATTTCAGCAATATTTGTGCGGCCGATCAGGAGCGGTTTAAAGACTTGGTAATCATCAATAAAAATGGTACTTACCCGACGGAGGGCGGCTGCCGCTTCTATATCCCGAGCCGGAATAACGAGTTCGGCAAGATGGTGGAAAAAAATATCGACCGCATGATCGATGTGTGGAAAGTTGACGGCATTTACTTTGATTATATGGAAGGGGCGGATGCTTACTATACTTACAATCAATATGACGGGGTCAGCGGCGACATCCGGGAAGCTGACGGCAGTCTGCAGGCCGTTAAAGGTTCTTATCAGCTTTTGAGTCAGGACTTTTTGATCTATTTAGTTAAGAAGATCCACAGCAAAGGGTTGTTTGTCCGGGCCAACCGCAATAACTTTACAGCTTCGACCATGAATCAGATTAACGACATCGTGCCGATACGTTTTACGGAGTGCGGCTACCCGGATCAGCTGACCCGCGGCCAGTTGGCGCCGTGTCCGATGGGCTTGCAGCGGACGCTTTCCAACAAGCTGGAGCTGCAGACATTGCGGGCGTTATACGAAGGGCTGACTACGTCACCTTATCACACAGCGTACAAGCATCGTCAGGATGATAATCCGGTTTCGGCCATGTGGCCCATTGCGTATCGGGAAATGCGCCGGGGGGTGGTCATTGGCGAAAATAAGATCGTTACGGCGGTCAGCGGGCATTTCGGGTTCGGGGATGCATCCAAACTGGCGGTGCGCTTTTACAATCAGGATGGGTTGCGCACCCGGCGGGAATTTCCGCAGGTGGTCAAAGATGGTAAAAATTATGTATCTGTAAAATTGAAAACCGGTGAAATAGCAGTTATTGACCGGGTAAAATAAAGGAGAATTGCCATGAAAAAAAGTTTTACTTTGATTGAGCTTCTGGTCGTGATTGCTATTATTGCCATTTTAGCGGCCATGCTGCTGCCAGCTTTGTCGGCGGCCAGGGAACGGGCCCGCAGTGCCAATTGCGTTGGCAAACTCAAACAATGCGGGGCGGCAACGCTTATGTATGCCGGGGATAATAAAGATTTTATTCCGGTACCCCGCAATCATGGTTCGGAAGGGGAACTCTACCGTTCAGTTTATTATGCGTCAGCGAGTCTTTATCCACGGCACAGTACGCCCGGACTGCTGATTTTTGGCGGATATTTCGGCAGCGAGCAATCAGAATTGATGGAAAATGAAGTGGTCGAACACTATTATAAATGCCCCAGCGATGCCGTGTTGTTCGGCAACGTGTTCCGTGACAGCGATAAATATAATTATACCAGTTATATGTTTATGAATCATTCGGCAGCCAGTATTGCCAAAGAGAGCAACGACCCGAAAAATTATCTGCGGATCGGCCGCACTGCCGGCGGCGATGCCAAAACCCGCTGTCTGGTTGGGACGGATGATCCCGGCAATGTCATTCAGCACGATGTGCATTTGAGTGCCATAAAATATTTGATGAAAATCAGCAGTATCGATCAGACCACGCCTATCCATCCCAATGTGATCAACACTTTGCATTTGGGCGGTCATGTCAAGAATAATGCGGCTGACCGGACGCTGCAGAATAATGCATCGATATGGTGTTTCGGGGCGTATTTTGATGATAATATTTAATTGAAAAAATTCTATTATGGCTATTGAAATTTTTCAGCGGCTGGAATGTGAATATATGCCGCAGCCGTATGGGATCGCCGTACGTCCGGTGGGGTTTTCCTGGCAGGGGCCCGCCGGGCATTTGCGGATATTTGATATGCATGGCTCCATGGTTTTTGATTCGCTCGAAGCGGTCGATTCGCCTTATTGCTCAGAATGGATACCGCAGGCGCAGCAGCAATATTTCTGGAGCGTGGAAAATGCTGACGGCAAAGCTGAATCGACCTTTGAAAGTGCTTTGGCGGATGATTTTTCCTGGCAGCCGGCGTATTGGCTCAGCGATGCGTGCAACCCCGGTAATATTGGGGCGCCGACGTCGCTTTTCCGGACTGCTTTTGATGCTCCGGAATGGATTGACAAAAGCCGGAGCCGATTGTATATCAGTGCGTTAGGTCTTTACTCGGTAAAAATCAACGGCCGGAACGTTACTGAAGATGTTTTGACTCCGGGCGCAGTGGATTTTTCCCGCCGGGCGATCTATCAAACTTATTGTGTAGAGTCGCTGCTGCAGCCGGGGATTAATCAGCTCAGCGTTGAATTGGCCGGCGGCTGGCATTCCGGTTTGATCGCCAGTACCGGGATCAATTATGACCGGCCGTTTTATGTTACTCAGGATGCCTTTATTTTGCGGCTGGAAACTCAGCGCACGCCGGAGTCGCCATGGAAGTTGCTGTGTTGGAGCAACCGTCAGGATTGGCAGGCGTTCTGCCAGACCGGGCGCTGCTGCAGCGATATTTATCTGGGCGAATATTTTGACGCCACCAAAGAGGATGGAGAGCCGTCACAGTGGCTGAAAGAGTTTGAAATTCCACTGAAATTGGAGCCGGGCAATAATCTGCCGGTGCGGCGGATCATGGAATTGGAACCGGTATCGATCAAGCGTTACGGAGAGAGTTTTATAGTGGATTTCGGCCAGAATCTGTCGGGTCGGGAGCGCATAACTTTCCGGGCCGGGCGTGGCACTAAAGTAGTGATCAAACATGGCGAAATGCTGCATGATGACGGTGCGCTTTATATCGAAAATCTGCGGAGAGCCCGGGCGGAAACCGTGATCATTGCGCCCGGCGGGGAATTTACCTTTGAGCCGGAATTTACCTTTTACGGATTCCGCTATCTGGAAATTTCCGGCGTGGAAGATTTTTCCGTCAAAGCGGTCGTTCTGCACAGTGATTTGACGGTTTGCAGCCGGTTCGAGTGTTCCAATAAATTGCTGAATAAATTTATGGACAACGTGTTGTGGAGCCAGCGCAGTAATTTCCTTGATATTCCCACGGATTGTCCGCAGCGGGATGAACGGCGCGGCTGGTCGGGCGATGCGCAGGTTTTTGCTCCGACGGCGTTGTTCAACATGCACAGTGCAGCGTTTTTCCGGAAATATCTGACGGATCTACGGCTTTGCCGCTCCAATGATGGACGTTTCCCGGATTATGCGCCTTGCTATCCTTACAACGATTTGTCAAGTTCGTACGGCAATTCCGGCTGGAGCGATGCGGGGGTAGTCATACCTTACAACCTCTATTTATATTACGGCAATAAGCAGTTGTTGAGCGAAAATGCTCCGGCGGTCTACCAGTGGATCGATTATCAGGCCAATGATCTTAAACGGCGCAATGTGTGCAGTCATGCCCGCTTCAAAGATTGGCTGAATGTGGATGATCCGACCAGCGCTGAATTTATTTCAAGTGCGTATTTTGCCCATACAGCTGTGTTGGCTGTCCGCATCGCCCGGGCGTTGGATGACGAAAAAAATCTTGTTCGTATGCAGGAACATGCGGCGTTGGCCAGAAAGTATTTTCAGCGTCATTTTCTGGATGATTCCGGATGTTTACGGGAAAAAAGTCAATGCGCAGCGGCGATGGCTTTGGCCTTGGAGCTGCTGGAAGCGGAGCAAATAACTGATGCTGTCCGGCTGTTGACCGGTAATATCCGCCAGCATGGCCATCTGACTACCGGATTTTTGGGTACGCCGCTGCTGCTGACGGCATTAAGCAGTCACGGCGAGCTGGATTTGGCATATAGTTTGCTGGAGTCCACCCGTTGCCCGTCATGGCTTTATCCGGTAACGCAGGGCGCAACTACGATTTGGGAACGCTGGAACAGTTGGAATCAAACGGACGGATTCGCTGATATTGGTATGAACAGCTTCAACCATTATGCTTATGGGGCGGCGGCAGCGTGGGTGTATCAGACGGCAGCGGGTATCCAACCGGAGTGGGAATATCCGGGCTTCCGGAAGTTTAAGCTGGCTCCACAGCCGGGCGGAACGCTGCAGGAGTTGTCTTTGCAGTATGATTCCCCCTGCGGCTTGATCAAATCCGCCTGGAAACGTACGGCCGGGGCGATCGAGTACCGTTTTGCCATTCCTGCCGGAACTTCTGCAGATGTACAACTGCCCGGCCGGGAGGCTATGCTGCTGGCGGCCGGGGAGTACAGTTTCAAGGTTCAGAGTTGAAGTTTCTGTCTGGCAGAAGTACTTAAAGTCCGAACAGACGGTGGATTTTTTCACGCAAGGTCCGGGCCGGCGGCGTTGCTTCGGTTTCCGGCTCCTGCCAATCCGAAAATCCCGGCACTTCCTGCCAGTTGTAGGCGTTGATATAAGCGTTGCCGCCGTTGTAGTAATTGAGGAATACTTCGGTAAGCTCTTCCTGAGTAAATTCGCTTTGTTCCGCCCGGTACAAACCGGCTGGATTTTTGTATTCCAGACCGTAACCATCGGTTTGCAGAAAGTTGCTGGCGTCCCGTTCCAATATGGCGTATTCCTCTGCTCCGGCCATGACCCGGGCGAGGATCAATTTGATATGCTCGGCATCTTGCACAGCTATGTCGTTGATTTTCATGATTTGATACCTGGTTAAAGCGTTAAAAAAAGCTCCGGCAAGAACATTCACCTGCCGGAGCATATTGGCAATTACCTTGCTCAGATCGCAGCAAAGCTGCTGCCGTTCCAGGCGTATTTGGCCGGGAGTTTGGCGGCAAATGCTTCCGGATCGATGCCGATCTTTTTCAGCGGAGCGATAAAGCACATCTGCACAATATCTTCCGGCGTGAAAGCGTTCAAACCGGCTACGACGTTGGCGCACTGCAGAATGGTGGCCGAAGAACCGACCAGGCATTTCTTTTCGGGGTTGTGCAGCAGACCATTTTCTTCCAGCACTGCGTAGTTGCCCAGCGTTTCGTACACCCCCGGAGGCATACCGGCGATGGGGGAAGCGTCGCTTACGCAAATAACATTATCCACGCCCTTGGCCCGGATCATAGCCTTGACTACCGGCGGGGGCAGGTGGTGGCCATCGGTGATCAAACCGGCCATCACGCCGTCTTCGCACAGACCGGCCCAGATGGGGTTGCGGTGACGGTCGATGCTGTTGGGGCAGCCGTTGCCCAGGTGAGTAAGCCAGCTGGCACCGGCAGCGGCGCAACGCTGCACATCTTCAAAGGTGGCCAGATGATGCCCCAGCGAAACGACCACGCCCTTGCTGACGGCATATTTGGTAAATTCGGCAGCCCCTTCGCTTTCGGCAGCAATGGTGATGACCTTGATGGTATTGCGGCTCCACTTCATCATTTTGTCGAAAAATTCGGCGGTGGGTTTCTGCACATATTTGGGGTTGTGCGCACCCACGGCACCGGGCTGATCGCTCAGGAACGGCCCTTCGGCGTGGATACCCAGAATAACGTGACCGACTTCGGGATCTTCCATAGCATCGGCGATGATCCCGAGGTTTTTTTCGTAGATTTCTTCGCTGGAGGTGATCACGGTAGCGAGGAATCCGGCGGTACCGCGTTTGTAAATTTCCCGGGCGGTCATCAGCACCTTTTCCAGCGTCAGACCTTCGGCGGAGTAATCGACCCCCAGAAAACCATTGACCTGCAGGTCAACGAATCCGGGCAGACTGTTGATAGAAATAGCCATTTTTTCATCCTTTGTATTACAAAAGTAACGTGATTTTGCTGAATCGGTTTAACATACCACAAAAGCGGTTCTTTTTCAAGTCAGAACTGTGATTTTTTTCAGAATTTGACGTCGATTATCTGCGATAGAGTTACTTCATTGGCCGGACGGGTGACTGCAATGTAGTTATCGCTCCAGCCGTGGGCCTGATTGTGGCGGTCGATGGTTTCAAAAATCACCGGCACGATCTGGTTGCGCATACTTTCGGCAAAAGCATTTTTTTGCTGTATGTTCAAAGCTTCCAACTGTTGATGACGGAGTTTTTTTATTGCTTCCGGCACCTGACCGGGCATGGCTGCAGCCGGTGTTCCGGCGCGTTTGGAGTAACTGAATACATGCATGTTGGCAAAGTTCATCTGCCGGGCAAATTCCAGACTTTCGGCAAATTCTTCATCGCTTTCGCCGGGGAATCCGGCAATTATATCGGTCCCCAAATGGATATTGGGTATCAGCTGCCGGGCAGTTTGGACAAAACGGGCAAAGTCGGCGGTCGTGTAGTGCCGGTTCATGCGTTTGAGTACGCTGTCGCTGCCGTGCTGGAGGGCCAGATGCAAAAAGCGGCAGACCTTTTCCGGATAGCGGGCCATGGTTTCCAGCAGCATCAGATTGTCCAGAGCCGGTTCGGTTGAACTCAAGCGCAGCCGCCACTTGCCGGGGATCGTTTCGCACAAGGTGGTGATCACATCGCAAAGATTTTTGTTGTCATCGCAATAGTTGCAGGTGTTGACCCCGGTCAGAATGATTTCCGGTGCCCCGGCTTCGATGGCCTGACGGCAGTCGGCAATGACTTCAGAAAATTGGCGCGAGCGGGAGGGCCCCCGGGTGTACGGCACGATGCAGTAGGTGCAGAAATTATCGCACCCTTCCTGAATTTTTATAAATGCCCGGGTACGGTGCGGAAACAGCCCGTGAGCTTTTTCGGCAAAATTCTCTGGCACAGCTTCCCGGCTGCGTTTGATGGCCGGAGTTTGATTCGCTGCGAGCAGCTCCATAAGCGTGCGTTTTTGCGTATTGCCCAGCTTCAGCCAGTTTTCCTGCCGGATATTATCGGTATCGACTTCGGCGGCACAGCCGGTAAAAACGATCCGGGCCGCCGGGTAGAGCGACTGCATCCGCCGGGCCGCCTGACGGCTTTTGGCGGCCGCCGCTGCGGTCACGGCGCAGCTGTTGATGATGATCAGTTCCGGAACGGAGCGGTCATCATCTTTTTGCAGAAAATACCCATGTTGGCGCAGCCGGTCAGTCAGCAGTGCGCTGTCGGCCTGATTGAGCCGGCAGCCCAGCGTGATGATCCTTGCCGGACGCAGCATTGAAGTTGTTTCAGCGGATTTGTCCATTGCCGCGCACAATATATTTGTAAGTTACCAGCTCATCGACCCCCATGGGGCCGCGGGCGTGGAGTTTATCGGTGGAAATACCGATTTCTGCGCCCATACCGAACTCGCCGCCATCGGTAAACCGGGTGGAGGCGTTGGCGTAAACCACTGCTGAATCAATGCCGTTGAGGAAGGCTTCGACTGCTGCCGGATCACTGGCAAGGATCGTTTCGCTGTGGTGCGAGCCGTAGTGATTGATATGCTCGATAGCCGCTTCCACGCCATCGACCAGCTTGGCCGAAACCCGCAGATCCAGATATTCGTTGTAAAGATTTTCTTCGGGCAATACTTCGGCTTGCGGAGCAAATTTCCGGAAGTTTTCATCTCCGAAAACCGTCACGCCGTGATCAGTCAGCTCCGCATACAGTGCCGGTACGATCCGGTCAGCAGCGGCCTGATCGATCAGGATGGTTTCCAGCGCATTGCATACTCCGGGACGCTGACACTTGCCGTTGATGATGATTTTGAGAGCTTCATCCAGCTGGCAGCTTTTATCCAAATAAGCGTGGCAAACACCTTTGTAATGCTTGATCACCGGCATGGTCGCTCCGGCGACCACCGTCCGGATCAGACTTTCGCCGCCCCGGGGGATGATCACGCTCAGATATTGATCCATCTTCAGCATGATCTGCACTGCTTCCCGATCGGTCCACGGCACGATTTGCACCGCTCCGGCGGGCAATCCGGCGGCCTGACCGCCTTTATCCAGCGCAGCGGCCAGTGCCATGTTGGAGTTGAAAGCTTCTTTGCCGCCGCGCAGGATCACTGCATTCCCGGCTTTGAGGCAGATCCCGGCGGCATCCACGGTCACATTGGGCCGGGCTTCGTAGATGATACCGATCACCCCCAACGGCACTGCGACTTTGGCGATTTTAAGTCCGTTGGGACGGGTGAATTCGGCAATGACTTTGCCGGCCGGATCACTCTGGGCGGCCACATCCCGCAATCCCTGAGCCATGGCAGCAATGCGGCTTTCATCCAGCTTCAGGCGATCCTGCATAGCAGATGAGAGGTTGTTTTTTACCGCTTGAGCCATATCCAATGCGTTAGCTGCCAACACTTGCGGAACCGCTTCGATCACGGCATCGGCCATGGCGTTCAACACTTTAACTTTAGCCTCGGCACTCAAGGCCGCCAGACTGCGGGCGGCCCGCAGACTCTGTTCGCCCATTTGCTCGAGATGTTTTTGCATATCAGCTGTTTCCATATATTTTCTCCTGGTTTTAATTGTCAAAAAAATCATTTCCGGGGAAATACTCCCTTGCCAGCTGGTGCTGGATCTTGCGTTCGGCCATGATCAGCAAACCATCGTTGAGCTGGATCGTGGTGCTGCCTTTGGCCATGATAAAAGATCCCTCTCGTCTGATCAGCATCACCCGTGCGCCTTCCGGCAGTTTGATTTCGGCCAGTGTCCGGTTCAGGCACGGCGAGTGGTTATCTACGTCAAATTCGTGCATTACGCTGTCCAGCACGCCGGTATCTTCCAACTCCAGCGGCATACGGTCTTTATCCTGACATGGCAGGTCAAGTTTCAGCAATCTGGCCAGCGGCATAAGCGTGTAACCCTGAATGATCACCGAGGCTATAACCATACAAAATACCAGATTAAAGAGCATCCCGGCAGTTTCCCCGGCGGCGGCATTACCCTGCAGTTTGTACGCAAAAGGAAAGGTCGCCAGCACGATCGGGGCGGCTCCCCGCAGACCGACCCACGATATAAAGATACGTTCTTTCCAGGAAAATTGACTTTTTATCAGACAGAGAAAAACCGCCAGCGGTCGGGCCGCAAACATCAGCACCAACGCCAGCAAAAGCCCCCGCACCCAGACTACAGTATATATTCCGGTGGGCGGGATCGTCACCAGATCGCTGAACGTTACCAGCATACCCAGCACCGTAAACATTGCTACTTGCATAAGCCACGCCAGACCGTTGGTAAAACGTATTTGACCCCGCTTGTAGTTGTAGCGGACATTGCCCATAGTTACCCCGGCGCAGTAGGCGGCCATAAAGCCGTTGCCGTAAAACAGTTCGGTCAATCCGTAGCTGAGCGTCACCAGCGCAACACTCAAGACAAAGTAAAGACCTTCATACTCAAATTTGGCGTTATTGAAGAGTTTACTGCCTAAAGTCCCGATCAGCCAGCCGCCGCCGATACCGATCAGCATTTTGCAGGGAAATACCCACGCCAGACTCCAGAGCGGCGTTTGACCCGGATCGGTCAGCAGCTGCAAGGTAAAAACGGTGAGCAAGGCGGCCATCGGGTCGTTGCTGCCGGATTCAAATTCCAGCACCGGAGCCAGATTGCCCCGCAACGCCACACTGCGCCCGCGCAGAATAGCGAACACCGCTGCTGCGTCAGTACTGGAAACCACGGCACTGAGCAGAAAACTCCATTCCCATGTCCACTCCAACAGAAATTTTACCGCCACCATCAGAATAGCTGCGGTCAGAAACACCCCCAGCGTGGAAAGCAATATGCCCGGAACCAGGATCCGGCGGATGTTGCGCATTTCGGTTTCCAGCCCGCCGGAGTAGAGGATGAACGCCATGGCGATCGTGCCGATAATGTTGGTAAATTCCACTGCCGAACCGGTGTGGATATTGAATTGAGCATCCGGATAGGCTCCGAAAAGAATTCCCACCCCCAAAAACAACAGCAGTACCGGCATATTCAGCCGGGAGGATAACCGGCTGGAAAATATCCCGACCAGTAAAAATACTGCCACCAGGGCAAATGCTCGAGGTATCCATACAGACATTGATTTTCTCCTTAAAATACGTTTTTCATAAGATAATCCAAATGTGTTTTTTTTCAAGCGTTTTTTGCTATTTTATCGGCAAAAAAACACACCGGTCGTACCATTAAAGACAACCGGTGTTTGACTGCAGTTGAAAAAACGCTCAGAGTTCGGGTAAAAATACAAACATTCCGGCTTTAAGCTCCTTGACTTCTGACAGAGTTGGATTCAGGTTGCAGAAATCTTCCCGGGTTACAGCCATCATCTTGCAGAACTCTTCAACGCTGGTATTCATTCCTACTTCCACTACTTCCGAGTGAGGCGGCGCAACAAATTTTGCCGCTTCCGGTTTTTGCACTTCAGTTTTTTGTACTTCAGTCTGCGGCGGCGTAAAAGATTTGGCCGGTTCAAAATCAGCTTTGATCGCTTTGTCCAGATAATGCTTGCCCAATTGAGGGTTGACCGGTTCCCCCAGGGTGCCGTGGTAATAGATATTGGCCATGTTCCAGGCGGCGGTTCCCAGCAGCAACTGATCTTGCGTTTCGGTATCGGCAACTTCCCGGATCAGTTTGACTGCTTCCGGCCAGTATCCAAGCACGCTGTACACATGTCCGAGTTCGTGTTTGAGCAGATTGCTGTTGGGATCACGCCGGGCTGATCGCTGCAAAAACCAGAGCGCAGATTCATAGTCTTGCAATTTAGCGTATTGGATGATCGCACTCCAGATGTCGGCTTGAGCCGAGCCTTGATCACCGGCGAGTTTCAGCATGTACATGGCTTGTTGGATTTCCTGATCATCGTAACTGTTGACCAGTTTCATGGCCTGCTGGTAGAGTTCATCACCTGTTTTACAGTTCTGCGGAATTTTTACCGGAGTGATTTCCGGCTGCTGCGGCTGCAAAGTGTTGATCCCATTTGACGCAAACAATTTGCGGTGAAAGAACTGCTGCAGCTGCCACGGAGCTGATTTTTGGGGGAGAAACCAGTTTTGATCAGTCAGCTCCGGCGCAATGTGCCAAAGTTGCTTAAAGTAAATATCGGCTTGTTGGGGCGCACGGTTTTTCAGCAGAGTTCCGGCCATGTACCAGGCGTGACTTTGCAGTTTTTTATCATTGGTCATAGTGGCGGCACGGGCGTATAACTCCGCTGCCCGGTAACGGTAACTGTAACGGGGCAGATCGGGTTTGTTGAGCTTGACCGCTTTTTGTTTGGTTCCCCACTGGCAGGGAAAGTTGTTGCCGCAGATCAGGTTGTCAGGTTCCAGAAAAGTTCCGGTCAACTTATCGCCGTGATTGCGCAGCAAAGCGGCCAGATTCAGTATGGCGGCCAGTTTTCCGGCCCTGTCAGTTGCCGGATCGTTCAATATCCGGCGGTGATGGAAAAATTTTTTGGCCAATGCCCGGGTTTGCTGCCCGGTAAAATATTTTTCGGCTTCATCTGTGCGTCCTTCCCGCATCAGGCGGCGGGCCAGCAGATTGCGCAGCATGTAGTTGAGCTGATCACGGTTGATGAAATGCGGATAAAGGAGTTTGGTATTTTTGGCGCATTTATCGGAATAAATCGCCTGTTCCTCAGTTACTCCCTGCGGAAAATATTTGTCGCAAAACTTTATAAGTTCGTCAGTAGTCATGACCTGTTCGGCGACCATACCCATATCTTCCGGCGTGCAGCCTTTGAGCCAGCGTTCTGCCGCCTCCAGCGGACGACCCAGTTTGAAGAGTTCCGCTCCGGCCAGTGCGTGCAGTTCCGCATGAGTATTGAGTGCCAGCGAAGTGCGGGGCATATCTTCCGGCGTATAGTCCGGATATTTTGCAATGTAAGAATCAATTGCTGCGATCTTGGCTTCGCCGGTCAACTCTTTAAGCTGCAGCAGCATTCGGAGCTGGTCAAATTCTTTATGGCCCTGCAGCAGTTTTTGTGCCTCAGCCGGCGGCAGCCGCAACGCCAGCACCGGATAGTTGATCAAGCTTGCTTTACCCAGCTTAAGGCCCAGTTTGCGTTTTTCGTCCGAAAAGTTGCGGTTGGTCAAAGTCACTCCCACGATCAGATCCCGCAAAGCTTCATCCATCACCCCATAGTAGGCAAGCGATTCGACCTCAGCTGTATAAAGTGCATAGATCAGATCCGGCAATTCTTCGCCGCTGTACATTCTATCGCCACGGAAGCGGGTCCAGGAAAAAATATCCCGTTCGTTGGTGTAACGCCATTGCTTTACCGGATCATAGTTGGCAAACAGTTTGCGGAAAGCCCGCTTGTACCCAAGTATTTTATTTGTACAGAACTCGGGATTGCCTGCGGAATCTTTGATTAACGCCAACAGGCAGCCCTGAGAATCATAGCAGCCGTCTTTGATGGCAGATTTGATATCTTCGAGCGTCTTTTCAAAAGTATTGTTCTGCTTGAACGCAAAACTGCGATATGTGGCATACAGCACCGGAATAGTGGTATAACGGCGTTTTTCTATGGGCATGGCCAGCAGTTTTTTCCAGTTTTCCGGGATAAAGTCTTTGACCTCGCTGTTTTTGAAAAGCTCCCGGTAACCCTTGACGTACAATACGAACTCTTCCAGATCAGGGTGCGGCGCATCGGCCAGAGGTGCATCTTTGGGATCAAGCACGGATTTGATAAGTTTGTTAAGTCCGGCCGGAGGAATATTCAATTTACCGGCGGCCTGTTTTATATCCTGTGTCCAGGCCTGACGGCGGGCCAGCCCCTGCGGCAGAGTTGCCCGGATTTCCGGAAAATGCTTGCAGGCAATGATCCGCAAATGAGCATCGACATTGACATTGGGGAAATTGGTATAATCCCCGTGATCGACCAGACTGGCCATCCCGGCAGTTCCCGAGCAGGCCAACAGCACAGCAGTGATTCTTTTAAACATTGATCCACCTCGTTAAAAAAAATGAAATATTGCGATGCGCTGAATAAAACAAACCTGTGTAGCCGTTGGAGGAATAATGGACTGGCAGGGAGAAATCCCCCTGGTCAAAAAATTCTTTTGGCCTGCTGCATAATCATCTGATTCCCGCGCATGGTGATAATAACACAAAGATGGAGTTTTGTCAAGTCGATTTTTAAAAAAAAATCAAAAAAATTGCAAGTTTTTTTCCGCCGGGATCTACTGCCGGATCAGGCGCATTTATTAAGAGAGTGCAAGAGAGGTAAAACCGCTCTGCGGCAAAGTTGGTTTGCTTGCCGCAGAGCTTGGGATAGATCGCTTTTTAATAGCCCATGCCGTTGCCTTGCAGTGACTTGAGACTCACTATCCCGTTGCGCCGTTCGTAGAGTCCGGGACGGAGTTTTTCGTCAGGCAGCGAAGCTTGCGGGTAGAATTGCGGGGCGTTGCATTCCACGCCCATGATCGTGCCGATATGTGCCGCCAGTTGGACGTGCGGTACCGTTGCCAGCATGGGGTTGGTCAGATCCTGCACCATCAGCAGCATATTGTGTTTTTTGGCCCAGCAGCCGGAAAGCAAGGCTCCGGTCTGGGTTTTGCAGACTTTGAGTGCTACGCCGTTCCATCCCAGCGAGCGGCCCAGTTTGACAAATTGCCAATCGTGGGCGCTTTCATCCATAAACAGCGGTTTGCGTTCTGAGCAGCTGTGGACATCGATCTGATTGGCTTGCAGATCATACGGAAACGGCTGTTCCACATAGAGCAGCAGTTGATAAATTTCCGGTTCTTCGGCCTTTAATTTATCCAATATGCTGTTGACGTAAGCAGGGTCTTTGACCAGACAGTTGAAGTCCGGCGACAAAGCTTTTACCGCATATTTCAACGCTATTTTGCCCACGGCGCACAGGCGGTTGTAATCCCAATCGGCGTCGCTGCCGGTAAGTTTTATTTTCAGACACTTGAGGCCGTCGCGTTCGATCCATTTTTCCAGCGAAACCGGGTAGTTGTCGTCGGGTTCATTGCCGGTGCGTTCGCTTTCCTGCAGCAGATCCTTGCCGCCGACCAGATGCCAGACCGGCAGTTCCTGCGGAACGTTGGGGACAAAAAAGTCCTGCGGATAAAGTCCGGCAAAAGCGCTGTCGTGGAAAAAATACGCCAGATCGTGCGCCATAAATTTTTGATTGTAAGTTTGATAAGTCGGCAGCTTATGCGCCAGTCCAAAAGCGTCATGCAAAGCTATATCAAAGGCTGAAGCACAGATCAAAGCGGCCAGATGGGGCATACTGCAATTATTTTGAAAGTTGAATTGCTGCAGCAATTTATCAAGCTTTTCAGTCAGAAACGCATAGCCATCGGTCATGGGATCGCTCTGCGGCGACGGGTAATTTTGCGCCAATACTTCGCAGAAACGGCACATAAGTTCTTCCCGCAGCGCAAACGACAGCTCCGATGGCCACGCCCACGCCACCGACAGCGGCGTCTGCCCCCGGCCGACAGCCCCGTAGGCCGGAAATTCCACATGCGCTATTTGGATGGAGTCGATAGTTTCGGCGCCGAACTTGAGCGGCAGCCGCATTTTGACCGGAATAAATTGCAGTTTTATATCCATGATATTTTTCAGTTGAATAAGGTTAAATGCTCGGGTCGATATCTTCCAGCTGCAGCGGCAGCGTCTGGCGCAGCCGGATCGCTTCGATCGCTTTGCGGGCCAGCAGCGTGGAGCGGTAACCGGCGAGCTCGTCACAGGGCGAGGGCAGGTCATTGATGATCGCTTCCACAAAAGCATCCAGCATGGCCCGGTGACCTTTGTCGGGCATCAGCGGGGTGGTTTGTTCAACTTTTTTGCTGTTGGTGCTGTTGGCTACGTTGGCGTAATTTTTGGCAATGAATGCAGCATGACCTTCGCCCATTTCCGAGAGCGGGTCGAATTGCGGTTTGAAGTATTCATCCGGATTATCCGGCATACCGTAGTAGTTGTTTTCCACAAAGTGCAGCGAGCGGAAAAGAGCAGCTCCGCCAGTGACTTCGTACTGTTCTTTGGGGTAGTCAAAGGTTCCGGCGCAGGAGAAATCCAGCGTCATGGAAGCTCCATCATTGAACTTGAGGTGGATCCCGTGCGAAAGGCGCGATGAACCCCATGCGGTAATTTCGCAGGGCAGGGCCGGAGCAAAGAACCAGCAGGCCAGATCCAGCCAGTGAACTGATTCGCCGATGATCACTCCGCCGCCGGTCAGCGGGTGCATGTGGCCCATGCCGTAGGAGCTGCTTTCGTCCTGGATGCGGATCGACATGTGCGGAAATTTTTCTTCGGCCATCGGTTCCCGCACCGTTTCCACATATTGCCAGGGGTTGTGCTGCGGATTGCTCATGTGAGCAAGATATTTTTTGCGCAGTGCCTGCATGGCCGGCGACATCCGGCGGTTGAGGTCAACGCAGAGCTTGACCTTGCCTTTACGCACGGCATCGATGATCTGAAAAGCTTCGTCATCGTACATGGCCATGGGTTTTTCGCAAAAGATGTGCTTGCCGGCAGCGGCGGCGGCGCGGATGATCGGCAGATGCACTTCGTGGGTGGTGGCGATCTTGATCATATCCACTTCCGGATCATTGATCACATCCATGAAATTATCGGTCACACAAGGAATGTTGAAGTGTTCGGCAGCTTTTTTGGCATTATCCAGACAAACGTCGCAGGCCCATTTGAGGTTGACTTTTTTATGGGCGGTCATGTTGTTGAGGTCTTGCGCCCAGGCGAATTTGCCGCAGCCGATTTGTGCAGCAGTTATGATTGATTTGGTCATGATACATATACCTTTATATAACTTGTTAAAGAATTTATCAAATAATATAGCACAAAACTGCTCAATTAAAATATCAAATCAATCAATTTTTTTACCAAAATGAAAAAAATATTTTATGCTTGTTCCAGTTAATGCGAAAACTTTTTTATTTGTATTAATGATGTAACATGTTAATAAAAAAAATACTGTAGAAGGTTGGAAAAATAAAAAATCCCGACGGTCTGTTCAAGGTTGACATCGGGATTTTTGACAATCTGCTGACAATTCCCCAAGTTCTCAAAAGCCGCTGAATGCACAATTTTTTCGGACTGTGGTTCCGCTGCTTAAACTTGGTTTTTAATGACTTGGGCAACTGCCGCTTTGCAAAATTACTTGAGTTTTTCGATCACGATGCTGCGCAGTTCCAGCTGGCAGTTTTGGCCGTTGAACTCAATCCGGATGTTGCCGGCCGGACTGGTATCGCCGGTACCTTTATAGAACACCTGATTGCCGAACGAAAGCGTGTACACATCCTTTTGGCGGACTATTTTCAATTCACCCCGGGCAAACAGCGGGTGCGTCATATCCAGCGGCTTGCTGAGAAGCTGCTTGCCGTTCCACGCTGGAGCGCCGGAGAATATCTTGCCGTCCTTGAGGCGGATATGGATCAAACCTTCGCCGTTGGGGATCTGCAAAGTTATGGTGATATTGTTTTTGCCGACTTTACTTTTCAGCGGTACACCGACTTCCATGGAGCAGACAAAATCGCCTTCCACAAAAGAGGGAATACCCCGGTCAAGATAGGCACTGGCGGCGGGGCTGGCGGCATTTTTCAAGCCTTCAACCAGCAGCCCTTTGCCTTCGGCATACTGGTAGTTGAGTCCTTCGCAATCCTTGCGGTAGTCCTGACTCCAGGCTTTGAGGTTCTTGAAGGTGTCAACGAACTTGTCTGCTGATTCTTTGACTTCACCAATGACCTTTTCTTCGACTTTGACCACTGCTTCGGCGGCGTTGTTGGCCAGCAAGCTGCAGGAAGCGTTGTTTTTCAAACGCAGCAGCACGCCGCTGCCGGGCGCAATATCCAGTTTGACGCTCTTGCCGTTAACGTCGCTCCAGGTGCGTTTGAACTGATCAAAGCGTTCCAACTCCCCGGGAGCATTAAAAGTCACGACCTGATTTTTTTTGTAGTCCAGATTGACCACCAGTATGTGGCTGGCTTGATTGTCTTTGCCGAAAACTCCCATCAGATAGCCGGTGACCGGGGGACGGATGTTGAAAAAGTTCCGTTCCTGCGCATAGTTGGTTTTGGCATCGGTCAGGCCCTGTGAAATATTTTTGAGTTTGGGTTCCAGCGTAAAGGCGCTGTTTTCGGGCAGGGCATCGGTGCCGAAAGGTATTTCTCCGGCGTGCCAGGCCGCCAATGTAGTCAGCGGCTGAACTTCCGTGGCGATGGCTTCAAATTCCCGGTTGATGGATTTGCAATCTTCGTAGAGCTGCGTGGTCTTGCCGGTTTCCGGATCATGTACGCTGCCCCAATGGCCCTTGTAGCCGTAAACGTAGTTGGCAAGGCCTTGCGACCCGTAGGCCAAACTGGTATAGGCCAAATAACGGTATTCGTTGCCGGTCGGCACCCGCAGCACCGGAGCGTAACTGCAGCCCTGAACGATGTTCATCGTTTTGACGCCATACTTCAGCCCGGCTTTGCGGATCATGGCTTGATTGACAAAATATGACCCGCTGTCGCCATGTTTCCAGAGGTTGTAAGCATCGTAGCTGAGCAGCTGGGGTTTGAGGCGTTCAAAATATTCAGCGATGTGTTTTTCGTAGGCTACCACGGCGGTGCCTTCGTGCCCCAACTGCTTATTGCTTGCAGCAATGGGGAACATGTTGTTGAAATGCAATATCTCCGGCGCATAGGATTCGAGGAAATCCACATCTTTCTGGCAGGCGATCATCTTGGCGCCGCCGGGTTCGTCGCCGCAGTGAATGGCGTAAAAGGCCGGATGGTGCCGCATACTGTCGATCCACCATTTGACCCGGCGCTGATTTTCCGGCGTGTTGGCTTTGAGCGTAAACCACATGATGCCCCGGATATTGTGCGGGTGCATTATATCCAAATCATGATAGGTTACGCCCCAGGCCAGATTCCAGCCGCCGACGGAGAGTTCTCTGGCCATTTTTTCGCTCATCACCGGGCCTGCCCAATAGGTGATAATGGGGCGGCCGATTTCGTATTTGGCGGGCTTTTTGACCGGCGCAAACTTGGGCGCAGGTATCGGCAAAGCTTTATCGGCTACCGCCAGCCGGCGGAATTTTATATTGCCGAAGCTGCTGAGCAGAGTGTTGGCTTTGTCAAAAGCCGGAGAGTGTTTTATGATCAGTTTGACCGTGGCGGCCGGTTCCATAACTGCCGGATTATCTGCCAGCTTCCAGTGGCCGTGGTGGATGGTGCAGTTGTCGCCCTTGCGGGTGATTATAAATGGCCCGAATGCTTGGTTGGGCAGCCAGACCATGCCGCCGTTGCGGGGGGAGCCAACCCAGGCGGCGGCCCGGGGAGAACCGGCGATCCAGCCATCCAGCAGACCGGTTTCGGCAATCAGTTTGCCGCTGATGGAGTAGACTTGCAGCAGCACTTCGCCCATGAAAGTATCAGGCGGCACATCCCAATCCAGATCCATGATGGCAGTAAAATCACCTTTGATCGCCCCCAGCGGGCGTTCCAGAATCGTGGTGACGGCCTGTTTTTTGCTGTAGTCAGGTTTTTTGAAGCCCTTGATCAGCAAGCCGTCATCCGTTTTGACCATATCCAGTCCGGCGTGATTGCTTTGAACAGCCTTGATCCATTCGGGGGCAAAATCGCCGGAAACTTTTTCGTCAAAAGTTTTGGGCGTTATTTTCATGGCTTGACCGTCATGCTTGCGCAGATCCAGTTTGGTAAATTCAAACTGACCGCACTTGCCGCTGGCGGGGTAATGGTCAAAGAAAATTTCTATTTTAGCCACCGGATCCGTGGAGCCTTTCTTCTGCATGACGTATGCCCCACGCCCGAAGACCGAGATCTGATCACCCACCCGTTCAATACGGAAATCCAGCGTGCCGCTGAGCGGCAGCATCACCACGTTGGCGGGGTTGTCTTTAAAATTGGTGCTGCCATACATGCGGCCGCTGGTGTTCCAGTGGTCACGCAGCCCGGCGATGGCGATGTATTCATTTTGGGCATTCTTCAAGGCGACCAGCGCATTGCCGACAAAATTATTGCTGAGCAGGTCATATTTCAGGGTAAATTCACCGATAAAATCTCCGGCCAGCGGGGTTTGCAGATTCTGAACCGCGGCGTAAGTCGGATGAGTCGGGTTTTTGCCCACAACCAGACCGGTTACTTTATTGCCTTCAACAACAGCGGATTGGGCGTTGCAGGTCGAACGCTGCCATGTGCCCGGATAGGGCAGGACTCCGGCGGCAAAACCGGAGGTAGCTGCAGCAATAAGCCCCAGCGCAACGAGGGTTTTTCTTTTCATAAATTTTACACTCCTTGGTTAGTAATTATTTTTCTTTAACAATTTTGCACCCGAACAGAAAATTGATGATCAAACGGAAATCATCCTGCCTGTAATTATTGGAACGGCTGATTGCTGAAAATGCACTGGAGATGCAATTTTTCGGCTTGTGATCTATCCAGCTGATAAAAATTGTTGAGTTTGTGCAAAACTCCATACTGATCTTTGCCCAACATGACCGGCCCTTGCCAGAGGGTGTATGCCTGACAGCTATTCAGCGGCATTTTTTGCGGCGCATACTCCTGCGGATCATCAGTATCACGCCACTGCTCATTCACCCGGTAGACTTTGATTTGCTTCGGCGGATTTTTACCCGGAGCCAAAACTTTGCATTGCCAGGCTCCGCCATCGGGATAGTTGGTGCGTATTTCCACTGTCAAACCGTCGGCAAAGGTGAATATGCCCGGCACCGGCAAGGCGACCAACAGCACATTATCAATGTTGTTGCGGTAAATCGACTTCATGGCACATTCGTAAAGACCTTCGGCCCCCCGCATGTTGCAGCAGTTGGGGGCTTCGTAAAACTTCATATAAAGCTCCTGTTCGCTGTGTGTAAGGCAGTTTTCGCCGCCGAAACCTCCGCTCTGCCGCTGGGAACGCTCAACACCCGAAAACCATATCCGGTGCGCATCGTCAAGATATTCTGCGTTGCCGGTACGTCTGAACAACTCCATTGTCACTATAAAACTGTCGACAATAGCGCATGGTTCCGTCCATTCCGGCCGGTCAAACCAGTTGTAATTAGCATAATTCAAGGTCATGCCCCGGGCTTTGTACAGCTCGTAAAGTTTAACAGCCAGATCCTCTGCTGCTTGTTTTGAACTGTATTCAGCATAACGCAGCAAGCCACGGCAGAGAGTCAAGGTGGCGTGAGTCTGCGCCTTGACTGCCAACACATCCAGTTTTTGCGCCAAAGCGTAAAATTCATCGATGAGTTCGCGGCAATCCAGCCGGAAAACCTCAGCAGTCTGCACCAAACCGTCAAAGAAAATGAATACTGCCCCTACATCGGTGCTGACTTGCCAGTTGCCGATGCGTTTATCGGCGGAGCCGTCGACGGCTCCACAATTTTTCCGTTCGCCGTCTGATACCGGATAGGTACCGACTTTTCCGGTCAAAAGCTTTTTAAAGCCGTTGACCATACTGTCAGCGAGTTCGCACCACAGTTCCGAAGGCTGCAAAAGCTGCATTTCTGATAAACTGCGCAGTACCCAGCCGTGTCCGGCCAGCTGCTGTTCATCGATAAAATCTTCATGCACCGGTCCCAGATAGCCTTGAGCATTGCAATATTTTTTATAGCATTGCTTCATCGCTTCCACGGTTGGGGAGGTTAGTTTATCCGTCCGCATGAGTTTGCTTAAAGCCAGCAGCAGCCGGCCTTCGTAATCGCCCGGCCAGGCGCAATCGGCTTTTTTGAATACATTTTCAACCTGATAATCGCTTTGGTGCAGCCGCTGCCATGATCTGATGATGCGCTCTTTTAAGCATCCGGTCAGTCCGGAGTGGATGGGAAATTCAAACTTTTGCATCATTACCAAATATCCTCAGCATAGATTTGTTTCTGTGGTAAGATAATATGTTATAAGTGAAAATGCCAATAAAAAACGCCCGGCCTGATAAAAAAATCTCAATTTTTTTCAGGCCGAACGATTGTTTATCTGCAGTATTCAAAAGTCGGAAGTGGATTTTTTTTTTTTTTTTCTGTTTATTCTGCTGGGGTGGTCAGCTTTTTGGTGTTAGTGGCAGCATCAAAATAGTTGGTGAAACCAAGTCTGTTCATTTCATTTATGTTGATCGCCCGGGCAGAGCCATCCATGAATGCGCTGTTAGCGAACTTTCCGTGACGGGGATCGATAACACCCCATTCATCCTGATTGCCGCGGCCAATATAGTAGGTCTGATTGCCGTCAGCGCCCCTGGAGTCGCACATCAGCGAAAAGTTATCTGGCAGTTTAGGCCCGTTCATGGAAACCGAGCAACTGGATGCCAAACGTCCGGTTGTGGCATTACTGGGATAGGGACCTACATTTTCCCAATACCATTTACATTTATTGGATCCGGCATTGCCATAGTAGCTGGCGTGGTTTCCGGCCCGGGTTCCGTAGGTGTATGATGCGGATTCCGGTGATTCCAAACTGGGACAGACCAAAGTTGTGTTGCGGAATTTAGGATTGTTCATGTCGCCTACAGGAATATACCCCAACCGGATCAACCATTCTGGAACAACAGTTATGTAGGTAAGCTGAATTTCGCCGACCGACAACCACTCTTTGTTGTCTTGGGCGTAAGAGAGCATCCCCAAACCATTTTGTTTCAGATTGGCCAGGCATGACGCACTGCGTGCCCGTTCCCGGGCAGCGGAAAGGGCAGGTAAAAGCATGGCCGCCAGAATAGCGATGATGGCAATTACCACCGGGCCGGATATGAGCGATGAATTTGCTGCTGAGCTGGCCGCCGCCGGATTCAATGTGGCGTTCGGACGCAATATGTTCGATTTGGATATCATGCACCGCCACGGCTTGCGGGGGGTGCTCTGGATGCCCGGTCTGCCCGATACTCCCGAGCGTAAAGCCCAGCTCAAACTCTGGCTGGAAAGCGTCCGGAACCATCCGGCTATGCTGGGGGTATCCTGCGGCGATGAACCCGGCGGCACTGAACGGATGCGCCAGGCGCAGCTGCGGGTCGAATTTATGATCGAAAACGCTCCCGAACTGCTGCACTTCAACAATATGTATCCCTACGGAGCCAGCAATGCCCAGCTGGGGACGGAAGGGCTGCCCACAGCGGCTTATCAGGCCCATATCGAAAAATATTGCCGGTTGCTCAAGCCGCAGCTGCTGAGCTATGACCATTACACCTTTTTCCGGGCTGGCGACCGGGGTACTTACTTCAACAATCAGGCTATGATCCGCAAGGCGGCGCTGGAACGGAATATACCTTCAATGAATATCGTGCAGGGCGCTGCCTGGGCGTTCCACTGGCGGGTGCCGACTCCGCAGGAATACCGCTATTTGGCTTACACCAGTTTGGCCTACGGCTCGCAGGGGCTGTCGTGCTACGTTTACAGCTACAAAGGTCACTGGGGCAGTATGCGCGATCCCATCACCGGCAAAACCGGGCCGCTTTATGAAGAAGCCAAGGTGCTGAACCGGGAATTTGTGGCGATCGCCAAAGAATTGATGGAACTCAAAAGTCTGCATCCGTACCACACCGGCGAGATCCCGTTTGGCGTGGAAACGCTGCCGGATGATTGTGAATTTCAGCTGGAACCCAAACTCAAGAATTTTTCGCAGGGCTTGAAAGATCCGACTGTTTACAAACAAACAGACGATAATATTTTTGCTTTGCGTCCGCCGGTCACCGGCTGGATAGTCAGTACTTTCGGTAAAGATAACAAGGCCAGTCATGTGCTGGTGGTGAATCTGGATTACAAAAAAGCTGCCAAAACCACTTTGACTGCTCCGGGCAAGCTGGAAAAGTTTGACGCCGTCAAGCGCACCTGGAGTGCCGTAAACAGTAATAAAGCGGCGTTGGATGTTCCTGCCGGCAGCGGTGTGTTGCTGCGGTTGGCCAAATAAAGGTGTATGCTGAAATGAAATTGAAAACGGCTTTATTGCTTGTAATGTTATCTCCGGCGGCCTTTGCTGCCGGATTTGATGAAAAATTTGCCGGTGACGACCTTGCCGTGCAAAGCTGGATGCAGACGATCGTTGACCGCTGCAAAGGAGTAGCCTACCAAAAACCGTTGAACGGCAAACTGGTGCTGTCCGGATTGATGGAACCCCAACCGGGAGCCAGTGCCGTGCTGGAGCGCGATGCCTGTTACACGACCGGGGATTTTCACTGGATAGTGGACTTGGAACTGGATTTCAGTAAAAATACTCAAGGTGCCTACAGCTGGAATATTATGAGCGATAATGGCGAAGTCCAGCTGGGCGTGGCTTTGCAGAAAAATAAGTCCGGCAGCTGGGAAATCAAAGGTTTGCGGGGGCATACTTGCAAGTCTTTGAGCGAAAAAATCATCAGGCTGGAAAAAAATCCCTGCAAGCTGGAGATCATCCGGCGCAAGACCGGTTATCAGCTTTTGTGCAATGGTCAGCTCTTTTTCTCTGCCGACGGCGACACTGCCGCTTTGGCCAGTATCCGGTTGACGGTCAGCGGCAATGCCGGAAAAGCAGTTAAAAGTATGCAGCTGAAAAAACTTTGAAAAAAATATGCTTGCAGACTTGTAAATTCAGGGTTGGGATACTATAATATATCTTGTTAAACATATATTATAAAAGCATGGTGAAGATATGGCAATATTGCAAAACGAAGTGGCAAAGTATTTGCTCGGTTTGATTGAACAAGGCAATCACTCAGACGAGTTGCCCAGCCAGAATGAGTTGCGCAGACTTTTTAATTGCAGTACTGTGACAGTGCGCAAGGCGATCGAAAAATTGGAAGAACGCGGTCTGGTTTACCGTATACAGGGCAAAGGGTGTTTTATCCGGCGTCCGGATCAGACGCCGGCGATGACCCGGATCTTCCTGATCATGCCGCAGGGCAGCGATGTAAAAAGTGAGTTTGTATCAAGCTTGCTCAATGCTTCGCGCAAGTACTCTTATCACACCATATTTTTTTGCTACGACGGCAACGAAGATTTGCTTTTTTATGAACTTGACAGGGTATCTCCGCAGGTGGTTATCTGGCTGGCGCCCAGCATGTATCAGCACGGAAAAACGCTGGCCAGACTGCTTTCCACGCCGCGGCATGTGATTTTGTTCAATCGGGAATACGAACACAATTCGGTAAGTTTTGTTTCCGGAGATTTTGTCGGAGACGGCTTTGATATGGGCGAAACTCTGGCTGCGCATGGCGTGCGCAATGTGCTTTATTTGAGCTTGAATATGCAGTTTATGTTTTCGCAGCGGCGGTATGAAGGGCTGGCAGCGGCGATCAGGAAAAACAACGGATCGATTGATATACTTGACGCCAGGAGCATTATGGCTGAAGATAATAGTAAAACACACCCCGGTTCATATCATGAGGAGTTGGAAAAGGCTGCACGCAATATGCTGCAGGGCAAGAAGTATGACGCCATTGTCGGTGCGCAGGGCGAATTGTGGCAGTTGATGGCAAAGCTGGCCACCGAACATTATGATGAAAATAATCAGCTCTTTCTGGCCACGTTCAATACTATGCCCGGCATGGAAAATATCAAATTCCCGCTGATCGCCATGGATCAGCCTATTGCCATGATGGCCGATGAAGCAATCAAGCTGGTGAGCCGTCTGCGCAATGGCGGCGCTCCGGAACAGCTGCGTTACAAATCCAATATGTTTTTATACCGTCTGTAATACTGCAGAAAGCAGCCGGTAAAGCAGAACTTAACTGGAGGAATTTAGAGCAGAAATTGCGCATTTTTGCTGTTTTTTGCGAAAAAATGCGAAGAAATCTTCATTTTTGCGCACTTTTTAGTTGCAAGGCGGCCAATCTGGTTGTATCTTATACAGTCAACTTATAACATTAAATCCTTAGATATAGAGGAAGGAAATTTATTATGGCGATGGAAAAATTCGATGTGTGCGTCATCGGTGCCGGCCCCGGCGGTTATGTTGCTGCGATCAAGGCCGGTCAAAAAGGACTTAAAACTGCTCTGGTCGAAAAAGGTGATTTTGGCGGTACTTGTTTGAATATCGGCTGTATTCCCACCAAAACTTTGATCGCCAGTGCGGAAGTTCTGCACAGCGCCCGTCATGCGGCGGATTTTGGTGTGGAAATTTCCGGAGAAATCAAGCCCAACTGGAGCAAGATGCTTAAGCGCAAAGAAGATGTGCTCGATAAACTGCGCGGCGGTATCGCCGGTCTGCTCAAAGCCGCCGGAGTTACTGTTTTCAAGGGTGCGGCCAGCTTTATGAACCGTCAGAGCGTCATGGTTGCTGATGGCGAAAACGCCGGAGCCACTATTCAGGCCAAGAATTTTATCATTGCAGTGGGTTCCACTTCGCTGGTGCCGGGATTTATTCCGCAGAGCCCCCGGATCATTACTTCCACTGAGCTGTTGAGCATTCCCAAGGTGCCCAAGAGTCTGTTGGTGCTGGGCGGCGGGGTCATCGGCTGCGAATTTGCCTGTCTGTTTGCTGAAATGGGTACAGAAGTAACGGTTGTGGAAATGCTGCCGTCGATTCTGCCGCCTATCGACCGGGAACTGGGCAAGACCCTTTCCAAACTTATGGAAGCCAAAGGCATCAAGATCATGACCGGCGCTCCGCTCGGCGATATCAAAGCCACAGCCAAGGGCGTGACTGGTATGGTTGGCGATGTCAAGGTTTCTGCTGAATATCTGCTGGTATCCATTGGCCGTAAATCGGTGGCCGGAGCCCTTAATCTGGGTGCCGCCGGTGTGCAGACCAACGAACGCGGCTGGATCCCGGTCAACGATTATGCGCAGACCAATATTCCGAATATTTACGCCATCGGCGATGCTACCGGCAAAGGTATGCTGGCGCACTGGGCAAGTGCTCAGGCGGTGGCCGCAGTCGAAACGATTGCCGGTAATCGTACCGCCTTGGCGGCCGATCAGATCCCCGGTGCGATTTTCACCACTCCGGAAATCGGTTCGCTCGGTGCCAGCGAAGAACAGCTCAAGGAAAAGGGCGTGGAATACAAAGTCGGCAAGTTCCCGTTTGCAGCTCTGGGCAAAGCCATGGCCATCAACGAAACCGATGGTTTTGTCAAGATTCTGGCCGACGCCAAGACCGACGCCGTGCTGGGCGTTCATATCATCGGTCCGCACGCAACGGATTTGATTGCCGAAGCTGCTCCGGTCATGAAACTGGAATGTACCGCTAAGGAATTGGGTAAGGCCATCCACGCTCACCCGACCATCGGCGAAGCGATCATGGAAGCCGCCCACGCTGTACACGGCGAAAGCGCCCATATCCCCACCCGCCGCCGCTGAGGAGAGCAAGTAATGAAGGACGAAATTACGATCATCGTGCCGATTTATTTCAAGGCCGAATGTGCGGCTGTCGGCCGGGAACGGCTGCTGGCGCTGGCGGCGTCAACTCATAAGGAAGCGGGCAATATCATGTACCGCATCCATGAAGTTCCCGGCAAAGCTGAGCAGTTTATGATCTACGAAAAATGGCAGGATCAGGCGGCATTGGATCACCACATGGCGCAAAAGTATCTGCTGGATTTTCTGGCCGACGAAGATAAGCTCTTTGCCGGCGAGGTCAAAGGCACGATATGTTCGGAAATTGACGTTGACTGATTTTTGAGGCAAATTCAAATTCCTCAGGAAGTGTCAGCGGCATAACCTGCGTCCGGCAAAAGCAGTGTTTACGGCTGAGGCCTTTGCCGGACTGTGGTTTTGATTCTTGTCTTTGTTTTGGATGATTTTTTAAATTACCTCTTGTTTTTACAAAAAAACGGATTATATTAACCGGGAGCGTTCTTTTTTTGAGAGCGTTTCCGGTTTTACATTGTAAATCATCAACCTGTAACCAGAGGTATACATTTATGGCTATTCTTACTGCCCGCGGCGGCAACGGTACTCCGGTGTCGGAAGCTGAAGTCAAATCCATGCTCGTTGAATTGCTCGGCAAGATCGACAAGCCCATGAAAAAGGTGCTGCTGCTCCCTCCGGATCACACCCGTTTGAACTCCTTTGCCGGCCCGATCACGGCTATGTTGTATGAAATGCTTACGGCCAAAGGGGCAACAGTGGACGTTATGCCTGCGCTGGGTACGCACGCAGCGATGACCGAAGCTGAACTTAAAATGATGTTTGGCGACGCTATCCCCATGAGCGCATTCAAAGTCCACGATTGGCGCAACGATGTGGTCGAAGTCGGTACGGTTTCCGGCGAATTGATCAAAGAGTGGAGCGAAGGCAAATTGGATTATGATGTCAAAGCCATGGTCAACAAGATCGTGTTTGACGGCTATGATCTGATCTTTTCGCCCGGCCAGGTGGTGCCGCATGAAGTGGTGGGTATGGCCAACTACACCAAAAATATCATGGTCGGTATCGGCGGCAGCGATATGATCAACAAGTCCCACTTTGTCGGGGCCTCCTGCAATATGGAAAAGATCATGGGCCAGGCGGATTCGCCGGTGCGCAAGCTGTTCAACTACGCAGTCAATACCTTCCTTGCGGAACTGCCCATTTGCTACATTCAGACTGTCCGCAGCCGGGGTGCTGACGGCGCCATGCAGACCGATTGCATCTACGCCAGCTTTGACGACAGTGCCTACCTGGCTGCAGTAAAAGTAGCGCAGGAAACCAACCTGACTCTGTTGGATAAACCGCTCAAGAAGGTGGTGGTCTGGCTGGATCCGGATGAATTCAAAAGCACCTGGTTGGGCAATAAGTCCGTGTATCGCACCCGGATGGCCATCGATGACGACGGCGATCTGATCGTGCTGGCTCCTGCGCTCAAGGAATTCGGCGAAGATAAGGAAATCGACCGTCTGCTCCGCAAATATGGTTATCACGGCACGCCCGCCACGCTCGAAGCGGTCAAAAACAACGAGGATCTGCGTAACAATCTCGGTGCTGCTGCCCACATGATCCACGGTTCCAGCGAAGGCCGGTTCCGCATCACCTACTGCCC
>SUWF01000030.1 GCA_015061575.1 Lentisphaerota bacterium
TGCCGTCGCCGTTGAAGTCGCCGACACCGGCGAGTTCCCAAGTGGCAGTATCAACGGCGCTGAGGATGCTCCAGCTGTTCATGTATCCGTCTGAAACGCCCCAGATGCCGACTACTCCGTCGCCGTTGATCATGGCGATGTCGTTGCAGCCATCGGCGTTGAAGTCGCCGGAACAGAGGAAATCCCATTCGTCAGGATTGGCAACGCTGACCATGCGCCAGTCGTTGGCGTTGTCAACGATCCAAGTGCAATAGGCGTTGTAGGTCAAGTCACCGGCGCCGATAAATTCATTGCGCCAGAGCATGTCAGTTTTGCCGTCGTTATTGAAGTCACCAGTGGCGACCATTTCCCATTCCGGCGAATAACCGTTGATCAAAGTCCACTCCGTTCCACCTTTCCAGTAGCCCAAGAGGCCGATCGGCGGTTGGTCAGCCGGATAATCAGGATTGCCATCACTGGCAGCGGTCGGATTAGCAATCAAAACATCACCCACGCCGTCACCGTTAAAGTCGCCAGTACCTTCAATTCCCCAACCAGTGCCAACCGAGTTAAGCACTTGCGGGGCAAAAGTACCGTTACCGTCAGACATTTCGCCAATGACCAAACCGGAAGTATGCTTGCGCAAGATGTCAGCTTTGCCATCGCCATTAAAATCTTCCGCGCCAACCACGTTCCAACCTTCATCCAGCGGTAGTTCAGACCAAGTTGTGTTATTGGCATAAATTGACACTTTATTGTCCTTGACCGACACAAGCATATCGGAGTTTGCACCATTAAACGCTCCGGTAAAGAATCTTTTGGCTGTAATCGGCAGCGGTTCCGGAGTTTTTCCGGCAATGGTCAGATTCAAATTGCCATCCATATTGCTGAGGGTGTAATCAACCCCATTGTAAGACAATGCCTCAGCAAGCGAAAGTGTTCCATAAATTACAGTACCATTACCAATTGAAATCGTTCCGCTGAAAGCTGCTGCGCCGGCGGCAAGTTTATATGTGCCGGGCGTCTGTTCCGCACTTACAGTGATCGTATAATCTGCAGGGCCGTTGATTAACGACCAATCAGAGATCAAGGCGGCATTTTCACTTGTCTGCTTGCTTATATCAAAGTCGATTATTGCGCCTTCCGTCAATTCAATATAGCTGCCGTAAACAGTATTTAAATTGCCGGTCAACTTCCCGCCGCTGGAGATATGCAGCCGGCCGTTGCTGGCAATATTTATATTCTGCGCAATGCCTCCAGCTTCGACATTGAGAGTAGCAAAATAATCCAACTGCATATTCCGGGCTATGCCCCCGGATTGGATTGTCAAGGTACAGCCGCTGCCCAGAGTAAAATCAGCGATGGCGCCGTCTTGCATTTCAAAAGCACTGCCGTTGCTGGTGCCTTGGATGTAAGTATTGCTCGCCGCTGCAAGTTTCAGTTTTGCCCCCGCAGCCGCAGAAATATTGCTGACCGCAGCTCCGCTGGAGAGCCAGAGGCAGCCGTTGCTTTCAACTGCACATCCAAGTACTTTACCGCCGCTTGAAACATAAAGTGTCCCGTTGTTATTTACTATTGCATTGCTGGCCGTGCCGCCATCTTCAATAGTCATATAGCCAAAGTATTTGACAATAACATCCGTTGCCAGACCGCCTGATTCCACTGTAAGACTTCCAAAAGATCCCACGGAGTAACCGGAAACGGCCGCATCCTTCATTTCAAACGCCGAACCATTGTCAGAAAGCTGCCAATCAATACCTTGCCAATAGGTGTTGGAGGCTACGACAAGGTCCAGACCGGTGCCGGAGAGCACATTGATATTGGATGCCGATCCGCCGCTGAGTACATGGAGTTTCCCCAAAGTGGTAACGTCAACAACGTCCGCCAGTCCGCCGCTGAACACAAAGAGATTGCCGTAACTGTTCAACGTTGTATTACTAACTGTACCACCGGAGAGAAGCAATTTGCCGCCACTGTTTACAACAGTATGGTTGGCAGTAGCATCGTCGGAAAGTTTCATCTCACCCTTGTTGTTAATTTGGGTATTTTCAGCCGTTCCGCCTTCGTAAACATACACATTGCCATTGCTGTTTACCGTAGTACTTACAGCAATACCGTTGCTGTAAATGGTCATACGGCCCTGATTGAGCTCAGTATTGTTGGCAATCCCGCCATAGTGCACATCCAAGTCACCATATTTATTGACCACAGTACGGTTGACGATCCCGCCGTTGGAAACTTTCAAATATCCGTAACTGTTGACAGTAAGATCACTTGTTGAGCCAAATACAAATACTCCGCCGCCGGAATTGATTCGCGCAGAGCTTAATTCTACTCCGGCCGAAATGACCTTTATATCCGTTATATCCGTGATTTCCGGTGCAGCTGCCGAAATTTGCACTTGAGTTGCGGCGCTGTTGTTCTGTTCGTTGGATTCAGCAACCGTATTCGCTCCATCAGCAACGATTTTGAGCGTATGAGTTCCGATTGCCAGCTGACCGGGCTGCAGAGTAAATGCTCCGGAAAAAGTTCCGTTTGCAGATAACTCTGTAACACTTATTTCTGCGATTTTCACATCATCCACATATACATATGCTGCCGAAGCTGCCGCATTGGCACTGCCGCTGTTTTTGACCGTAAAGCTGAGCGTAACAGCTTCTTTATTGCTGAGAGAATTGCTGTTGAGCGTAATTGCCGTAATCTGCAGATCCGCTTGTTGAGTAACAGGAGGCACTGGCGGCACCGAATTGCCGGAAACCGTCAGGGTAAGATTTCCCACCATATTGCTGAGCGTATAGCTTACTCCATTATGCACCAGCGCAGTACCGCCGACTGTCACCGAACCGAAATAACCGTTTTTATTGCCGAGCGTGAACGTAAGCAGCCCGCTGCCGGCTCCGGTAGCAAGTTTATAAACTCCATTGGCCTGATTTTCGTCAACAGTAATAGTGTAGTACGGATTGCCCTGAATTTTGGCGAAGCTGTTGATCAAAGCGCTGTCCGAGGCAGTGCGGCTGCTGATATCAAAATCAATAATACCGCCAATATCCGACCAGACAACACATTGATCGTTCATAAGCAGCTCGCCGGTCAGAATGCCGCCGGCTGAAATATACACCGCACCATCTTTTTTGACGTTAACATTGCGAGCCGTACCATTAACCTTGATATCCAATATACCGCCATCGACCACGGTGGTGCTGCTGGCAGTTCCGCCGCTGTAAACTATCAGCAAATTGCCATTTGAAACAGTCTGTGATTCCAGAATATCGCCCTTACTGATAATGCCGGACTGCACGCCGCCATAATAGACTTTGGCATCCCGATCAAGATATTCAACTATGCCGCCGGAATCGGAAGTGATATTTCCGCTCCACGGCGTAAATGCTATAGTAGCCGTACCGCCTGAACTGACATGCAAACTCCCGTTGATGGCTACCAGTGTACGCTCCGCCGAACCGCCATTGGCAATAACAACTGTTCCGCCAGAGGAAACAGTGGTATCTTGTGCAATTCCGCCGCTGGAGATATTCAGCTGTCCATTATGAACAGTGGTGTTTTTAACTGCACCATTACTGTTGACATAAATAAAACCGCTGTTTGAGGTATTATTGGCTGTGCCGCCATTAAAAATATAGAGCTTGCCGCCGCTGCTCACAGTGGTGTGGTTTGTCTGCCCGCCCGACATAACATACATGCTGCAATTGCTGTCAGTAACAACTCGGCTATCCAAAACTGAATCATGCGCAAGCAATTGGTCAGCTGATCCATAGTAGACTCCGGAATTACTTCCTGCACAAGTAAAAAACGCCCCGTCTGCAATGTCCACTTTTCCTGTAAATGGAGTCCAAGCCACATTCACTGCCGAAGCCCCGGATGAAATAACCATTGAACCGCCAGAGTTTATTTGTACATCATTAACGCTTCCACTCGATAAACATATCCAGGCATTTTCACAAACGGTAACGCTTGTTGCGGTACCACCAGAAATAAACAAATCTGTTTTATCTGTACCATAACCTTTTGATAAAACAATATTGGAAGCTGCGCCGCCGCGAAGAACTAAATCGCCACCCTCGCAAACGATCACATCATTAAGTTCGCCACCTGTATATACAACCAGAGAATCCCCGCCGCGTCCATGAGTTATCGTAACATTATTGGCTACACCACCGTCATAAATACACATGTAGCCATTAGAGTTTACAGTAGTACTATTGGCCACGCCGCCGGATAAGACGTGGAGAGCGCCGTACCGATAACCGCAGTTCACCGTGGTGTTGGTCGCCGTCCCCCCGGAAGAGACGTAGAGATCGCCGCCGTTGTTCAACATGGTGTTGGTCGCCGTCCCCCCGGAATAGACTCTGAGCTCGCCGTCGTTGTTTACCGTGGTGTTGGTCGCAGTACCGCCGCCATAGATGCCGAGACTACCTCTACTGTTAACCGTGATATTATTCGCTACAGTACCGGAATGTAATGTTGCATAGTTTTGCAAATCCAGACCACTGATGATATTAGGCGTAAAAGTTACATTGGCTCCTTCTGCAACATCGACATATCCGCCATTTTCGGTAATTGCAGTTGCCGTACCGCCGCTGGAGATGTACAGAGCGCCGCCACTGTTCACCGTGGTGTTGGTCGCTGTGCCGCCATTGGAGATGGACAGATAGCCCCGACTATTCACGGTGGTGCTGGTCGCTACGCCGCCGCTGGAAACATGCATATTGCCACCAGCGGAGACAGTTGTGCTGTTGGCTTTGCCTCCAATGGAAACGTACATACTGCCGCCATATGAAATAGTTGTGCTGTTGGCTTCTCCGAGGACATAGAGTTTGCCCCCGCTGCTCACTATTGTTCCGTTGGCTATGCCACTATCATATATGAACATATGTCCATAATACATAGTCCAGTTTTCGGCAATCATTCCGCTGGAAACGTAACTGTACCCCATTTCCTTCGCCTCCAATTTTATGTTTGCAGATTATTCTTTAATTTACTCTGTTAACGCAGATTATGCAAATTATTTTGTATAATAATTAATATTTTTTATGCTGAACCGCAACTGCATTCCTTACCACAATACTCAAGTTGCTGCATTTTTGTCGGACAGGTTGGATTTATAGAATTATACCCGCGCAAGGCCTCTTGGCGATTATGCTGTTGGTTAGCAGCAGAGAGGTTAATGCTGCGGCCAGCCGAGTGCCGTTGTAAGACGCACACCTGTTTTGCGCGCTAAGTAGAACGGACAATAACGGACGATAACAGACGATAACAGACCCGGCGGCGAAATCGCCGCCGCTATCATTGTAGACATGCGCTTATTTATATGACTTATAAGTCCTATAAGTCCTATAGGTCCTATAAAAGCCCAGCTGGCAGCCACCCCACTGACGCACTACACGGCCGCCAAAATACTGGCGGCGATCCCCCTACGCACAAGGCTCCGGCGGACAAGGCGAAGCAATGCCGCCGCCCGACATCCACCTTCGCACGAGGCTACGGCGGACAAGCCAGTCGGGGTTTTACCGTGTCGCCCGATGGTTGGCCGCCACACTATGGCATTACATGGCCGCCAAGCTGAGTAGTTATTCCACAAACGAGATCGGCCATTTTTATTTTTGCCTCAGCAAAAATAAAAATGGCCAGGAAAAGGTTTGCGGAAAAAGGGATGGGGGTTCCGTCTTCGCCCTGTGGGCTACGCCGTGACAAGTCGGGGGAAAAAAACCACTTTCCTCAAAAGTGGTTTTTTCCCTTCCCCCGAGCTCACACCATCGCTTCAGAGAAAACCGAAGCTGAGAACAAGCGTTTTCCGGTTTTGTTCGGAGAACATTGCTTTGAAGAGTGCTTCCTGTTTTATGGTTTTTCCATCGCGCGATTTGCGTTCAAATTGTGCTTTATAGACCAGCGTTTTGAAGATGGGAGCTTCCAATTCGGTTACAAAGGTGAATTTTGTCATCTTGCCGAGGCTCTGCTGCAGCTGGCGGCAGCTTTGTTTGAAGACATTTTCGGAAAAATCTTTGGCCAGACTTTCGGGCAGCAGCTTTTTCAACTGGGAGTAATCTTCGTTTTGAAATGCACTCAAGATTTCGGCGCTGATCTTCTGGTATTTACTGCTGGCGGCAGCCGGGGGCGGGGCGGCGGCTGCGGAATCAGCCGCTGCATGTATACAGCCGGAGAACGTGACTGCTGCAAAGATCATGACAGCACTGATTAAACTGGTAAGTTGTTTCATTGGCTTGCTCCTGAGTTATTGGGCGATTTTTTCAAAATATTTCAAAAGATTTTCCAACATGGCTTTATCCGCCGGGGATGTTGCTTTCTGCAATGCCTGTGCGGCCAATTTTTGGGCGAGTTTCAGATTGCATTGACGATACGCCAGCAATGCTCTGGTGGTCAGTACCCGGCTTTTTTGCGCAAATTCCGGCAGTTTGTTCAGCTGGGCAATAGCAGCTTGAGCGGCGGTGAATGCTTCCGCACTGTAAGGTTGATTGTTGAGCAGGCTCCAGGCTATGCTGTTGATGTTTTCGCCCTGCCGGGGAAATTTTTTGATGTAGGCAAGGGCGATTTCCGGAGCCAGCGCCGCCAGAGGTGCTTGCCGGTACGCTATATCCATAAGCATAAAGTAATTTTCTTCGGCTTGCGGAAAACGCTGGATGCGGCTGCGGAAAAATTTTTCCAAAGCGGCCAGATCACCGCTGGTTTCCAAGGCGTAGGCTTTGGCATTGACTGCGCTGAGCTGTTCCGGACGCAAATTTAAGATCTTATCGGCGCTTTCGCTGATAAGCCGGGCATTGCCGGAGCGCAATGCGGCCTGCAAACTGCTGCTCAGCGCCGACATGCGTATTTCGTTGCGTTCGCTGTAGCGGCCGCCGGTGATGATCTTGAGCATCATGGGTAAATCGATACTATCGCCGCTCCACAATAATTTGCCGCTGTAGTTGAAGATATTGGCCGGGTTGATGGTGTTGCCGGAACCCAGCATCTGACGCAAGGTTTTCAGTTCCGGGTCGGCGCACAAGGTGAAGTCAAACTCCGGATGGTTGGCCGCAAAACTTTTCAGCAGATTTTCCGGCAGCGGCACAATGGCAAAAAACTGTACCTTTTTGCCTGCATACTCTTTTTGCAGGTCGTTGAGGATCCCGCCGGCTTTGATGCTGAACGGCAGTTGCGGATATATAACATTGACTGCATATATATGTTCCCAGGCAGTGCTGCCGCCGGCGTTGCGGTCAAACTTTATATCGGCTGTATCGGCGGCAACCCGGGGAGCGGCGCAAATCGTGGTGCCGGATAACAGCAGTAAACTCAAAGCTAAGACGGAATATATTTTCATATTGAATTTGACTTTTGAGGCAATTTTCAAGCTGAAGCTTTTTGATTGCCGGTTTTGAATTAAAAAAAGGCGCAATGCCGCTTTTCAGACAGCGATTGCGCCTTCTTTGATCGATCAGCAATTTTCCGGAGCCGGAAAATCGCCACGGATAAGTTCAAACGCCCGGGCGGCCTGCAGCAGCTTGGCTTCTGCCATGGCCGGAGCGATGAATTGTATCCCAATAGGCATATTGGAATCGCTGCCCAAAGCTGCCGGTACGCTGATACCGCAGTTGCCGGCCAGATTCAGCGCGATCGTGAAAATGTCCGAAAGGTACATTTCCAGCGGATTGGCACTCTTTTCGCCGAATTTGAACGCCACGTTGGGCGCAACCGGAGTCAGCAAAAGATCGCAGCTCTTGAAGGCTTCTTCAAAGTCGCGCCGGATCAGGGTACGCACCTTTTGCGCCCGCAGGTAATACGCATCGTAGTAACCGCTGCTCAGAACGTAAGTGCCCAGCAGAATACGCCGCTTGACTTCTTCGCCGAATCCGGCACCCCGGCTGGCAAAGTAGCTGGAAATCAAATCTCCGGCTTCCTGCCGTGCCCCGTAACGGATGCCGTCGAAGCGGGCCAGATTGGCACTGGCTTCGGCCGTGGCAATGATGTAGTAAACGGCCACAGCGTATTTGGTATGCGGCAGTTTGACCGGTACGATCTCAGCACCGGCGGCCTTGATGGATTCCACTGCAGCTTCCACAGCTTTTTTGACTTCGCAGCTCATACCTTCGGCGTTGAAATATTCTTCGGGCAAACCGATCTTGAGCGTTTTGAAGTCTTCGGCGGAGGCGTTGCGTACAGCGTCAACAAAGTTTTCTTTTGCTGCCGGCAGACTGGTGGAGTCGTGCGGATCAGCTCCGGTGATCGCTTCCAGCAGGATCGCCGCATCTTCCACCGTAGTGGTCATGGGGCCGATCTGATCCAGACTGGAGGCAAACGCCACCAATCCGTAACGGGAAACCCGGCCATAAGTGGGCTTGAGCCCCACAATACCGCAGAAACTTGCCGGTTGGCGGATGGAACCGCCCGTATCGCTGCCCAGTGCCGCCGGAACCAGTCTGGCCCCTACTGCGGCAGCTGAACCGCCGGAAGAACCGCCGGGGACCCGGTCGGCATCCCACGGATTGCTGGTTTTCTGAAATGCACTGTTTTCGCAGCTGCTGCCCATGGCAAATTCATCCATGTTCAAGCGGCCGGTGGGAATAAAGCCCAGACTCTTGAGTTTGGCCACGGCCGTTGAGTCGTAGGGCGAAACCACATTTTCCAGCAATTTGGATGCGCAGGCGCAAGTTTCGCCTTCGGTAACGATGCAGTCCTTGATCCCGATGGGGATACCGTCGTATTCGCTCAGGGCGTTTCCGGCGGCGCGGCGGGCATCGGATTCGCTTGCCAGCTTGCGCAATTTTTCGGCATCAAGCTTGAGGAATGCCTTGACCACACCATCCCGGGCAGCGACATTGGTGATAACCTGTTCGATCAACTCAGCAGAGGTAATGGTTTTATTGTTCAATGCCGCTGCCGCCCGGGCAATAGTCATCATAGTAGTGTTGCTCATGACTTAATTGATCCCTTCTCCCGGCAGGACTTGCGGAACTTTGACTGTTTCGCCATCCAAAACCGCCGGGGCGTTGGCCAGCATAGTTTCCCGCGGGAACGAAGTTTGAGCTTCGTCCCGGCGGACGACGTTAGTCAATGCAGCGGCGTGGGCGGTCGGTTCAATGCAGCTTACATCCAGCTCCGAAAGCTGTTCGATGTAAGCAACAATGTTCTGCATGTCACGCTGAAGCTTATCTACTGCTTCAGCGGACAATTCGATCCGGGCCAGTTCCGCAACATATTTTACGTCGATAACAGCGTTGGATTTGTTGCTCATATAAACTGTACTTCTTTTTTTTGCTTACTTGCTCTGTTCCAGCGCAAGGGTCTTGGTGCACTGATCGCAGACTTCAGACGGACCGAAGTACTGGATGGGGCCCGGGTAGACATAGCTGGTGTTCTTGGCCCATTCTTCCCGCTTGGAAGCAAAGAACTTGAAGGGTTTGCCGTCGAGTTCGACCAAAGCCTTCTTGATCACGGGCTTGTCTTCGCCGTGGCGGCGTTCCATATTCATCATCATGGTGATCGGAATACCACCGGCGATCCATTCGTCAGCAGGCAGCATGGTGTTGCGCACGCTGGACATGTAACCGGTCACACCGGCACCGAGCAATGCGGCGGCGGTGTAGCCCAAACTGTAGCAGTAGTCGGCATCAAAGTTCGAGGGCGCAGCGCAGCGGCCTTCGTAGCCGAAGAAGTGGGTCTGGGTGCTGAATTTGCCGTTGTATTTGCCTTCGGCTTTCCAGGCGGCGAGCTTGGTCTTGACCATTTCGGCGAGCATCTTTTCGGTTTCGATCAAAGAAACCTGCACGTTGCCGTGGGGGTCGCGATCCAGACAGAGCTGCAGCTGGATGGTGCGGGGCAAGCTGGCGTAAACGGCGGCCTTGTCGGCCGAGAGTTTGTTCTTGAGGAAGGCGATCTTTTCGTCAGCTTCGGTAATGGCACCGAAAGCAGCTTCTTCTTTGGCCAGAAGATCGTTGAGTTCAGCGATCAGGGCCTTGACTTCGGGAATGAATTCCACCAGACCTTCGGGAATCAGGGCCACACCGAAGTTCATGCCGTTGGCGGCACGGTCAGCCACGATGGAAGCAAGGTAATCAACGATTTCAGCGAGCGTGGTTTTCTTTTCGGCCACTTCTTCAGAAATGATCGTGGCGTTGGGCTGGGTCTGCAGAGCACATTCCAGAGCAATGTGCGAAGCACTGCGGCCCATCAACTTGATGAAGTGCCAGTATTTCTTGGCGGAGTTGGCATCACGGCCGATGTTGCCGATAAGTTCGCTGTAGACGCGGCAGGCGGTATCAAAACCGAAGCTCGCTTCGATGTATTCATTTTTGAGGTCGCCGTCAATGGTTTTGGGGCAGCCGACCACCTGGATGCCGGCCTTGGTCTTGCGATAGTATTCGCTGAGCAGACAGGCGTTGGTGTTGGAGTCGTCGCCGCCGACGATGACCAGAGCTTTGATGTTCAAAGCTTCGCAGTTCTTTTTGCCGGCTTCAAACTGTTCGACTTTTTCGAGCTTGGTACGGCCGGAACCGATCATGTCAAAGCCGCCGGTGTTGCGGTGGGCATCGATGATTTCGTCAGTAAGTTCAACATATTCGTTTTTGACCAACCCATCGGGGCCTTTGAGGAAGCCGTAAACTTTGTTGGCCGCATTCAGGCTTTTGAGCCCGTCATAAATACCGGCAATAACGTTGTGGCCGCCGGGGGCCTGGCCGCCGGAGAGGATCACGCCGACGTTGAACGCAGCACCGGCAGCGTTGCCGGCAGCTTCTTCAAACGTGACCATGGGGCTGCCGAAGTTTTCGGTGAACAGAGCCTTGATTTTTTCCACATCACCGGCAGCGGTGGTGGGGGCACCGGTTATCGCCTTGGCGTTGGCACCGTTGCGCAGGCTTTTGGGCAGTTTGGGGGTGTAGGCGGCACGCGCCTTTTGCAGAGCAGAAACAGCAGCACTCATTTTTTTATCCTTTCGTTGAGTTATTTTTTCAGCTGTTGAACAAACAATTTTATTGTTGCAAAGGGTAATTTACTCCAAAAAGTTGATTTTCGCAAGTATATTTCTCATAAAAAAGCATTTCTGGCCTTGAAAAATCACCGAAATGAGGCTATTCTATAATATAATGCGCATGTGACGGGTAAAAAAGCGCTCTTAATCGGGCAACATTCATCCGGCTGCATGGTCTATAAAGCATGGGAAAACGATTGTCGCAAGATATAAAAAATTATGGAAAGGACGTTTTTTATGAACAAAACCAAAATGCTGTTGTTGCCGGGAGTGATCCTCGGTGTGGGTTTGATGCTTAACGCTGCTGACACCAAGAGTGTTACGGTGCCGGCTCCGGATGCCAAGGCGGCCGGTGCAGATCTGGTAGCTCAGATGAATCAACCCAAAGGTACTCCGGTTGCTCAGGCTTTTGCGTTTTTGCCTGATACCGTGGCTACGGTCGGCGGCAAAAAGATCACCAAAGCTGAATTTATTGCCGAAATGACCAAACAGGTCCCCGGCGGTATGGTTCCGGCACAGGTGCCGCTGGAAGTGCTGAAAATGCAGGCGCCCCAGATGGTCGAACAGTATGTTATGAAAATGGTGCTGGATAAGGCGCTGGCTGATTCCAAGATCACCGTAAGTGCTGACGAAATGGCCGCTCAGCTCAAGAGCGAAATCGAAAAGATGCCCCGCGAACAGCGCAATATGATCGAACAGATGCTCAAGGCTCAGAACAAGACTCTGGATGATGTGATCAAGGAACAGGCGGCCAACCCGGCTGCGCAGAAGATGATGGCTTTGCAGAAATTCATTGCTTCCAAGAGCGGCAAGATCGAAGTGACTCCGGCGGAAGTGGAAAAATTCTACAAAGATAATCCGGCGCAGTTCAAAGAACCCGGCGATCCGGCCGACAGCGTGCGGGCTTCGCACATCCTCATCAAGGTTGACGAAGGTGCTGACCAGAAGACCTGGGATAAAGCCAAAGCTGAAATCGAGGCGATCATTGCTCAGCTGAAAAAAGGTGCTGACTTCGGCAAGCTTGCTGCCGAAAAGAGCGCCTGTCCTTCCGGCAAAAGCGCCAACGGTTCGCTGGGAGCTTTCGGCAAGGGCCAGATGGTTCCGGAATTTGAAAAGGCCGCTTATGCGTTGAAGGTCGGCGAAATTTCCGGCCCGGTCAAGACCTCTTTCGGCTATCACGTCATCAAGCGTGAAGCTCCGCAGGCCGAACGCGCCATGCCCTTTGCTGAAGTCAAAGACCGGCTGACTGCCGCCCTCAAGCAGCAGAAAGAAATGGCCGCTTTCCAGAAAGTCGTTGAAGAACTTATGAAAGCTGCCGATGTCAAGATCCTGGTCAAAGCTGAAATGCCCAAGATGGCTCCGGCCGCCGCTCCGGCTGCTCCGGCCAAGGCCAAATGATGTGATCAAATAGAATAGTTGACGGCCCGCAGGAAGAATTTTCCCATTGCGGGCCATTTTTGCTTTAACGCTGTATCGGGGTGGTTATGGAAAAGTCGAACAGTTTGGAACAAGGTATGCAGTTTCTGCTGCGCAATGAAGAAACAACTCTATTCAATGGCGATGACTCGCTGGCCATGCTGGAAGAATTGATGCTGCAGAAAGCCTGCCGCCGGGTGGCGGTCTTTACCGGACGCAGTTCCGCTGACCGCTCCGGAGCCTGGGCAACGCTGCTGTCGGCGTTGCGGTATACTGATTGTGCAGTGGTGCGCTTTAAGGATATTCCGGCGGAGCCGGATATGCAGACGGTGGAAAATATGCGCCGCTTTCTGATTCAGGAACAGCCGGATTGCGTGATCGCTCTGGGCGGCGGCAGTGTTATGGATGCAGCCAAAGCAGCGTATATAACAATGCAGACTCAGCTGCCGCTGGCAGAGTGTTTCGGCAGCGACCGGATCAGTCAGGCGTTTCCCGGAAAAAAATTCCGGCGCATTATTGCCATACCCACGACTTCCGGTACCGGCAGCGAACTTACCCAATACAGCAATATAGTCAATTTGCCAGGTCAGGTCAAACAGCTTATCAGCGATCCGGTGCTGGTGCCGGAAGTTGCAGTGCTGCGGGCTGATTTTACCGCTTCCATGCCCCGGAACGTAACGCTGGCGACCGGGTGCGATGCGCTGGCGCATCTGCTGGAAGGCTGGCTGAATGTAAATATGGATGACGGCAAGGAGTATATCAATCAGGCTGCCGCCGTGGGAGTTGATCTGCTCAAAAACTATCTGCCGCAACTCTTGAGCGGTGCGCAAGAGTTGCAAGCTCGCAAAGCTGTGCAGATCGCTTCGGCATTGGGCGGTTTGACTATCCGCAATAAATCTACGGGGCTGCCGCATTTGTTGAGTTTTTCGTGGTTCGGCAGGATCGAACACGGTATTGCGGCGGCCCGGCTGCTGCCGGCGGCGTGGCGTTACTATATCGGCCGCCCGGCAGTGGCGGAGCGGACGCAGGAAATCGCTTCCGTATTGGGCGGCAGTACGCCGGAAGAGGTGATCACTGCTTACGAAAAACTGTTGGATGATTGGCAAGTACCGCGCTTGAAAGATTTTCCGGAGCTGACCGCAGCTTTGCTGGAAACTACCTGCCGCAGTGCCGGAGCCAACCGTATGAAGCTGGATCTGGCCCCCCGGCCGGTGCCGCTGGAAGCAAGTGCAAATATTCTGAAAAATATCCTGAACGAAGCTTTCAAGTGATATGCGAGGTATTTTATGCATACAATAGAAGAGCTGGAAAAACTTATATCCTATCACAATGAGCTGTATTGGAAAAAGGCCGCTCCCGAAATCTCTGACGTGGAATACGACAATCTGATGCGGGAGCTGGAAAGTCTGGCCCCCGATCACCCGCTGCTGACGGCAGTGCACGGAGCCGCCGTAGCTGCACTGGGCAAGGTCAAACACCGTGAGCCGATGCTTTCGCTGGACAAAGCGTACAGTTTGGAAAAGGTTTTGGAGTGGGCCGATAAATTTGTGCGCAGTGCCGATGAAATGCTCCTTGTCCAGCCTAAATATGACGGCATTTCCGCCCGCTGGGAAAATGGTATGCTTGTGACCCGGGGCGACGGCAGCGAGGGCGAAGATATCTCAGATAAAGTGCCGCTTATTGAGCTGGAAAGTATTGACTATACCGGTAAATTGCTCAAGCAGAATTATATCCGCGGCGAGATCGTGATCCGGGATGACGACTTCCGGGAGCTTTACAGCCGCATCAAGCGCAAAAATGGCGGCGTATACAAAAATTCCCGCAATGCCGTGGCCGGGATCATGAGCTTGAAAGAAATTGACGATATTCAGGCGCAGGGGGCCAAGCTGACCCTGGTCGATTACCGGAAAATATCTTACTCGTGCAGCCGCCGGGAGCTGCCGGAATACTTTGCGGAATTTCTGGAAAAAATCGAAAATCTGCCTTACCCCACCGATGGTGTGGTCATCAAGCTGGCGGACGAAGCTTATGCGGCCAGTTTGGGCAACACAGCTCACCATCCCCGGGGAGCGATCGCTTTTAAGTTTACCAATATCCGCCGCCAGAGCGTGCTGCGCAAAGTGGTTTGGAGCTTCGGTAAAAACTGCCTGACCCCGGTAGCGGAGATCGATCCGGTGGAAATCGGCGGCGTAACTATCACGCATGCCACGCTGCACAATCTGCAGAATGTGCTGGATCGGGATATTCAGCTTAATGATACGATCGAAGTGGAGCGGGCAGGGGATGTGATCCCTTACATCGTCAATTCGCTGCCCGGCGAAAACCGTATTCCGGTGGTAATCAGCGAGTGTCCCTGCTGCGGCAGTACGCTTGAACAGCACGGGCCGGAGCTTTGCTGCGTAAACAAAGATTGTTTTGAAGTCAGACTGCAGAATCTGCTGGCGGCAGTGCGCAATATCGGCATCGAACGGCTGGGCGAACCGACTTTGCGCAAGATGATGAACACTTTGAAGGTAAAAAGCCTGCGGGATATTTTTGAACTCAAAGTCATCGATATAATGCAGTTGGAAAGCTTTCAAATCAAATCGGCCGAAAACCTTTACCATGAAATATCCAAAGCCCGGCAGGTGACCGATTATCAGCTGCTGGCCTCGCTGAACATACCCCATGTGGGGCTGAATGTGGCCCGGGTGATCGTCAATGCGCTCGGGTTTGATGAATTGCGTACAGCCGATGAGGAAACTTTGTCCAATATTGCCGGAGTCGGCCCGGAGCGGGCCAAGGCGATCCGGCAGGTGTTGGATGAGCAGAGTGATTTTATCGACGAATTGCTGTCGGCGATCACGCTGACCCATGCTGCGGAGGAAAATACCGCCGTTGGAGGCACGATCTGTTTTACCGGCAAGATGCCGGAAAAACGTTCTTTTTATGAGGCGTTGGCCCGGGAAAAGGGCTTCAGAAGTGTGGACAGTGTGACTAAAGATTTGAGTGTATTGGTGGCCGCAGATGTGAACGACAGCAGCTCCAAATTGCAGAAAGCCCGCAAGCTGAATATCAAAATCATGGCGCTGGAGGAATTTTTGCAGATGCCGGCAGCTGCAGAGGCAAGTATTCCGGATCAGCCCGTCATGCCGCCGTCAACCTCTGGATCGCCCAAGGTTGATGAATTGCCGCTTTTTGCGCCTGAAGATAAGCTTGAAAGCGATAAATCAGATACGCTAAAATCAACTACTGGTGAACAGCTTTCGTTGGGTTTTTAGCTTGTTCCATAGCTTCGAGCATGAGTTTTTCCACCCGGGCGGCGAGTGCTTTGCGGTCTTCGCCGGGCAGTGGGGTAACTGGCTTAAGAGCAATAACATCAACTTCCAGAGATGGCCGCCCGATAAATTTCCAGACATGCGGTAAAAGCGTTTGATCGCCAAACCAGGCCGGATTCCAGTTGTCGGAACTGCGGCGATAGCAGGTGATCAGCGGCTGGATCTTGAAGTCGGTATCCAGCACGGCGGCAAAAGCAGTGGCTTTGAACGGCAGCAAGCCGTGTTCTCCATCGGTGGTCGTGCCTTCCGGATAGACCAGCAGCGATACTCCGTCAGCGAGTGTCCGGTGGATCTCCCGGAGCGTGTCAGCAGATTTTTGGCGGTTTTTCCGATCCACCCAAACCGGGCGGCTGATACCCAGATAAAAGCCCAGTACCGGCCAGTATTTGATCTCTTTTTTGGGGGTAAAGCGGATGGGGAACAGCGAGGCGTGGATCAAAACATCCAGATAACTTTGATGGTTGGATACGACCAGCACCCCCTCTTCCAGCAGGTGATCGCAGACAAAATTAACTTTGACGCCAAAGTTTTTGACCAGAAATTTCCCCCAGCTTCGGGTGCAGTAAGCTACCCGCTTGATCCCTTTACGGCCGCCCAAACTGCGGAAAAGTGAGTAAAAGGCAAACGGCCACATCCAGAGCAAAAACCAGAAAAGCCGCCAGAGTTTACGGAAAATCACCACCATCATACTGCTCCCGGTTTGCGGATTTTACAGAAAATGCCGTGCGTACTTTTGATCGATCTCATCAAAGTTGAACAATACCAGAAAATCGATTGCGCCAAATTCTCTATCCAGCACCGGTTCGCTGCCGAACCGGGCGCCCAGCCGCAGATAGCCTTTCAGCAGCGGCGGGATCCACTGGCGCAGTTCGTTTTTGCGGTCGCCGGTAATATAGCGTTCAACTTCAGCCGGATCCACGGGAGGCATTGCAAAAGCTTCCTGTGGAGCCACATCCAGTTCACTGGTAAAAACATCGCCTTTGCTTTTAAGGTATTCTTTTACCGCCATGCCGATGACCGGGTCTGCTGTCGGCAAACTTACACAGCCCAACAGATAGTGGCATTGAGTCCGTTCATGCACCGCTGCCATACCTGCCCAGAGCAAGGCTACGACGGCACCATTGCGGTATTCCGGCTTAATGCAGGAGCGCCCGACTTCCACGGAACGTTCGGCGATTTTTTCCAGACCGCCTAATTTAAATTCCTGTTGAGAGTAGAAGCCCAGATTTTTTACCGCTACTTCGCCGGGGTGTACCCGGTATGTACCGATGACTTCCTGAGAGTTTTTTTCCACGATGATCAAATGCAGACAGTAGCGGTCGAATTCATCTTCGTCCAAAACACTGGGAGTCTGCCGGGTGGACATGTGCCCCTGTTCAGCCATAAAAACGTTGTAGCGCAGACGTTGTGCGGTGGCGATTTCGGATGGATTTTCGGCAAATTTAACTGTGAAATTAGCCTTTTCCACCAGAACCGGCGGCTCAATAAGCCTTTTTAAAATCTCATTCTCAATCATTTTTCATCAAAATCCCAAATTTCCGGGACACGCTGATTTTTATGCACCCGATTTCCGGGTTTTTACTTGCCTACTTTAAGATACTGCATATTGCAGAAATATTCCAGTAAAAAATCCAAAAAAATCATTATTTACCGATACAAAAGCGGGAAAAAATCTCATTCAGCAGATCCGGTTCCACTGTTTCGCCCACGATCCGTCCGGTTTCGACCAATGCCAACCGCAAATTAGCCGCAGCCAGCTCCCAGTTGCCGTCGATGATTTCCTGTGCTGCCGGTTCCAGAGCGCACTCCGCAGCTTGCAGCAATGCCAGATGCCGGGCGTTGACGGCGGCCGGAGTATCGGCGCCGTTGCCCTGATCCTGCCAGATGAGTTTTTCAAAACAGTCAAGCAGACCGTCAAGATTTTCTCCGGTTTTGGCGGAAATCTTTACCGTATCCACTTCCGGAATATCCGGCAGAGTGCGTCCTGCAGATAGATCTGTTTTATTCCAGACCACGATCAGCTGTTGAATGTTCGATGTACGATTGAGCTGAAATTCTGCAACTTCTGCCTCCAGATCCTCTGCCGAGGCATCCAACAGATAAAAAACCACCTGAGCCTGCAGCATGGCCTGCCGGGCCCGGGCGATGCCCAGAGCTTCGATTTCGTCATCGGATTCCCGCAAACCGGCGGTATCGGTGATTTCCACAGGTATTTGGCGCAGCACAGCCTGTTCGGCAAGGGTATCCCGGGTGGTGCCGGGTATGTTGCTGACGATTGCCCGGTCAATGCCGAGCAATGCGTTCAGCAAACTGGATTTTCCGGCATTGGGCTTACCGGCCAACGATATACGCACGCCCTGGCGCAACACCGCTCCGGCGTGAGCGGACTTGATCAGCTCCTGCAGCGCAGCTTGCGCCTGATTGAGTCGCTCCAGCAGCAGCGCAGCATTGTCAAAGTCCAATTCTTCGTCCGGAAAGTCCAGCCGGGATTCGCAATCGGCCGCCAGCAGCAGCAATATCTCCCGGATGGCGTTGACGGAACTGGAGAGTTTGCCTTCCAGCTGGCGCACTGCCAGATTGTAAGTAGCGTCGCTGGAAGCGTTGATTATATCGCTGACCGCCTCCGCTTGAGCCAGGTCAATTTTGCCGTTGACGAACGCCCGCATGGTAAATTCGCCGGGTTCGGCACTGCGGACGCATCTGTTTTTCAGCACCGCTTCCATGGTGCGCCGCACGGCTACAGCTCCGCCGTGGCAATGCAGTTCAACTACATCTTCACCGGTGTAGCTGTGGGGGCGGGGCATGTAAACAGCCAGCGCCGGTTCGCCGGGATCACCGATCAAACCGTAAAGCATCATGCGGGCATTTTCCCGGCACAAAGTTTTTTTGCCGTGCCACACATTGCAGGCGGCCTGCAAGGCGTCATCTCCGGATATGCGGACAATATTGATGGCGCCTCCGGGGGCAGTGGCCACCGCCGCAATAGTATCGACTGTATTCATGTAAAAATTTCCATTAAAAAATTATCATGTCAATCAATATAATACAAAAAAAGCATCTTGCAAGATTTTTTTGCAAGATTTTTATAGCAGTAAAAACCATAATTTTGATAATTAATATCACAATTTGCAACAGAAATAAACTTGACAACCCGTTTTACATTGATTAGATTAACCGGCAGAACTGTGATTTTTTTACATGCTGGAGAGAGTTTTTATGTTGAAAAAGACCGTTTTGTTGTTGTCAGTTTTTATTTCCAATCTGCTGTCTGTTCGGGGCGAGGCGGCTGAGGTGGTCAGGGCGCTGGATTTTCCGCCGGCCTCGGAGCGGGGACGCTGGGAACAGTTGACAACATCTCCGGTTGGACGGCAAGTGGCTGCAGAAGTTATCAGTCAGGCCGAAAAAATCTGCGCAGAACCGATTCCGCAGCTTACCGCCGAAAAATTTATGCAGTTTCGCCGTAAATGGAACCGGATCGATTACGAAGATATTTATTTTCAGAAACGGTGGAATTTTTATACTCTGATTCTGGCCGAGTGTATGGAGTACCGGGGGCGCTTCATGGATAAAATCATGGATTACATCTGGGATATTACCGGCGAACATACCTGGTCATTACCGGCGCATTTTCCTTATGTACCGGATCCGATACCTTTTACGGGGCGGGCACACCTGGATTTATATGCGACTACTACCGGCAGTGATATGGCTGTGACTTTGCTGCTGTTGGAAAAAGAAATTGAAAAGGTGTCGGCAAATATGGCGGCGTTGATCAAACGCAAGCTGTTTGAGCGGATCATTGAACCGCTGGAGATCCGTCCGTTTCCTTATGGATTTATCAAGGCGACCAACAACTGGCGGCCGTGGTGCATCCGCAACTGCATGGTGCCGGTATTGTATATGCTCAAAGATCAGCCGCAGCGGCAGAAAAAGATCCTCGATTTGTTCCGTAAATCACTGACTGAATACATGAAAAATTATCCGGAAGATGGCGGGTGCGATGAAGGCCCGACCTATTGGGGCGTGAATCCGGTGATGATCATGTTCTGCTATGAGCTGCTGGGCGAAATGCCCGCCGATCAGGAAAAGTTCAAGCTCATGGGCGAGTTCATCAGCCACGCCAAACTGACCGATAAGTATTTTGCCAACTTCGGTGATGCCGCCGCTAAGGCTCATGTCCCCCGGGGCGGAAGTTTCCGGTTTGGAGAGATCATCAAAAGCGAACAGATCAAAAAAATGAGCAGCGCCACTTTTACTTTCCGGCGTGCCGGCGGACTTTTTGATATGCTTGCAGATTTGTTTTACGCTCCGGCAGATAAACTTCCTGCGGCGGAAGATAAAAATATTTCCAGCTTCAAATATTATGACCGTCTGCAGTTGTTGTTTCTGAAAGATCAGGGAGTTGCGCTGGCCGCTAAACGCAGTTTCCGGGGCAGCCACTACCACATGGATATCGGGCAATTTATCATCTTCTATCAGGGCGAACCGATCGCTGTCGATCTGGGAAATGCAGTTTATACAGCTGAAACTTTCAGTAAAATGCGTTTCAATAATTGGATCCTCAACTCCAAGGCGCATAATGTGCCGGAATTCAATAATATTACCCAGATCGAATCACCCAAGCTTGATGAACAGGCGGCCTGGGTCGAACGCAGCAGTGATAAATGCGCTTTTTATATGGATCTTACCAGTGCATATCCCAAAGAAGCAAAACTGGTAAAATGTGAGCGTATAATCACTTACAGTTATATCGATCAAAGTGTGACCGTGCTGGATAAATGGGAACTCAAGCAGGATAACAACACTGTTTCCATGCCGTTATATACTCCGCTGGCCCTGGAGAAGACCGGACAGGACTTCCGCATCGGCAATATGCGTTTGAGCATCCGGGGGGACAACGTCAAAACCCAGGTTACTCCCCTGACGATGACCGATCGCAACGTGATCGTCAGCTGGGGCAAAAAAATCAATCGGCTGGATATTGTCAGCCGCAGCGGTGCGAAAGGCAGTTGCGAACTGCGTTTTGAGCCACTGAAAGCGCAATGATGTATGGAGCGATACTGCGGCAACTGCAGTCAGGAAAATCCCAAAAAGTCGCCCGAAATGGGAACCACAGGAGTTCAGAATGAGAAAATTTTTATTGGCAGCACTTTTAATGGGTATTGCCGTGGCCGTCGATGCCGCCAACGGCACGCTTTGTCTGACCTTTGACGATATTTATTTCAGCAGTTGGCTGCAAAATTTGCCGCTTTTTCAAAAATACAACGCCCGGGCAACTTTTTTTATCAGTCGGCGGATCACTGAAGATGTTCTTGAGCAGATGAAAAAGCTGCAGGATGCCGGTCACTCCATAGGGCTGCATTCCGAAAATCACACCCGGGCAGTAGATTATATGCAAAAATTCGGGAGCGTAAATTATATCCTTAACGAAATCATGCCGCAGCTGGAAATATGCAAAAAAAATAACATCCGGATCCGGGCGTTTGCTTATCCCTGCAGCCAGCGTGATAAACGTACCGATCAGGAATTGTTCAAAACTTTTGACTTTTTGCGAACCAATAGTTCAGAAGTTAAAAAATGGGAGACGCCGCTGGCGAAAGCTGACGGTTGTTTTGTAAAAAATGTTCAAGCCAAGCAGCTCTTTTACGGCTATCCGGCCAGCGGAAATTTTAAGGTAAATGAAGTCAAAGAGGCCATGAAACGAGCCGCCCGGGAAAATTCCGTTCTGGTACTGTATGCGCACGATATAACGCAGCAGATGCAGCCCAAAAACCACATCACGATCGATCAGCTTACTATCCTGCTTGAACATGCCCGAAAACTCGGCATGGCGATACGCGGCATGAATGAATTGTGAACGCTGCCTGTTGAATTGGCCGCCTGAGGCGATAATATCCTGAAAAAAACAGTTCAAGTGTGGCAAATAAGTGATTCCTGCGCTATATTATTAGAGTATTTTTTGTATATTGTGAAATTTAAAATAAGGAATTTACTTATGAGCGAGTACGATTTTAAAAGCATTGAGGCCAAATGGCAGGCCCGCTGGGAAAAAGAAAAGCCTTTCAAGGCGATAGATTTTTCCGATAAACCCAAATATTATGCTTTGGATATGTTCCCTTACCCCTCCGGGGCCGGGCTGCATGTGGGCCATCCGGAAGGCTACACGGCTACTGATATTATCTGCCGCTACAAACGCATGAAGGGTTTTAACGTGCTGCACCCGATGGGCTGGGACGCTTTTGGTCTGCCCGCTGAGCAGTACGCTGTGGAAACCGGTACCCACCCGGAAATCACGACTAAGAAAAACGTTGACCACTTCCGTGAACAGATCAAGGCCCTCGGTTTCAGCTACGATTGGGATCGGGAAATCAATACCACTGACAAAAATTACTACAAGTGGACGCAGTGGATCTTTATGCAGCTGCACAAAAAAGGTCTGGCCTATCTGGACGAAGTGGCCGTCAACTGGTGTCCGGCATTGGGTACAGTGCTGGCCAATGAAGAAGTTATCAATGGCCGCAGCGAACGTGGCAACCACCCGGTCGAACGCCGCCCCATGAAGCAGTGGATGTTCAAGATCACCGAATATGCCGAACGGCTGCTCGAAGATCTCGATGATCTGGATTGGCCGGAAGGCATCAAAGAAATGCAGCGCAACTGGATCGGAAAATCCACCGGTGCGGAAGTGACGTTCAAAATCGCCAATACCGATAAAAGCGTGACCGTCTACACCACCCGGCCGGATACGCTGTTTGGAGCCACCTACATGGTGCTGGCCCCCGAACACGCACTGGTCGATGCTATTACAACTGCTGATTGCCGGGAAGCAGTCGATGCTTACCGCAAAGCGGCTTCGCTCAAGAGCGACCTCGACCGCACTGAACTGGCCACCGAAAAGACCGGCGCCTTTACCGGAGCTTATGCGATCAACCCGGTAAACGGTACGCAAATACCCATCTGGATAGCGGACTACGTTCTGGTCAGTTACGGTACCGGCGCAATCATGGCGGTTCCGGCTCACGACACCCGTGACTTTGAATTTGCCACCGTTTTCGGTTTGCCCATCAAGTGCATCATCCAGCCCGATGCAGCTGAAGCCGCTGCCGAAAAGGCCGATGTGGAAGCGATTCTGGCAGGCAAAGCTTGCTGGACCGGTGCGGGCGTAATGATGAATTCAGCCAATAACGAAGGCCTTGACCTCAACGGTCTGCCGGTGGAAAAGAGCAAAAAGGCCGCCACCGACTGGCTGGCGGCCCGCGGCGAAGGCAAAGAATCGACCAAGTACAAACTGCGTGACTGGCTCTTCAGCCGTCAGCGTTACTGGGGCGAGCCTTTCCCGATCATCCACTACGAAGATGGCAGCATTGAGCTGGTGGATGAATCCGAATTGCCGGTGACTTTGCCGGAAATGGATGATTTCAAACCCAGCGGTACCGGCGAACCGCCGCTGGCCAAAGCCAAAAACTGGGTGGAATACGTCAATCCCCGCGATGGCCGCAAAGGCCGGCGCGAAACCAATACCATGCCGCAGTGGGCCGGTTCCTGCTGGTATTATCTGCGCTATATCGACGCATGCAACAACGATCAGGCGTGGGATCCGGCTAAAGAAAAATACTGGATGCCGGTGGATCTGTACGTCGGCGGTGCCGAACACGCCGTATTGCATTTGCTCTACGCCAGATTCTGGCACAAAGTGCTGTTCGACCTCGGGTTTGTATCAACCAAGGAGCCGTTCCAGAAGCTGATCAATCAGGGTATGATCCTGGGCATATCCTACAAAGATACCCGGGGTGTGCTGGTACCCACCAACGAAGTGGAATTTACTCCCGAAGGGCCGGTGCGCAAGAGCGATGGCGAAAAACTCGTTGAGTTTCCTGCCAAGATGTCCAAGAGTCTGCGCAACGTGGTCAACCCCGACGACATCATTGCCGCCTACGGTGCCGACAGTATGCGTTTGTACGAAATGTTCATGGGCGCATTGGAAGCTGTCAAGCCGTGGAACACCGCCGGGGTGGAAGGTGTGCACCGTTTCCTCAAGCGGGTTTTCCGGGTGATAACCGAAACGCCGATCGTCGATAAACCCTGCGACAAGGATTTGGAATTTGTGCTGCACTGCTCCATCAAAAAAGTGGGCAGCGATATTGAAACATTCAACTTCAATACCGCCATCAGCCAGCTGATGGTGCTGACCAACACCTTGAGCGAACTCAAAGAAATTCCCCGCACTGCCGCCGAAGCATTGGTGCAGATGCTGGCGCCCTTTGCTCCGCATGTGGGCGAAGAGTTGTGGGAAATTCTCGGCCATACCGAAACGATCACCTATGTTCCGTTCCCGGTGTACAACGAAGCCAAGACCAAGCTTTCCGAAGTCGATGTACTTGTGCAGGTACTGGGCAAACCCAAGGCCCACGTCATGATGCCGGCTGAAGCCGACAACGACACCATGACCAAATTGGCTATGGAAAACAGCGATGTACAAGCTGCACTGGCTGGCAAAAACGTGGTCAAAGTTATCTGCGTAAAGGGCCGTCTGGTCAATATCGTGGCCAAATAACCGGGAGCTTGCCGAATATGATCGAATGGCTGTTCGGTGATTTTACGCTGCTGCAGATCGCTATATTGGCGTTGGGCGCAGCGATCATCGGTATAAACAAAACCGCCATCCCGGCGCTGGGGGCGCTGGTGATGGTGATGTTTACCCAGTTTTTCCCAGCCGATATAGCCTCGGCAGCAGTGCTGCCCTTGCTGTGTACCGGGGATGTGCTGGCTGTGGCGTGGTATCGGCGGGTGGCGAATTGGAAATTTGTCATTACCCTGCTGCCGTGGGCGATGGTCGGATTGGTTTTAGGAATGATCGTGGTGCGGTTGATTACCAGCACCGATGCGTTGGCAGTGGTAATAGCGTTGATTATTCTGGGGGTGCAGGCATTGAGCATCAGCCGGGGTGCTTTTCAGAAAAAAATCGACGAATGGCGCGGCTCCATGGGCATGGCGGCTTTTTTCGGCATCATGGCCGGTTTTACCACGCAGGTGGCGAATGCGGCCGGACCGGTGATGGCGATCTATCTTTTGCTGATGAAGTTTTCCAAAGAGGAATACATCGGCTCAGCGGCGTGGTATTTTTTGCTGCTGAACTGGATGAAACTGCCGCTGTTTGCCATGGACGGCCGGTTGACCTGGCAGGTGATCCGCATGGTGCCCGGAGTGCTGCCGTTCATGATCATGGGGGCGGCGATCGGGATATTGCTGCTCAAAAATATTTCGCAAAAAAGCTTCAACTGGATCATTCAGCTGCTGACTGCCTTGGGGGCATTGCGGCTGTTGTGGATGGGACTGGAAAATTTGCTGAAGTAAATTTAGCGATCAAAAAACACAATATGGCCTGTTTAGAGCATGTTTAATATGGCTTTAAGCAGGCCATTGATTTTTACTGTAAGGTTGGGTTATGATGTATACATCTTAAAAAAAGCGTTTAAAGCAGATTATTTTGAATAAAAGTTCAGAAAAAAAGTTGCAATATTTCAAAAAGCATATATATTAATTGCACACCCAATTAATGGGCGGTTAGCTCAGCTGGCTAGAGCGCTGCTTTCACACGGCAGAGGTCGAGGGTTCGAGTCCCCCACCGCCCACCATCCTTCGCTAAAGCTACGGATGGCAGGCCGTCAGGAATGCCATGCGTAGATTTTTTTTGCTTGCAAAAAATAAGCGGAGTGCAACGGAGCGGGCGAAGGATGCCCTCCAAAGCCTTGGCGACGGAGGGCTAACGTCAGAGAATTGGAGAAAAACATGTTCTACACATACATTTTGCGCAGCATCTCCCACCCGGAACAGCGTTATATCGGCAATACAGCAGATTTGAAATCCCGTCTTGCTATCCGTAGATTTTTTTTGCTTGCAAAAATAAGCGGAGTGCAACGGAGCGGGCGAAGGATGCCCTCCAAAGCCTTGGCGACGGAGGGCTAACGTCAGAGAATTGTAGAAAAACATGTTCTACACATACATTTTGCGCAGCATCTCCCACCCGTAACAGCGTTATATCGGCAGTACAGCAGATTTGAAATCCCGTCTTGCTATCCGTAGATTTTTTTTGCTTGCAAAAATAAGCGGAGTGCAACGGAGCGTGCGAAGGATGCCCTCCAAAGCCTTGGCGACGGAGGGCTAACGTCAGAGAATTGTATAAATCGAATGTTCTATACTTACATTTTACGCAGTCTTTCCCAGCCTGAACAGCGTTATATCGGCAATACAGCAGATTTGCAAGCCCGTCTTGCTATCCGTAGATTTTTTTTGCCTGCAAAAATAAGCGGAGTGCAACGGAGCGGGCGAAGCAGCCATATTGGACTAATCCGGGGATTTTTTCATACCGTTTGATCGGAAAACAGATGTTACTGAAAATGACAAATGCTTTGAAGCAAACTCAAAAAGATTGGTTCCATTTGGCTTTTCATCAAAAGCATTGCGCAAAGCTGCTCCGAACTTTTCCGCAATTTCAATGTTTTCTTTCATCAAATAACTTATGCAATATTTCCGTTCAGGAAAATCTCCAAAAATAGATTCTGTTCAAAAGGCAGAACAATTTTTTTTCCGGAAATCCGGCATTGTTTTCCAAACCGCAAACTTATTTTCAGAAGCGGCTTTCTGATTTTTTTTTGACCAACTTTTACGATAGGACTATGGGGGATACATTGGGAAATCTGCCGTGCAAAACTGCGTGCCGGCGCTTGGGGAGTGCTGTTTTTGCGATTGAAGATATTGTTCTTTTATTGTAATCCATACAATTTTATGATTTGTATTGATTTGTTCAATGGGGTATATTAGATGTAAATTAATACTTCAACTCAGGAGGAAATATGAAAAACGAACAGTATGAACTGAACTGCAATCTTGCTCAAATGCTCAAAGGCGGCGTGATCATGGATGTAACTACGCCGGAACAGGCCCGGATTGCTGAAGATGCCGGAGCTTGTGCCGTGATGGCTTTGGAACGGATCCCCGCAGATATCCGGGCCGCGGGCGGCGTTTCCAGAATGAGCGATCCCGGAATGATCAAAGGTATTCAGGAGGCGGTTTCGATCCCGGTCATGGCCAAATGCCGCATCGGGCACATTGCCGAAGCCCGAATTTTGGAAGCTATTGAAATCGATTATATTGACGAAAGCGAGGTTTTAAGTCCGGCTGATGATATTTATCACGTTGATAAACGCATGTTTAAGGTGCCGTTCGTCTGCGGTGCCAGAGATTTGGGCGAGGCGTTGCGCCGGATCAATGAAGGTGCTGCCATGATCCGCACCAAAGGCGAACCCGGCACCGGCGATGTGGTGCAGGCTGTACGTCACATGCGCAAAATGAATCAGGAGATCCGCCAAGTGGCCAATCTGGCCGAAGATGAACTTTATGAAGCGGCCAAACAGCTGCAGGTTCCTTTTGAACTTTTGCAGTATGTGCATTGTAACGGCAGATTACCGGTGGTGAATTTTGCCGCCGGCGGGGTGGCAACTCCGGCGGATGCGGCTTTGATGATGCTGCTGGGCGCTGAAGGTGTGTTTGTCGGTTCCGGAATTTTCAAATCCGGAGATCCGGCCCGGCGGGCGGCGGCGATCGTCAAAGCCGTGACCAACTATCAGGACTATCGGATGCTGGCAGAATTATCCAGCGGACTTGGCGAGGCGATGGTCGGGATCAATCCTGCTGAAATCAAGATCATTATGGAAGAACGGGGGATCTGATGAGAATTGCCGTGTTGGCTCTGCAAGGTGATTTTGCAGAGCATGAGGCTATTTTCGGGCGTTTAGGTGTTGCGACTTGCCAGCTGCGGCAAAAACAGGATCTGCAGCAGGACTTTGATGCGCTTGTTCTGCCGGGCGGCGAAAGCACCGTACAAGGCAAATTGCTGCGGGAACTTGACATGCTGCATAAGCTCCGGCAGCGGATCCTTGCCGGTCTGCCGGTCATGGCAACTTGCGCCGGAACGATTCTTTTGGCACAGCAGCTGCTGGATGATCCGACAGTTCATCTGGGAACCATGGGTATTTCAGTAAGACGCAATGCTTACGGCCGCCAGGTGAGTTCATTTGGCACTTGCGGAACTTTTGGCAGTATCGAAAATGTGCCTATGCGTTTTATCCGGGCGCCGCAAATCGAGTTTTGCGTCCCCGGCGTGGAGGTGCTCTCCGAACACGACGGACGGATAACGGCCGTCCGGCAGGGCCGCCAGCTGGCGATGACTTTTCATCCGGAGTTGGGAACTGACTGCCGGATCGCTGAATACTTCCTCAACGAAATAATTGGTGCAAAATAATTGCGCAGCAGCGCTGCTGCATCACATCCGGCCAAAACGGCGGGCCAGTTCGCTTTTGCTGATTTTCAGAACTGTGGGTCTGCCGTGCGGGCAGACATCCGGGCGTTCGCATTGGGCCAGACTTTTCAGCAGCGCTTTGGCGGTTATTTCGTTCAGCGGATCGTTGGCTTTTACGGCACTGTGGCAGGCGGCCCGGGCAATGGCTTCCAGCGAATTGCGGGTGTGCTTTTCGCCCTCCAGCGTGGAGCTCACCAGATCGCTCAAGACGCTTTCCCAATCCACATCCGCAGCAAGATTGGCCGGAACTGCATTGAGCAGTATGGTATTGGAACTCAACAGCGATACATCAAAGCCCAGCTGCGCAAAGAGTTTTTCGTTTTTGCTGATAAAAGCTACCGCAGTGCGGCTGAGTTCGATCGCCGGCGGCAGCAGCAGCTGTTGACTGACCACTTGGGTTTGCCGGCGGGAGGCTTTCAGCAATTCTTCATAAAGCACCCGCTCATGGGCGGCGTGGAAGTCGATCAGCAGCAGCGTTTCGCTGGAGATGGATTCCACGGCCACAAAGGTGGAAAAAAGTATCCCGACATAGCGGATATTTTCCAACGACGCAAGTTCCTGGGCCAGCGGGTGGCGGGGTGGTTCGGGCGCATGGTCGATTTCATCATCCGCTGCGTCGGTCGGCTGGGGAACTGATTCCCGGGTATCCTGTGTCTGAACCGGGCAACTTGTGGCTTCAGAGGTGGTTCCCGCCTCAACCGTTTCGGCAGCTTCCGGCGCAACAGCGCAAACTTCCGCCGGTGCGGCTGGCAAGACTTCCGCCGGAGTTGATTTTTCAGGGGAGGGGGCGGCAAGAGCTGCTGCTTGGGCAGTGTTTTGCGTTGCTTCCGGAGCGCTGGCCGCGGAAAGCGGTGATTGCGCACTCTGGTTCTGGTGGGGCGTTGAGTGCGCATTGGTAATTTTTGTTGCCGGGGAAAAAGCTGTATGCCGTTCCGGGGCAAAAATATCCTGATGAACTTTTTGTCCCAGACCGGGGATCGATGGAGTTTCCACCCGTGGCACATAGGATATATTGGCTGCATCCAGCAATATTTCCGGCCGGGATAGTTTTTTATCGTCCGGCAGTTGGATCTCGGGGGCAGGGGCCTGCCGCAGCGTGGCGGTCAAAGCATTGGTCACGGCCCGGCTGACGGCGTATTCGCGTTTGAAGCGTACTTCCCGTTTGGTGGGATGCACATTTATATCGTATTCAGAAGCATCCATTTCTATATTAAGTACCGTCGGCGGAAATCTCCCAAAGTCCGCCAGCGTGCCATACCCATCCCGGATACCCCGGTAAAGCGCCAGCGATTCCACCGCCCGGCCGTTGACAAAGGTTCGCTGTTCCCGGCGGCTGGTGCGGGTAAAACCGGGGGCGGCGATCAAACCACTGATATGTATATCTTCAAAGGTGTGATCTACTTTCAGCATCTTTCCGGCAAAGCCTTTGCCGAACAAACCGGCTGCCCGCACTGCCGGATCGCTGTTGCCGAAAGCCTGTAATGCAATTTTATTATCAAATTTCAGTGTTACATCCACTTGCGGAAAACCCAATGCCAGCGCAATGACCATTTCCTGAATGTGGGCTTCTTCGGTGGCGGGACTGCGCAGAAATTTTTTGCGGGCCGGGACATTGTAAAACAGATCTCTGACCGTAAAAACCGTTCCGGTCGGCATTCCTGCCGGGCGCTGATCCAGCAGCCTGCCGCCTTCAACTTCCACTTCTATACCCTCCGGTGAATCCGCCCGGCGGGTTTTGAGCTGCAGTTTGGATACTGACGCTATGGAGGGCAATGCTTCGCCCCGGAACCCCAGCGTAATGATCCGTTCGATATCCTCAGCATTTTTGATCTTGCTGGTGGCGTGGGGCGAAAAACACATCACTGCATCCGCTGCATCCATGCCGCAGCCGTTGTCAGTTACTTTGATCAGACGTGATCCGGCCCGTTCGACTTCCACAGTTACAACGGTTGCTCCGGCATCGACGGCATTTTCAAACAGCTCTTTGACCACAGAAGCCGGTCGTTCGACGACTTCGCCGGCGGCTATGCGGTTACTCAATTCTTCGGGCAATATGGAAATTACGCTCATGGAGTCTTATCCTGTTTCTTTTCTTTTTTGCGCTGAATAAAATAATTCATAAAATCCGGCCGTTCCAGCAGATGTACCAATTCCGGGCGGGTCCCGACATTCTCCGGCGTTACGCCGTATTTCATTGCCTCCCGCAAAAAAAACAGTGCTTTGGGGTCATTTTGCATAACTGCGTAAAGGCTGGCGGCATTGAGCAATATTACACTGTTGTGCGGAGCCAGCGCCAGCGCTTTGTTTACATAAGTTTCCGCTTCGGCAAAACGTTTAAGCTTGAACAATGTTTCGCTCAAATTGTTGTAGGCCGCCGGATTGTTGGGCTGATGCCGCAGCACGTTGCGGAAAGTCTGCTCTGCCTGCTGGTATTTTTCCTGCCGGAAAAATACCGATCCCAGCAGCATCCACAGGTCAAGCTGCCCCGGGTGATTGCGTACAGCGCTGAGCAGCAGCGCTTCAGCCTGCGGCAGCTGATTGTTATTCAGATTATAAAGCGCCGAATTCAATGCCTGCTCTCCGGTAAGTTTATTTACTTCGCCGGGGAGTGCGATCTGAGGAATTTCCCGCATGAGCGGGTTACTTTCCATATAAGCAACGATCAGCAATGACAGCAGCAGTGTCAGCATCAAAATACTCAGCAGTATGAACATGATCCGGCGTTCAGTTTTCATCATTCCTCCGTAAGAAAACAGCGCCAGCAATGGCTGCCCTGACTCTGTAGAGGCGGCAGCTGTGCGCACCGGTCACTGCTGAAGCTGCAGCGGTCGGCAAAGCGGCAGCCCGGCGGAAAACAGCCGGCCATCGGTACCTGGCCGGGAATGGTGCAGAGTTTTTCAAAGCGGCGGCCAAAGCGGGGAACTGCCTGCAGCAGCGATTTGGTGTAGGGATGACGGGGATCTGCAAAGAGTTCCGCCGCCGGAGCTGATTCCACGATCGTACCGCCATACATGACTTCGACCTGATCGGCCAATTCGGCTACGATCCCCAGATTGTGAGTTACCAGGATCACCGCCATCTGGTATTTTTTCCGCAGATCGTCGATCAGTTCCAGAATTTGCGATTGGATAGTCACATCCAAAGCCGTGGTCGGCTCATCGGCAATCAGCAATTCAGGTTGTCCGGCCAGCGCCATGGCAATCATGATGCGCTGCTGCATACCGCCGGATAATTCGTGCGGATAAGCCCGGCAGCGTTTTTCGGGATCCGGTATTCCAACATCGCTGAGGAGTTTGATCACTTCACCGTGGACATCATCCACTTCGCTGCGGTGCAGATAAATGACTTCAGCGATCTGATCTTCGATGCGGAAGACCGGATTGAGCGAAGCTCCCGGTTCCTGAAAAATATAGGCTATGGAAGAACCGCGCAGTTTGCGCAATTTGCGTTCCGGCAGCTGCATAAGGTCAAACACCTGACCGTCAGCAGAATAAAAATCAACTTTTCCGCTCAAAATCCTTGCCCCCGGAGCCAGCAAGCGGGTCAACGCCAGACAGCTGAGGCTTTTGCCGCAGCCGCTTTCGCCGACCAGCGACAAAATTTCGCCCCGATGCAGCTTGAACGATACGTTGCCGGTCACTGTCAGCAGCGATTCCGCTTTGCCGAATCCGACCGAGAGATCTTTTACATCAAGGATCAGATCTTTTTCCGCATCCACCTTCAGCCTCCGTGGTTTTACGCATTGTTTTGAGCGTTGTTGCTGAAGTTTTTCCAACGGGGACGCTGAATGGGCTCCGGCGGCGTGACTTTGAGCTTGCAGTGGCGGGGGCCCAGCAGCTGCTGTATGGCTTTGAGCAGTTCGCAGCTGATGGATACACCGCAATTCTGGCGTTCGATAAATACAAAGCGTTCGCCGTTATTGACCACCATGCAGAAAACTGTCTTCAACGGCCCGGGATACGCATCCAGCAACGTTTTGAGTTTATTCAGCTGCTCGTCGGATATTTCATCTTCATAGAGGTCAATGATCAATTCTGTACTGTAATTTTGTACGGCCAAATCAAGCAGTTCGACTTTATCGGCGATTACCCGCGGAGCTTCCGTTTCATCCCGGCGGGATACACTGGCGGTGATCACCACGTTCATGCCCGGCATCAAACCGAGGTTCTGTTCCATTTCGCTTGAAACGTCATTCAGCAAGCCGCTTTCACGCATTTCCTGAAACTGTTTTTGCAGTTTTTCGTAAGCTTCGGTGTAGACCATGATTTCGCTGGTGGCTTCAAAGTCTTCCACGCCGAGGATCAAATAGGGTTTGTTATCCCGCTTGGAGTAGCGTTTGCTTACGGTGTTGAGCATACCGGCAATGCGGATCGTGGCGTTGCGCTCCACGCTTTCCAGCTGGGCCAGCGTCGTAGTGCTGAGCGCTTCCACCGCCGGCTGACAGGGCGAAAGCGGATGCGCCGTTACATAAAAACCCAACAGCTCTTTTTCGTGTTTGAGAATATCTTCGATTTCAAATTCGGGTATATCCGGCACCGGCACGCCGTTGAGTTCCTGCTGGCTGGTATCATCCAGAAGGTCAAAGAGCGAACCCTGACCGGAGGCCCGGTCTTTGGCCCGGCTGGCGGCATATTTGAGGGCATCTTCGGCAATGGCCAGGATCTGACTGCGCCGGATCTTCAGCGAGTCAAAAGCTCCGGCCCGGGCCAGATTGTCGATCATCCGCGAGTTCATAGCCGTGCCGCAGCGTTCGCAGAAGTCGTTGAAATCTTTGAAACGGCCATCTTTTTCCCGGGATTCGATGATCTTGCCGGCGGCGTTTTCGCCCACGCCTTTGATTGCCCCCAGCCCGAAGCGGATGGAGTCGCCGTCCACACTGAAACTTATATCGCTGGAGTTGACATCCGGCGGCAGTACCGCAATTTTCATATCCCGGCAGGTGTTGATCAAAAAGGCGATCTTTTCGGCATTATCGATTTCGCTGGTCAGCACCGCAGCCATAAATTCGATGGGATAATTGGCCTTGAGGAACGCTGTACGGTAAGCCACAAAGGCGTAAGCGGCACTGTGGGACTTGTTGAAGCCGTATCCGGCAAAAGTTTCGATCTTGGCCCAGATGCTGTTGGCGACCTCTTCAGAAATATTGTTATGCTGCGCACAGCCTTCGACAAATTTGCTCTTCTGTTCGGCCAGCACATCGGCCTTCTTTTTCCCGATGGCCCGGCGCAGAATGTCAGCACCGCCCAGCGAAAAACCGGCCAGCACCTGCACCACCTGCATGATCTGTTCCTGATAAAGCATGATGCCGTAGGTTTCCGAGAGATATTCTTCCATCTTGGGATGGTCATAAATGATCTCTTCCGTACCCCGTTTACGGGCGATGAATGTATCAATAAACTGCATCGGCCCCGGCCGGTAAATGGCGATCAAGGCAATGATGTGTTTGATATTTTCCACCCCGAACTGGCGGCACAGATTGCGCATACCGGTGGATTCCAGCTGGAACACCGAAATCGTATCACCCCGGTTGAGCAGCTGAAAACTGGCCGGATCGTCCAGCGGGATCTTGGCCATATCCAGTTTGACTCCCCGGTTCTTTTCGATCATATCCACCGCCCGCTGGATGGTCGTCAGCGTGCGCAGTCCCAGAAAGTCCATCTTGAGCAAGCCCAGGTGTTCGCACTGCACTGCCGGAAATTCGGTGATGACTTCCCCTTTGGCTCCCCGGGCCAGCGGTACAAGGTTATCCAGCCGCTGGTTGCAGATGATCACCCCGGCGGCGTGGATGCCCAGCTGCCGGTTGATGCCTTCCAGAACTTCGGCGTGTTTGAAAATTTCCGTGACGTAGGGTTCTTCGGTGATCATCTTTTCCAGTTCCGAAGATTCCTTTTTGGCCTTGGCCAGGGTCATCTTGGGATCGGCGGGGATCTGTTTGGTGATGCGGTCGCCAGCGGCAAAATCATGCCCCAGCACCCGGGCTACGTCTTTAACTACCGCTTTGGCTTTCAAGGTGCCGTAAGTACAGATCTGGGCCACGGAATCTTCGCCGTATTTTTTGCGCACATATTCAATAACTTCGCCGCGGCGTTGTTCGCAAAAGTCAATATCAAAGTCCGGCGGGCTGACCCGTTCCGGGTTGAGGAAACGTTCAAAAAGCAGCCCGTAGCGCAACGGGTCGATGTCGGTGATCTTGGCCAGATAAGCTACCACGCTGCCCGCCCCGGAGCCACGCCCCGGCCCCACCGGGATACCGTGATCTTTGGCGTATTTGATAAAGTCACTGACTACCAGAAAGTAACTGCAGTATTTGGTTTTGTCGATGATCCCCAGTTCATAATCCATGCGGTCCATAACTTCCTGCTGTTCCGGGGTAAGAGTATCCTGCTGGCGGGGGTCGAAGCCATAGCGGTACATCATGTTGTCCAGACAGAAGTTCCGCAGATAATCTTTTTCGTAAGAACCGTCCGGGATCGTGAACACCGGGTAGTGGTTGGCTTTGGGCGCATAGACAAAATCCAGATCGCAGCGTTCGGCAATGCCCACGGTGTTGGTCACTGCTTCCGGAACTTCCGCAAACAGTGCCTTCATTTCGTCCGGACTTTTGAAGTAAAATTCCGGGCAGGGGAAGCGGAAGCGGTTTTCATCCGAAAGTTTGCTCTGAGTTTGGATACAGAGCATGATCTCGTGCGCTTCGGCATGTTCCTTTTTCAGATAATGTATGTCGTTGGTGGCGACCAGCTGGATATTATTTTTCCGGGCCAGCTCAATCAGGCCCCGGTTGGCAATGCGTTCTTCCTCCATGCCGTGATCCTGGATTTCGAGGAAGAAATTGTCTTTGCCGAAAATATCCAGATGCTCATGCAGCAGTTTTTCGGCTTTGACCATATCGTTATTGAGTATGGCACTGGGGATCTCGCCGGCAATACAGGCCGAAAGTGCGATCAAACCTTCGTGATGCTCTTTGAGCAGATCGTGGTCGATCCGCGGCTTGTAATACATCCCGTTGAGCCAGGCTTCCGAAAGCAGTTTGCACAAACTGTGATACCCCTGAATATTTTCGGCCAGCAGCACCAGGTGGTGCCCCCGGATATGCGGCGTGGAGGGATTGCGGTCAAAACGGGTGGTCGGCGATACATAAACTTCGCAGCCGATGATCGGTTTTTTGCCGCCGGCTTTGAATGTATCGTACATATCGACTACGCCGCCCATATAACCGTGGTCAGTTATGGCGCAGCCCAACATATCATATTCTTTGGTCATTTCCAGCAGCTGTTTGACGGTGCAGGCTCCGTCCAGCAAGCTGTAATGCGAGTGCACATGCAAATGGACAAAATCAGCAGACATATTTGAGTGTTTTTTCCTGTTTTGATAGTTTAAAAAATATACTCAACACAATGTATCACTGAAGTGCCGGAAAAACAAATCTGCAACACCCCATAAAGCCGTTTTTTTGCAAAAAAAAACGGATCACCCGTTTGGGGTGACCCGTTGAAATAAACTGCTGTTGAACTGTCAGTTCTTGCGGGCAGTCTGGAAGAACTTGCCTTTGACTTCTTCTTTGGGGTCAGAGGCCAGCAGATCTTTGTAGTTTTCGCAAACTTTGCGCACCGCAGCGATCTGTTCGTCGATCAGCGCACGGTCAACGTGCTTGAACCACGGAATCGAGAACGTATAGTTGCAGATGCTTTCGGCCACCGGCAGATCGCCATCCTTGTTGATGTCCTTGTTGGCATCAGCAGGCAAGTTGGCGGTGTTGGCCGCTTTGCCATCGCCATAGACATCCATGGTGTGGAAGAGCGGATGGGTGTGCAGCGCAGCGTTGCAGCCGGCGCCAAAGCCCTGACCGCCTTCGGCAACGACAGCTTCGATAAAGTACTTGAGCGAAAGACCTTCAAAGGCAGCCGGATCGTACAGACCCTTACAGGCATACCAACCACCTTTGGTGGAGTTGGCTTCTTCCGGAATGTGGTTGCCAAGCGGCAGATCCGCCAGACCGGCCCAGAAATATTTCATGGCAGCATCGATAGCGGCACATTCATCATCATACTTTTTGAGCTGTTCCAGACCGACCACGCTGGAGAGCTGGTGCATACGGTACTTGTAACCGCCGCAGGGCAGACCTTTGTATTCGGCCAAACCGGGCAGGTTGATATCGCCGCCGCGTTCGTAGTGGCCCCAGAGCATGGCGCGTTCATAGATTTCACGATCATCGGTGATCAAAATACCGCCTTCGCCGATAGCAAAGGATTTACCGCTCATCAAGCTCATTGCAGCCACATCCCCGAAAGTACCGAGCATTTTGCCTTTGTAACGACCGCCCTGAGCGTGGGAAACGTCTTCGATGACCTTGATGTTGTGCTTGCGGGCGATGGCCATGATTTCATCCATGGGAGCCGGATAAGCGCAGTAGTGGACAACGACCACCGCTTTGGTGCGGGGGGTGATGCGCTTTTCAAAATCAGCGGGATCCAGACAGAGGGTCTTGCGATCGATATCGGCGAACACGATGGTGGCGCCCAAGCTCATGGCCGGCAGGCCGGAAGCCCAATAAGTGGTGCTGGGGCAGATAATTTCATCGCCGTGGCCCAGGCCAACACCGAACATGGCAGCCTGCAGGCAGGAAGTACCGCTGCTCTGAGCCAGAGCATACTTGGTGCCGTTCCACTTGGCGAATTCGGCTTCAAATTTCTTGGTGATATCGGTACCGGACATATTGCCGTCACGCAGTACAGAAAGAACACCTTCTTCCATGGCCCGGTTGACGACCGGCCATTTGACATTAGCAGCGATTGACGAAGTGGCGACTTTTTCGCCGCCGAGGATTGCGAGCTTGCTCATAATCTTACCCTCTTGTTTTAATTAAACTTACTGCAATAAAAAATTATTGCCTGTTATTTACTGACACGGTTTAGCAAACCAATATAAATTAACTCCAAATTGCATTATATGCAAGTATTTTTATGCAAAAAAAGCGCTTTTTTGTAAAAAAATCAACTTGTGACCTCAAAAACACCTGGCCTGAAAATTCAGTAAACAACAGCCCATGGTATTGCCGGAAATATTACGATTCGCCGGTTTGCGCAAGCCAATGCCCGGTATGGCCAGCTTATTTGTCAGTATATTTAATTGCATCACCGGTCACCCGGAGAGTAGCGGTAGTAAACAGATTATTCTACTTTTACCTTTACTTTATAATAATCAGTACTGATTTTAAATGATATTTAGTTATTACATTATTTTCCTTTTACCAAAACCGAGATCGCCCATTTTTATTTTTGCGATTGCAAAAATAAAAATGGGCAGTAAAAGGTTTTTTGAAGAGATGGGGGATCCGTCTTCGCCCTTCGGGCTACGCCGTGACAATTTGGGAGAATGGTAATTTTTTTCAATTATTCTACTATACTTTTACTTTATAATAATCAGTACTGATTTTAAATGATATTTAGTTATTACATTATTTTCCTTTTACCCAAACCGAGATCGCCCATTTTTATTTTTGCGATTGCAAAAATAAAAATGGGCAGTAAAAGGTTTTTTGAAGAGATGGGGGTTTGGGGGAAGAGAAACTTTTTTCCTCAA
>SUWF01000031.1 GCA_015061575.1 Lentisphaerota bacterium
TCCGCCGTGTGAAGCGCAGCGTTGCTGCATGAAGCGTTTGCCTGCGGCAAACATGAAGCACTTGCTTTGCAAGTATGATGCGGCGTATTTTTGTGAGCGGCACTCTCCGTATGTTTCCGTACACATTCGTACTTATCCGTACAAATAAAGCGTTTGAAAAAATCACGGCAGAGTTGTGAGGTGGCCACCAAGAGTTCGATCAATGAAAAATTAAGTTTTTTCATAAAAATCCTGCCTTTTCAGTTTAATTTGTTTATCTGCCGGCTCTGTTCCCGTCCGGCGGTTGAACCCCAATTAATTATTTTGCTGCCGGATAAACTTTCATATTAGCTAACAGAAAGTTTACCTTCGTACCTTTGGCGACCTTGCGTACATCGGCATTGATGGAGATGCGATCCAATGAAACATTGGTTTTACCCTTGCGGGGGGATATTTCGATCTTGACATTGGTCCACTTGTCATCATCCAGGAAAGGCATCTTGGTACTCACAAAATCGCCGAAATTCACTCCGGCGACCGCCAGATTCAACGTGCCGTTGACCCGTTCGATCTTAACATCAAATTCCACGATGACCTTGGTATTTTCCGGAAACGGATATTTGGGGTTGAGGTAGCGCTGCACCTGGGGATAGGAAGACGTTTTGCCGTTGATATCGAAAACGAGCTTCATCGCTTTCTGACCTTCTTTGGGGCCGGCCACCAGTTCGGGCTTGGCCAAACCGCCGGAATGACCCCATCTTACTTTAGTGAAATCATCGGCAAAAATCACCTTTTCATCCGCATTAGCCGCACTGAACATCCCGAAAGCCACCAGAACCATCGCCAACATCTTGCTGAACGTTTTCATAATATTGTCCTTCCGTATTTGGTTAGTAGAGAAAAATACATCAAGTATTTGCAAAATGCAACTGTTATAAAAAATTTTATTGGATTTTTTTACCGGAACAGCGGAGCTGACCGCCGTCCCGGCAATTCACAGGTTTATTTTTTGACCGCTTCCAGGATCATTTCCGCCTGCCAGCTCTGGCCCACCGGCAGTTCCCGGGTGTTGAAGATCGGTTCGAAGGTCAATTCACTGCCGCCGGCAAAGCTGGCGTAACCGTGGAAATCCACTTCCGGCAGAATGGTCATTTTCAACTGGGTCGTGCCGTCAGCACTGGTATAGACGCTGTTGGCACCGGTGATGAGTTCCACCGGGTTCGGACGCTCGCCGAAAAGCACCTTGTTGATCTCTTTATCTTCCGCCACGCTCTTCATCCGGAACATCCGGTGACGACCCGTCGGCACCACCTCCATCGGGCCCTTTTCGCCGGAGAAAGTCACCTTGCCCGGAGTCTGTCCCGGGAGCGGCTGCATCAAGCCGGGGAGATTCTGATAGCGGAAAGAGAAGCGCACCGTATCGTTGTAGGCATTGCGGATGCAGGTGGATAAATGGCACTTGTCAGCAGTAAATTCCATCCGCTGCACCACCGGGATACCATCCAGCAGTTTAGAGTCATTCAAATTGAGCGTCCGGCTGAATTCAATGGCCGCCCCGCCGGGGATACGTTCAACTTTGGTCACGTTAAAAGGCCGGTTCCAGCGGCTGCCGGGGATCCACGCCGTGGGTAAACCCATACCCAGGGTGGTGCGGTTGTTGCTCAATTCCTTGCCGTTGAACTTCCACGACCGGATGTAAGCGCCCCGATCCGGATCGATGACCCAGGTGCTGCTGCCGCACTTGACGGTGATTTCGGTACGATCTTTTTCGCCGCCGGAAGCCGCCGTATCATAGGCGCCCACCCGTTCCAGACTGACTTTGGGTGCGGGGATGATCCGCTTGGTGATGGTGACACCGGGCGCCTTGAAGCTGTCAAGCATATCGGTTTTGGAGGGGCTTTCCACCGGTTTGGACTGGGAATTGACGAACGCCTTTTCTTCTTCAAAGGCTTTGGTCAGCTTGGCCAGACGGCTCTGCATCGTTTGGCTGACTTCGCGCTGCCTGATAAATTTGCCCCGGTCAGCGGCGCTCAAAGCCTTGCTGTTGACTTCTTCGATAGCGTAGAAGACCCAGCGCATACCGCCGGCGTGGAGTTTCACACCGTTGGCCAGATCTTTGCCGGTAAAGTATTGGCCGTTATCCTTGGCAAAGACGTTGTTGTCCAGCACATTATAGACCCGGTAGCTTTGACCGGGTTTCAACCCCGGCACTTTGACCGAGAAGAATACTTCGCCGTATTCCCAGAAGTTCCCCGCAGCCAGCAGACGGTTGCCGCCCTTGGCAAAGAGATCCACCTGCAAACTGCTGATGGGCTGACCCGGGTTGTTGATTTCCGCATACAAAGGTGCCGGGTAAGGCGTGAGGATATCCACCGCCGGCTGGGAAAGTTTTTTACCTTCCATAATATACTTTTCGGTCCGGGCGATCAAAGTATTGGCTTCCGCCAGATTGCGCCAGTAACGGGCATCGTAGTTGCTGGGGAAATAGTAGGGCATTGAACCGTGCCAGCCGCCCACATAAACACTCAATGTATCCATTTGCAGTTGTTCTGGGGCAACCAGCATATTTACGCACAAACCCAGCGGGAACGCCAGCAATTTGGGGCGTTTGGCGGGGTCGGCGACCACTTTTTCCATATACCTGACCACACTTCTGGCCATGGTCAGCATGCGGATACGGCTGCCGGGCAGATCACGTTTGAGCTTGCTCCAGTGGTATCCAAGATAGGGGCCCCAGGGATTTATCCACTTGATCTTATCCGCATAGAAGCGCACTGCGAAGGCGTTCACATCGGTCAGATTGAACTGGCTGTCCAGCACGATATCCCGGGTGATCATCGGCATAAAGAAACTGCCCTTGCGCCCGGCGGCTTTGGCAATGGCATCCACATCTTCTTCGTAGGTAGCCAGATAGCGGCCGTGCATATAGCTTTTGAAAGTAAGCCATTCACTGCGGTATTTACTCATGATTTCTTTGGGCCAGGCGGCTTTGACCTCATCGGCCGGAAGTTTGCTGTAGGCGATGAATTCCTTCTGGCAATTCATGCAGTAGCAGCCGTTGGAAGTCTGGGCGTGACTGGGTTCCCAGTTGGACATAAAGTAATCCCGGTCGTTGATGCTGTCGCGGATCTCCTTGAGGATCACATTTTTGTAATATTCCGTCCGGTAAATGACCGTGGTGGGGCAATTCAACTGCAGACGGCCGGAGTAATCGGCCGCAGGTTTGCCGTCCAAACCGATAAAGTGGGTGTAGGCCGGACGGCTGGAGGCAGCACCGCCAGAACCGAAACCGTTGTGGATGTTCCACGAACCCACGGCGGTGGTGATGTTTTCGGCGTGCATTGCATCGGTCATATATTTGGCACAGCGGAAGTTGTAGAAGGTGTTGAACCCGGCATTGCGGTATTCTTTGGCAAAGCGCTGGAACACCTCTTTTTCCGGGGCGATGCTCCGGGAATCATAGACCCCGCTCTGGAAGATCCGGGGCTGTTCGCCGGTGATGGCCGGAATGATCTTCAAATGCGCTTCCTGCACCGGAGCGGCATAGTTTTCATCGATGGCCTGATAGGTGATCTTATAAAGTTTGTCCGACGCCGGAACGTTGTTGGTGATACTCAACTGCACCGGGAAGGAGCCGCCGAAATCCTTCTTGATGGTCTTTTCCCAATGGTAAACATTGACGTTGACCGTGTAGGTGGTGGAACCGTCGGGATTGACCTTTTCGGCGTAATCATTTTTGCTCATATAGTTGGCGAGGCCCAGCATCTTGATTTCTTTGGGCAGCGTCACCAGCAAACGGGGATTGACCGCTTTGCGGCCGCTTTCGTTCCGGGGGGTGAAGCCGATGAAGTTGACCCGGTCGGCGGACAAGTGATATTCATTGTCCAGCATCCCCATGGGGAAAAGCTTCATTTCGTAGCCGTCGAGCACATCTTTTTCCACCACCGTACCAGTGGTGAATTCCACCTTGCCCAGATTGGTCAAACCGTAATGGATACGCAAACGGCTGACCCCTTCGGGAATATGCACGCTGTTGACCTGGGTCTGCCATCCGGCGGTGGGAGCAACCGAAAAATAACTGGAACGCACCCCTTTGATATAGCGGTTGGCAGAATTCATATAGTCCACCGTCAGCACAAATCTGTTGGAGCCGGAAACAGGACACTCACCCCGCAATTTGTAGGTGATCTCGTACTTTTTGCCCGGCTTGACATCTATATTCTGCACCGGCATCAGACGCTGGTGAAAGATGGGCTGACTGCGTTCGTTGCGGAATTTATTGATAGTTTCGGGCGTTTCCATGGTGTAGATAAAAACCCCGTCTTCCTTGCGTACGGAATTTTTGAGCAGCTTTTTCATCTGCGCTTCTTTCTGGCCCCACTGGGCGTTCCAGCCGCCGGGCACACTGCCCCGGTTGGCGCCGCCGCTGAAATTCCAGAAATAGCGGGACTTGGGCAGAATGGATTCGCCGCCGGATTTGGCCGCCGCTTCCCGTTCCCGGGTCACCCGGAAAAAGTCAACTTCATTGATCCCGCCGGGATTCAATTTGACATTGTCCGCCCAAAGAACTGCCGTACTGCAGGCGGTCATCAGAATTGTGGCAAAAATTCGTTTATCCATCTCGTTTTCCTTATATTATGGCTGATATTATCTCAATCCCAGTTGTAACCCAGTTTCAGAACCTTGTAGTAGGCCGCAACTACATACAATGCACCGTATGGACGGTAAATTTCCGGATCAAAGCCTTCGAGAATGAACTTGAAAATACGCTTGTAGAAGTCATCCAGTTCCCGCAATTCTTCCGGCACCAGCATAACCAGCAGGATCGCTTCGCCCAGTTCACGGATCACCCGGTGGGACATCGCGTATTCATCCGAAGCATTGGGGATGATGTGCTGGCAGTCCGGCAGAACCGTGCAGCGGGTGATCTTCCGCCAGTTGCCGCGGTCTGCGGCATAGTTGACCTGGTAGGATTCGTCCGCCGCCCGGAGAATGGAGAAACGGCTGTACTTTTTGAGCTGTTCCATCGCCTTGAAATAGAGATCTTTGATCTTGGCATCGGTTTCCACTTCATAGATCAATATGCAGCTGCAGAGCATCTGGAGCAGTGCATAAGCGTGGTAACTGCGGGGGCCCAGCTCCAAACTCTGTTTGCCGGCTTCTTCCGCAAACTTGCGGTACATATCGAACCAGTGTTTATCGCCGGAAACATCGTAAGCCGCCGCATAGCACATGGGCAGACGGGCCGCTTCGTGGGGGGCAACTTCCCACATCTTGCAAACGGTGGAGCGGGGGAAACTGTTGTCCGCCCGGTTGAAAGTCCAGTTGTTTTCCGGAACGACACACTTTTCGCAATATTGGGCCACTTCCACCAGCAGTTTTTTGATCAATTCCTTGTCTTCGGCGCTGGAGAGATCGGAGTGGAAATATTTCCAGAAGCTGTACACATAGTGGGTGTACTGGTCGCGGGAACTTTCCGGATAGAAGCTTTTGCCGTCCCGGGGGGAGATACTGCGCACCACCATACCCGGCACTCCGGAAATGGTACCGCAGCGGACCAGACCGTCAAAGATATTTTTGGCCATCACCGGATCGTTGGCGTCGATATACATATCCAGCGCCACCCCGCCATTGATGACTGCATCTTCCATCCCCGAGGCCCAGCCGCAGGGGTTGGGACGGCGCTGGGCGATCTCTTCCGGAGTGGGCAGGTGATCGAAGCGCTTATCGTGTTCCAGCGAAGAACGATAGTCGTAAATAAGCTTCATTTTGGAATCGTAATACTCGGTTTCAAAAACCTTCTTGCACTGGGCGATCTTGGCCAACAAGTCCATAAACTCCATCCTTTCTATTGGGTTTTGATTTCAATCAACATTATAATTAACAACTACTTCAGTCACCCGGGGCGAACGCAAACTGTTGATCGCACCGAGTTCCAGCTGATACTGGACAAAAGGTTTGCCTGCGGTCAATTCCGGCGCCACAGCGGCACTGTCGGCAACTTCGGTCCACCCGGCGGCCGCCGCTTCTTCCGGGGTCTTGCCCGACCGGAGCCGGATTTTTAAATAGCACTTTTGCGGAATATCCGCTTCGCAATGAATGGACTCCACCACCGCATCAGCGGGCAGTTCAAAGACCTTGGAATCGTACAATTCTTCCGGTCCCCGGGTCAGCTGATTGCCCGGTTCGATAGAACTCATCCCGTGGGGGCCCGCCGTGGGCAGATCGATACGTTTGCGCTTGTCGAAACCTTCGGCGGAGTTGTACCACACCGAAGAAAAGCCCCAATGGTCGCCGTTGACCTTGTGGTTGGCCACCGCCAGATCCACGAAACCGTCTTCGTTGAAGTCCGCCGCCAGACACCCGGAGGCAGAGTGGGTGTAAATAAGCTGACGGTCGGCGGCCTTGAATTCCCCTTCCCGGTTCCAGTAGAGGAAACTGTGGATGTCCCGCTCGATACCGCCGTGGTAGCTGCAGCAGAAAATATCCAGCCAGCCGTCATTGTTGAAGTCCGCCACACACATTGCGTCGCAAGCGTCGGTGCGGAGGATGGTTTTGTTGTTTTCGCTGAAACCGTTGCCGTCGTTCCAGTAAATATGCAGATAGCTGTGATGGGGGTTGTGGGGCGGCAGTTCGCCGTTGACCGGAGTGGCGGTATGGGTACCGATCAAAAGATCAGGATAGCCGTTTTTGGTCAAATCCGCCACCCGGGCGCAGGCGCCGCCTTTCACTGCCAGTTCGGTGCGATTTTTCACATCGAACCCGTCCGGCCCGCCCCAGAGGATCAAAGTCCGGGTGCCGCCGATCAGCGGAACGATCAGATCCAGATAGCCGTTGCAGTTCAAATCCGCCGCATAGATCCAGCGGGGACTGCCCAGATTTTTGCCTTCCTCGTCCACCAGTTTGATCACTGTGGAGTTTTCCCCGGAATAGGGCTTGTCCGAACCGTGGAAGATGATCAGATGCTTATAGTGGTCGGTCACAAAGACCAAATCCAGATAACCGCAGCGCCGGAAGTCTCCGGCCACCCCGCCCCAGCCGATATTGGTGGGAATGAGATAGCTCTTTTCCGGTTCAAATTCACCCTTTTCGTTGAAAAAGTGGATGTGACTGCCCGGGTCCATCGAGAGCGAGTTTTCGGAATTGTTGCAAATCACCAGCTCCGGACGGCCGTCGTCATTCAAATCCAGCGACATGGAGTCCACTGCGCACCAGCCGGGCACTTCGATCCGCCGGTCGGGGGAGTAGCCGTCTTTGTCCCCGGGGTAAACATAGGCTTTGTCAAAACCAACGGCGCAGCGGGAATAATGGTTGATCAGCGCCAAAGCAGATTTACCGTTGGCCAGCGGCATCGCCAATACCCGCTGAGTATCTTCCCCGTGAAGTTTCACCGGTTCGGTACTCATCACCCCATTGTCATCCACGGCGTAAACCAATGTATAGTTGGTATAAGTCATTTCGGTACTGCTCTGACAGATCACCAGATCGTCGTAACCGTTGCCGTTCAAGTCCGCAAAAAGCACGTCCGCCGCCTGAGCCGTGGCAAAAGCCTGACGGCTGGCGGGATCGACTTTGCCGTCGGCATCGATCTTAAATAAATAGCTGTACTGTTCACCGCCCACGATAGCGTTGCCCCGGGCCGCCGCAAACAATAACGCCGTACCGTCGGACCGCACCCGGCTCACCGCCACGGCACGGGCGCCCAAAACATCCAGATCAAAAGCCAGTTCCGCTTGGCGGTCAGCATTGAAGCTGTAGAAGCAAACCCGCTGCCGGATAATGACCACCACATACTGCTTGCCGCCGATATTCACCACTCTGGGAAGGGGCGGAGTCTGCATTTTCAGTTCCAGTTGATTGGCCACGTCACCATCTTTGCCGTGGTTGACGATAGCGTCTTCACCGGCTTTGAGTTCCGGTTCGATCAGGGTGTAATTGTCTTTTTTGATTCCCTCCGGCGAACCCCAGAATACCCACGTCCGGATGGTGTCGGATTCCTGAATGATCAATTCATCAAAACCGTCGCCGTCCAGATCCGCCGCCGTCATCTGACCGCCGGGCAAATCCATATCCGTATAACTGTGCCATTCGATCCCGTGGTCGGTGGCCTGAAAGATACGCACCTGCTTGTAGGGTTTGAGGTTAAAAGCCAGCGACGGCGTCGCTCCGCCGTCCCAGCGACCCGCCGCCACCGAATCCGCCCACGGTGTGGGGATACGGATGTGACGTTTTTCGCCATACTTGCAGTCAGCGCCGCCGTAATAGATCTCGCTGGTGGCAAAAGGTGCAGCCATATCGTAGCGGTTGCAGACCACCAGATCGGCATAACCGCTGTTGGTCAAGTCGGTCACCACCCCGCTGGCGGCACCTTGCGCCGGCAGTTCCACGCATTGGGGATCGCCGCTTAAAATATCAGTATAAATATAAGTTTCCGCCGATTCGTGGTGGTTCTGGCAGTTGGCAAAGACCAGATCGAAGTAGCCGTTGCCGGTCAGATCGTACTGGTAAATACGCTGCAGCACCCCTTTTTTGGAAACGTACAAATTAGCGCCGCCGCAACCGAATTTACCTTCGCGGAACGCCTCAAAGCCTTTAGTGACTAATTGTTTTTTCATTTTATAACTATCCTTGGATATTATTGGAAGTCTTCTTTTCAGGAGCGTAGGGCAGATCATCGATATCGTGACTGCCGAAATGTTTTTCTCTCAATAGTTTACAAGCCAGTTCCCCGTCTTTTTTGCGCAAAGCCTCAAATACCTCTTTGTGGGTATTGTGGGCGCCTTTGATCAATTCCGGCGGCACTTTGGATACAGCGCCCCGGGCGTTGGAAATAACCAGCATACCCACAAATTTTTTCAAATAAGCATCCCGGGAGGCCAGTACCAGCGCCCGGTGAAAATCCTCATCCAATGCCGGAAATTCATCGTAACGTTCTTCGGCAATGACCGTTTCGCACTCGTCCAGGATCAGCATCAGCCGCAGGATATCTTCCCGCTTGGCCCGCACCGCCGCCAAACGCAGTGCTTCCCCCTCCAGCGCAATACGGATATTGTAAAATGTGCGCATGGTCGTCTGGCTGTAATCCACCTTGCGGTAGCCCCGTTTGGGCAGACACTCCAGCAAGCCTTCACCCTCCAGCTGCAGCAGGATCTTCCGGGCGTTGCTCCGGTTGATATTGAACTCATCTGCAATGGCTCTCTCGCTGACGAAGGGGATCGCCGCAATATCCAGACCCGCCACATGTGTACGGACTTGCGAAAGTATTTCCTCGAAATTCACCATTATATTTTCCTCTGATAATCTGGTAATCTGGTAACCAGTTTGCCTTACAAAGCTACAGTATAGCATAAAATCCAGCCGTTGTCAAGGTCTTTTCCGGCGATCTGAAAGGATTTTTCCGGATTTTTCCGGATTTTTCCGGATTGACGATTGTAAAAGTAAACGCACACTGCTCTCAAAAAGAGCGTGCGTTTACTTTTACAATCGTCAATTTCAAGAAATTATAGGATTTCTGTGATAAAAAAACATTTATTATTTGCAAAAGACCGGGTAATATGCTATGTTACAACGGGATGTGTGTAGTGCACAATAAGTTTGTATTCTTAACAGACAACAAAGGAAATTTCTATGAAAGAAGAAGTTGCAACTAAAACAGTTTCCAGCACAGAAACAATCATCAATCAAATTTCCCAACCGGTTCAATCCGGCAATTTTGGAGAATTTATGAAGCAACTGTGGAGTACCCATGGCGACAGTATTATCCATTTCGGTAAAATAATGCTTTTGGTATTGCTTACAGTTTTGCTGGCATGGATTTTTACCCGTATTACGAAAAGAATAATTACCAATACAAGTAAAAAAATCCAGACAGTCGATGACTCCGTAGGTCATGTTGTTTTTGTATTTATAAGAAGTGTTATATGGCTGCTTGCGCTTTTGGTTGTTCTTGATCTGTTTGGTGTTAATACAGCAAGCATACTCACCGTCCTCGGTACTGTCGGTCTGGCGATTGCATTGGCAATGAAAGATTCTATGAGCAATATTGCAGCAGGATTGATGCTTATGATATTGCGTCCGTATAAAACAGGGGATTTTGTACAGTGCGGAGCAATCACCGGCACTATAAAGGTAATTGGAGTCTTCTGCACGGAAGTTATGACATTTGAGGGGGTTTATGTTTCAGTACCCAATAGCGTCATATTTGGTACTCCGGTAACAAATTATTCCCGGAATGAAACACGGCGCGCAGTCTTGAGTGTGGGCGTTTCATACAGCGATGATATCGAAAAAGGTGTAGAAGTTATTAAGCAAATGCTTCAGGAACAGGAGTTGGTTCTGAAAGACCCTGCGTACGAAGTGCATGTAGATACTCTTGCCGACAGTTCAGTGAATCTGACAATCCGTTTCTGGGCAAAAACAGAAACTTATTGGGATGCCTACTGGCAGGTAAAAGCCGCAGTAAAGCCCACGCTGGAAAAAGCCGGATTGAATATTCCGTTCCCGCAGCGTGTTGTTACGATCGTCAACAAAGCCGAATAAATCATACAGCAACCGCTCTGCTTTCTTGCGTGCAAGATGGCAGAGCGTTTTAAGACAGGACTGCCATTTTTTCGTCATTGCGGCTCTGTCTTTCGTTTAGCCCCAGACAAGTTCCTGCACCCACAAAAAAGGCGCTGTTGCAAAACCTCGCAAACGGTTGTAATGCCCCTGTTTTTTGCATGAATTTTTAGTTGCTGTCGAAAAAAAACAGTAAGCTTGAATTCATATAACAGTAGTAAATTTTATAATATATAAAATACGGTATCTTTCTTATATAAAATAAGTTGGAATTACTTTTATTACTCGTAATAAAAGTAATTCCGGCGAAAGTTTTTGGAAAATGGGGTTCCGCCGTCGCCGAGGCTATGGCGGGACAAGGTGGGGAAAAAACAGTTTTGCAACAAGTACACCTTTACTTGCTTATCGGAAGATCAAGTTTTTTCTGAGCATCTTTCAGTCCTCTCAGATTATGAAGATCTGTATAGCCCATAGCTTTTAATTTTTCAACTGCAGTTTCTGCCCGTCTGCCGCTGCGGCAATAGATGTATATCGGAGTTTTTTTAGCCGGAACCTTGCTGGCTATTTTATTTTCCAGCTCGGCAAGCGGCAGGAGTACTGCTCCTTCCAGATAACCATTCTTGTGTTCTTCCGGAGTCCGGACATCAAGCAAAACAGCATTGGCTTCCATAGATATTTTACTTTCTGTTGAACAACAGCCGCTTATTCCAAGCAGAACAATTCCGCACAATATTGAAAAAAGTGTTTTCATCTGCCAGCCTTTCACCTGTTACTTTGCAACGGGTAATCCAAGCCGTTTCCGGGCATTTTCCATTGCTCCGAGATTATGAACATTGGTATACCCCTGCTTCAAAAGTTTTTCCGTTGCCATGGTTGCTTCCCGACCGCCCCGGCAATAAACATAAACCGGTGTATCTTTGGCGGGGACAACTGTTTGGGCTTTGGTGTCCACATCCGCCTGCGGCAGATTGATTGCCCCCTGCAAATAACCTTTCTGATACTCTGCCGGATTACGGACATCAAGCAGAACAGCATTTTTTTCCATCGTGAGTTTGCACTGTTCCGGAGAACAGCATCCACTGACAACAAGCAGCATAGCGCCACACAATATGACGAAAAGTTTTTTCATAATTCACCTCTATTGGGTTAAATCTATTGCGGAACACACACATCCGGCTTGTAATATAACACAGAAGATCAGATTTGTCAAATACCAGTAACCTCATAAAATATCTGCCGGAGAAAATTCCCTGTTTTCTCTGCAGTTTGTTTGGCAGCTGTTTCTTGCCTGCAAGCAAGGAAAATGATTTTTTTCAGGACTTTTGCAGCAGGATCACGGCTTGGGCGGCGATGCCTTCGCCCCGGCCTGTGTAACCAAGTTTTTCGGTGGTTTTGCCTTTGATGGAAATTTGAGATTCTTCGCACTTCAGCAAATTGGCCAGACTCTTTTTCATAACCGGAACCCAGGGCAGGATCTTCGGCTGTTGAGCTATGATCACCAGATCCAGATTGCCCACCTGGCAGTTTTGCAGGGCTTCGCTTTGCATTACAGTTTGCAGCAGAACTTTGCTGTCGGCATCTTTGTAAGCAGCGTCGTTATCCGGAAACCATTGTCCGATGTCACCGGCGCCGACGGCTCCGAGAATGGCATCGATAACTGCGTGCAGCGCCACATCGGCATCGCTGTGCCCCAGCAGCCCCAGCGGATGAGCTATTTCCACTCCACACAAAAAAAGTTTCCGGCCGGCGACCAGTTGGTGTACATCAAAACCCAAGCCGATACGAATATTCATTTTTTCTAAAAATCCTTTCTGACAGTTGCAATTTATTTTTTCGGAGTTAAAGTAACACTCAAGCTGATTTGTTGCAAGTAAAAATGAGGTTTTATGATGAAAATTCAAGTAAAAATTTCCATGGCTGAAGATTGTCAGGAGCTTTTGCCGGCCAAAGCGCACAGCGATGATGCTGCATTTGATTTGCGCAGCCGCTGCGATTTGTCGGTACCGGTGGGCAAAAGTACGCTGATCCCGACCGGGGTTTTTCTGGAGTTGCCGGTCAATTATGAAGCACAGGTAAGGCCCCGCAGCGGGCTGGCACTCAAGCACAATATAACTTTGACCAACTCGCCGGGCACTATCGATGCCGGATACCGGGGCGAAGTCGGGGTGATCATGTTCAATCACGGTCCGGATGTTTTTGAGGTCAAGCGGGGCGACCGCATAGCGCAGATGGTCATTGCTGAGCTGCCGGAGGTGGAGCTGGTCGTTGCGGAGGAACTTTCGGCCACGCTCCGGGGCGGCGGCGGCTTTGGCAGTACGGGGAAAAAATAATTCCCGGCCGGCGAGTTTTTATCGTATACTGATGCGGAGTATGAATGATGTTGGATCAATGGGTGTTGGATCGCTGCTGGAGCAATTATGAGCTGATCAAAGGTGATATTCGGGCCGTGGAGCTGATTTTTAATGGTTTGGGCGGTGGAGTATGCAGCAAGTGGAGTCCGCAGGAGCTGGCTTTGGCGGAACAGAACATCCTTTCGATCACACCTTATTACGGGCCGTGGTGCTGGATGAACCGGCTGGCCCGGCAGATGGTCGATGAGTTGATCGAACATATTTACCAGCTTTTGGCTTTGCCGGAGAATACGCCGTTGATTTCCAGCGGCGGCAGCATGGGCGGCTGTGCGGCACTGCTGTACTGCCGTTATGGCCAAAAGGTGCCGATCGGCTGCGATGTGCTTTATCCGGTATGTGATCTGATCCGGCATTTCCGGGAAAGGAAGGATGTTGCGCCGACGATGTATCATGCGTTTTATGGTTATCCGGAGCCGTGGGATGAGGTGCTTAAAGAACACTCGCCGCTGCACCAGGCGGATTTTATGCCGTGTATACCATATTTGATCATTCATGGCGAAGACGATGCTGCGGTTGCCATTGGCCACTCGGAAAAAATGGCCGCAGCTTTGAAACAGCAGAATCATCAAGTGGAATTCATCAGAGTACCCAGGATGGGACATGCGGTAAATGTGCCGTTTACTGTGTGGCAGAAAAAGGTCGATTTTGCGGTTTCGCTGTTGGACGATTTATAAAAAATGTTCCGGGCCGGTGGGGTGTGAGGTTTGTAAAGTTCCGCTGGCAGATTATCGGCGTCAACTGAGAACAAGGCGATTATCCGTTTTTTTGCGTTTGCGGAATTCGGAAGGGCTTTCGCCGGATTGCTGTTTGAATACTTTGCTTAAATGAAATTCACTGGAAAAACCGCATCGCCGGGCGATTTCCCGGAGATTTTTGCCGGATAAAGTCAGCATTTCTTTGGCGTGTTCAATGCGTATTGACCGCAGTAATTGCGAAAAATTACTGCCGGATATCTGCTTGATAAAGCTGCTGGCGTAGGCCGGAGATAAATCCAGCAGTCCGGCTATATCGTCCAGCGAGATATTCTGGTGATAATTATTTTCCAGATACTCAATGAGTTTACGGAAACGTGCATCGTAATTGAGGTCAAGGATATTTTCTTCGCAAAGATAGTCGATCAATCCCCGGGCAAACATATCCAACACCCGCATAAACTCTGCGATGCGCTCTTCGTTGTATAAAGGCAATGCTTTATAGGCACAGCATAATGCTTCTTTCATTCCGTCCGGAGGATTTACCGTGTTCCGGAAAAGCCCGGCGTAAAGAATTCCGTAATGAATATTGTTGTGCCGCAGCGGTACAGCGATCTGTCCCAAATTCTGCCAGCAGACAGTGTAGTGAGGGTAGGGTTCAGTCATGCAAAGTGCGTTGAGCTTGTAGCGGCAGTTGGCCCGGCAGGCGGAACAAAATACCATATTGCACAAAGGCAGTTTGCGGTGCGATTTGCGGATTTCGTTGAAAATCCTTTTTTTCTGCCGGTTGCTGAACCAACCGTCGTGGTCAACAATGGTTATGGGCAGTTTCAGATGTTTTTCCAGCTGCACAATAGCGTTTTCGACATATTCCAGCGGCTTCATAATATTACCTCTCAGAGGGCTTTTGAATTTAAAATAATATTGCATTTAAATTTGTCAAGTCCAAACGGTATATTTTTATAATTTTATTCTCAAATCGTAAAAATATATATGATATTCAAAATATAAGCTATTCACAAAAACGGAATTTTATTGTATATTACTGTGTTACATAGAAAAATACCAAATAAACTGTACAAGAAAGGTAAAGATCATGAAAAGTAAAGCCGGCTTCACACTCATTGAACTGTTAGTAGTCACCTCACAACTCTGCCGTGATTTTTTCAAACGCTTTATTTGTACGGATCAGTACGGATGTGTACGGAAACATACGGAGAGTGCCGCTCACAAAAATACGCCGCATCATACTTGCAAAGCAAGTGCTTCATGTTTGCCGCAGACAAACGCTTCATGCAGCAACGCTGCGCTTCACACGGCGGAGCCGTGCTTCATTCGATCAGCGTTCACGCTGATCGAGCTATTGGTGGTTATTGCCATTATCGCTATATTGGCAGCAATGCTTTTGCCCGCATTGTCGGCGGCCCGGGAGCGGGCACGGACATCATCGTGTTCAGCTAACATGAAAAATATCGGTAATTATATAAATATGTATGCCGACAGTTGCGAAGGCGAATACTTCCCGCCTATTCAGCTTGTGGAGGGCGATAACGAAAAGGTACAATGGTCAAAACGTCTGGCATTAATGTTCAACGAGGGCGAAACCAACAGAGATTTCGGGAAATATTTTTATTGCCCGTCGCATCCTTCTGAACCGGAAAGCGGATACATTTATCCCTGTACTACCTATGGGGTGCGTGCAGCCAACACCCAGGCAGTCAATACTCCCAACCGGCTTAAAATGGAAAATCCCAGTGAATACGGCTTTATCCACGACTCGGTAAATCCGGGGTCCACCAATCCGCAGCGCGGAAGCTACATTATTTACATGGGACTCAACAAAACCAACGGCAATATCCACGCCCGGCACAACAGAACATTCAACACTCTTTTTGCTGACGGGCATGTGGAAAACGAACACAAAGACAGTACCGCCCGCAAGAACTATAACAAAGGCACGGATAAGGATAAATACAGTGCGTATGTTACTGTAATTGAAGATTAAAAAGTAAATTTTATAAAATATTGCGAGTGTAAAAAGTATGAGATTTCTTGCGTATGTCATCTTGAGTTTGGCGGCATTGACTCTTCATGCCGTAGATAAACCATTGGTTCCGGTCATTGAGTGGTCGGGTTATCAAGCCAAAGCTGTTGCTGCACCCAAAGTCAGTGCGGTCAAAGGGCCCAACGGCAAAAATGCCGTCCGCATCGAGGCCGTTGCGGCCGGAAAATATCAGGGAGCGATCGGCAAATTCACCCCGCCGGTGGATTTTGGCAAATACTCCGCTATTGAGTTCTATGTCCGGCACAACATCACCGGCAAGGGCATGGTTATTTTTCTGGAAAGCCAAACCGGCAAGGTGCATGGCAAATTTGCTGCCGGCGGCAAAAAATGGACAAAAGTGGTGATCCCGCTGGATAAAGACAGTTTTACCGCTCAACGGGGCAATACCGTAACATTCAGCGAAACATATTCCATGCGCATCTCCCCTTATGCCAACATGTCCGCCCAAGGCAAATTTCTGGAATTTGCCGACTTCAAGCTGCTGCCCAAAACCAGCGGCACCCGGCAGCTCAAAGTTATGAAATATGTGCATAACGGAGAAAAACCCACCAGCGGCGAAAACGGCACCACGCTGACTGACGGCAACAAAAAGAAAAATATCCATTACCGGCAGTTCAGCGATGATCCTTTTATCACTTTTGATCTGGGCGGCAAGTTCACTATTGACGAAATCAAGGTCGCTGCCAACTCGGCGCCCTCCCACAACTTTGCGGAAATCGCCATCTTTGCAAGTCTGGATGATAAAGATTTTACCCCGGCCGGTATCTTACGCAACGAAGCCAGCGGCACCCAGGCCAAACTGGTGGAATACTCCTTTAAAAGTCAGGATAAACCCATTGTGGGGAGATTCATCCGCTTGAAAGCCACCCGGCCCCGGTCGGACTTTCCGGTGGAATTTTCGGAAGTGGAATTTTTTGGCCACACCCCCACCGAAGCGGAAATCGTGAAAGCCGCTGAACTCAATTATGATAACGGCGCAGCGATGCCGGAGCGGAACAGTAAAAATTACGCCATATTCCAGCAGGGCGATTACAAACTGTTTGTGTCCAGAACTAACGGCGTAGTCAATGGCCTTTACTACAAAAACAAGCTCATTGTTCAGCGCATGACCCCCGTTTACACCCTGCAGACCCGGGCAAAAGATACGGTCATTGACGGTCATCTTGATCAGGTCAAAAGCATTGAAACCCTTGACGGCAAGCTGGTTGTTACTGTAACTAATAAAGCATTGCCCCAGCTGGAACTCAAGCGTACTTATTATGTGGTGAAAAATGCTCTGTTTGAAAAGGTCGAAGTTATTGATAACGGCATGACTGAACGCAAATTTTTGCGTCTGGCAACCGATGTTATTCTGGAGCAGAAGTTCCGCAGTCAGGGCTTTTACGAAATGCCCGGTTCTGCAGTGGCGATCGGTATGTTCCGACTGCCTGCCAGCGAAGTGCAGATGGATCGCAGCTTTACCAACATACCCACTATCGGTTTTGAAAATGCCTCCACCCGGCAGGTGATCTGGCACACCCGGTTCAAGTTTAACGACCGTTTCACCTATATGGATGTGGGGACTGAAGAAGAAAATCTCCAGATTTTCCGTGCCAACGGCTGGCGTATCACTTCGGCAGCCATTGTACCGCTTGACCGCAAAGTCCACAGCTTTGAAAACCGTTTTTCCATCACCGATGGCGGCATGTTGAAAGCTTATGATGAATATATTTCCACGCCCGAAGCTGCTGCTTACCGCTCCCAAGTCAAGCGTCCGGCATGGCTGCGGGATCTGCGCTGCACCATGTCGACCGGCTGGAACGGCGCCTACCGGGGCAGCAGTATGCGTTATGCGGAAAATATGCAAAAAGCCTTCTCCCCCCGCGGGTACCTTATTGATCCGGCTATGTACGATACTAACGGTATCTGGGGCGATGTGCTTGCTGAGGGCGACGCCGTTTACGGCTGGTTCGGCAACCGCAGTACCGCCGTTGAACTCCGGGAAAAGGTCGCCAGATTGCAGAAGATCGCACCCAATCTCAAATTAGCCTATTATACCTGGTTCTGGAGTGCTTTCCCCTGGAGTACGCCGGTAAAAAATCATCCGGAATGGTTTGTCAAAACTCTCCGCAACGGGTCGCCGGCATCGTGGTTCCCGGGCGTGAACGTAAATTATCTGCGGTTCTGGGGCATTAAAGAGTCCCGGGACGAAGCGGTGAATCAGATCGTGAATTTTGTCAACGCCTACAATCAGGATGCCTGGTATCTGGATGGCGGCAAGTCCGGTGCTTATGCCAAAGATTGGGACACCATGCAGATCGATGACCCCATGGGGCAGACCGATTTTTATCTGGCGGTGCGTAACGCTATTCAGAAAAGTGATCCCAACCGGGTAGTTTTCTTCAACCACAGCGAAAATCCGCTGGGGGATATCGGTTATCTGGAAAGTTTCGGCGGCACTTTGACCAACGAGTGGCGGCGGGGGGCTATATTGATGTGGAAGTTCAAGATGTTTGCCTACAAAGATCCGCTGCATCATTCGGTATATATCTACTGGCTGCCGGGGGTGGATGGAGCTTTCCACAACTACATGGCAGGTATCGGGGTGGTGGCGTCTTACAACAGCCGCGCTCTTTCGGCAGCTGATATACCCTTTATCGGGGCAAGATACGAGATCCGGCAAGCTCAGATCACCGATGCCGATGTAAAACCCGATTGGCGGATGGATGCCAAAGAAAATGTGGAATGTATGACGTTGCAGCAGCTCAACAATGGCTGGATCTTCATCAATCCGCACATCACCCGGCCGGAAGTCCGGGAGATTTCCGCCCTGACCAAACCTTTGAATATCCAGGATCCCACCAAAGATGTTTATGTCTGGCGTTACACTATCAAAAACGGCAAAAAGTACAAAGGGCTTTTCGGCGAATCCCAGCTGGCCCGGGCTTATGCGCAAACCGGCTGGATAACCGACCGGGCGGTGGTGCCGCATTTCCTCGGCAAACAAAAATATGCTGAACGCATCAGTGTGGAAGTACCGCTGAAAGTCAACGAAGCTCAAATACTTATGTTTACTCAGGTGCCGGCAGCCGTGTTGAGTATCGAAAACGAGCCGTCGCATTATTATCTGGCCGGGCAGCCGGGAATCGAATTGAATGGCGATAACGGCAATTTTACGGTCAACAGCGAATACGCTGCTGCCGAAATCGGTATGCTGCTGGAAGCCGATCAGGACATCAAAGAAGTCAAGGTCAACGGCAAAGCGGTCAAAGCTGATTTGAGGATCGAAAACGCCATGCGTTGGGCCGTGGTCAAGGTGGGCAAAGGCGTCAGCAATATCGAGCTTGCCGTTTGTCCGGCAGCTGCGGTCGAGGTAAAGAATTTGAGTGTTGTTCGCAAAGGGCGTACTTTGAGAGTAAAGGTGGATCCCGCCAATGCTCCTGTATCGATTTACAACGAAGGCAATCTGGTGCTTGCCCGCAGCGGAAGTTTTTCGCTGGAGCTGCCCGACACCATCCGCCCCGGCGTCTACACGGTCAAAGCGGGAAGTTTGAGCAAAAATATCAAGCTGCCCAAACTGGGCAAGCCCACGAAATTTTTGCCCATATTGATCGACCTCAAGGATAAACATAAGGTCGAAAAGGTTGATAAAACCGTTAACGGTATCAAAGTTTATTCGCAAGGTACGCTTTGCAGCACCGATGCCTCGGAAGCCCAAGCTAACAGCAGTAAACTGGCGCTGCACACCGGAACTTTGCGGAATATTGAAAACCACTTCAACCGTACCGGCGCCATGCTGGAGTTTCAGGCCAAACGCTATGTGCAAGTCCGGATCAAAAACGGTTTTATTTATTACAACAACTACGGCCTTAAACCCCAGAGTCATGTGGTGCGGGGCCAACGGCACACCGTCTTTGCCGGGCTGATTCTGGACTTTGCCACCGGCAACGGATACACTCACCGTACCGCCGCCGGTTTGGGAATGCAGACCGATAAACGCAAATCCAAGCGGCCTGCCAACTGGGGCAAAAAAGATGTTTGCGACAATATCTATATGCTGGATAATCTGGTAATCAACAAAACCGCCGAAGTCAAAGAGTTGTGGCTGGATATGCAAGCATTGGGGGCGCCCGGAAACTGGAACGGCAAACTGGCGCTGACGCTCTATATGGAAGATATCTGCCCCAACCGTTCACTGGATCTGGAAGTGCTGGCAGTTGCCGATAAGCTTCCGGCCGGAGCCGCCGCTGCCCAACCCATACAGCTGGGTAAACTGCAGACCGCTGTGATCGAACTTAGAAAGATCAACGGCAAGCCCTCAACCAAAACCCTGCAGTCGTTGGGTAATTTGCACGCCACCAAATTGACTATGACGCAACTGACAACCACGGTCCATGCCGGCTGGGACGATAAAAACCTTTATTTCCACTACACAGCCGAAGAGATCCCCGGGCGCAAACCCAATACCGAGGGGGCCAAGATCAACAAACCGTGGTTCTGCGACAGTGTGGAGTTCTTTGCCGGAAAAACCAACGATCCGGGGATGCTTTATCATATCATCATCGACACTACCGACTGCCGCTATGCCGAAGATATAACTCTGCTGCGGCAAGCCGGTGATAAAAACATCATCCACCCCGGCAGCGATGTCAAGAGCCAATACAACATCAAGGATGGTTCATGGACTTGTCTGATAACTGTGCCGTGGAGTGTACTCGGCGGCAAACCGGACAACGGCAAACTTGTGCCCTTTAATTTGATGCGTAACCGCTTGGAACAGGGTAAAAACGATAATTACACGCTGGTCCCCAGCAAGGTGTATTTCACCGGCAACCAGTTCCAGTTCAAATTGGTTGATTAAAATCATTGCGGCAAGTTTTTCAGAAAAGGAAGATTTATTTATGAAAAAAACGATTTGTTCGGTCATACTTTTAACTGCGGCGATTGCCGGCGCAGTTGACGGCAGCTGGAAATCCCGGGGCAGTGCGGTGCTGGATCCGGCGGGCAAAAATCAGGCCGGAAATCCCTGCATTACCGCCGTTGGCAGCGGCGCGGGCAAAGGTTATGGCGGTTTGCAGCTGACTTTCAGTGAAGCGCTGGATCTTAAAGGGGCCGGAGCGGGCGATACGGTTCGTTTCAAGACTTTTCAGAATATCAACGGTCTGGTAGTCATGTTCCAGGGCAAAAATACGCAGTGCTATCAAAGTATGCGGCTGCCGGCGGATGGTACCGAGGTGGTTTTGACGCTCGATCCGGCCAAGTGGCAGGGCTGCAAAGGTGAATGGGGCAGCTATACTGGAATGGTCTTTTATCAGTCCGCTTTCAAACAGCGGTACAAATCTTTGGGCATCACCAGTCTGGTGATCGAAAAAGGCGGCAAAAAACTTTATGAATACCAGAGCAGCAACACTCTGGCGGTGCGCACGAATCAGGTTTACAATCTGGGCCGTGGCGGACACAATTCAGCAGATCTCTTGCGGCGGCAGCTGGCGAAGGCGCTGAAACTCCGTCCCACGCTGGCTGTTGTAATGGTCGGCAGCAACGATGCCGGTAATCCCCGCAAGATGCTGACGCTGGATAAGTATGAAGCCAATTTGCGCAAGCTTACTGCGGATTTGGAAAAATCCGGCGCCAAAATAATATTGATCACGCCGCCGCCCTGCATTCCGGAGATCGTTTACAAGCGCTCCAGCAAAGAAAAAATCGGCGATGTCAGCGCAACCGTGCTGAAAATCGTGGCGATAATCAAAAAACTTGCCGCCGAAAAAGGTTATCCGCTGGTGGATTATTACGACATCGTCAGCCGGAAAGCTCCGCTGGAAAGTGCGGAAAGTTATTTGCGCAACCCTGCTAACAGCGATTCGCTCGATGGCGTGCATCCCACCCGGGAAGGTTATGCAGCTTTGAGCAAAGCTGTTCTGGAGGTTATCCGCCAACAGCAGCTGCCGACCGCCCGGGTGGTTTGTCTGGGCGACAGTATCACTTTCGGCAGTGCCATGCTTGGCGCCGGTACCAGCTACGGAACCAGTTATCCGGCGCAGCTGGCAGAATTGTTGAATCCGGCTGGCAAGTAAACGTACAAAATTACCTGAAAAAAGGACTTTTACTGTGATCAATGTAGTAGTTTCCGGGTTGGGACGCATTGCCTGGCGTTACCATCTGCCGATGATACAAAAAGATGAACGCTTCAACTTGCTGGCAGTTTCCGACCCCGTGGAGTCCCGGCGGCAGGAGGCGGCTGCCGAATATCCCGGGATCCGCACTTATGCGGATTTTGAAGAAATGCTGGCCCATGAACCCACGGCCAATATGGCGGTGATCGCTTCGCCGACGCTTTTTCATAAAGATCAGAGTGTGGCTGCGTTGGAACGGGGCTTGAATGTCTTTCTGGAAAAACCGATGTGCGAGTCGCTGGAAGCTGCGCAAATTGTGGCCGATACGGCCCGGCGCACCGGCGGCAAGGTCATGTTGTATCAGCCGCATCGCAACTGGGGAGAATATCTGATTTTTCAAAAGAGTGTGCGGCAGAAACTCGGGCGCATAACCCACTCCCGGCGGATATTGGAGTTTTACAACCGGCGCAACGACTGGCAGAGCCGGATCGATTGCGGCGGCGGTATGCTCAACAACTATGGAGCGCACTATATAGATCAGTTTCTGGCGGCGTTCGGCCCCGGACCGCTCAAAGTCAAAGGTGCGCTGATGCAGCGTACAGTAGGTATTGGCGATGCGGAGGATCTGGTAAGCGTGCTGCTGGAATCGCCTTCCGGGGTTTCCGGCAGTGTGGAAATCAATCTGGGCGCCGCGGCCAAAACTGACAGCTGGGAGGTCTTCGGTACTTTGGGCAGCGCCCGCTACTGCGAAGCTGACAAATCCTGGGTGATAACCTACATTGAGCCGGGCACGCTGCCCGAACTGGATATGCAGCAGACGATGGCGGCACAGGATCGGGCGTATTCGCTGGAAAGCAATATACCCTGGAAAACTGAAACGCTGCCGGCGGAACGTTGGGATGTACCCTCATACTATAACTACATTTACGAGTATTTTGCCGAAAATAAACCCGCTTATGTGCCGCTGAGCGAAAGCATGGAACTTATGCGTATATTGGCAGATTGCCGCAAAAAAGCAACTATGGAGTAAGGAATGTTTAATCGCTATGAATCACTGCGCTGGGGGCTTTCCACGCTGGGCTGCCCGCAGTGCAATCTGCCGCAGGCGATGGCGCTGGCCGACAGTTACGGGATCGAATTTTTGGAGATCCGCACCCTCAATGGAACTGTCAACTGTCAGGAAACGCTGTATTTGCCGGAAAATAAAGAGGTCATGCAGCAGATAGCTGCCGCCGGGCGCTGCCGGGTGCTGGACAGCTCCTTTGGCATAACTGCTGATAAGCCCGGTCAGCGGGAAGCTCTGGTGGAGATCGCCCGCACGGCGGATGATTTTAATATACCATACATAAGGATTTTCGGCGGCGGTAATTATGGCGAAGCTTTGAGCGATGAACGGCTCAAGACTGCCGAAGCTAATCTCAAGTGGTTCAAGGCGCAAAAGTTCCAAGCAGAGCTTGCGCTGGAAACTCACGATATTTGCTCCAGTGCCGTAAGCTGTATGCAGCTGCAGGAAGCTTGCGGCTGCCATCTGCCGATCATCTGGGATGCCCACCACACCCGGCAGATCGCCGGAGAAGAGTTTGCCGATAGTTTCCAACTGTTGGTTAAAAATATCGTCAGTGTGCATTTTAAGGACAGTCGCTACGCCTATGCCGGTGAAGAACGCTACTGCGATTATGTGCTTATTGGCGAAGGGTTGGTGCCGATGGATGAACTTTTTACTTTGCTGGAGCAAAATAAAGTGCAGGTGCCGATTACGCTGGAACACGAAAAATTCTGGCGCAAAAATCTGCCGGAATTGGAAGTCATGCTTGATTCATGGCAAAGTTTTTGCACAAAAAAGTGAGGCCAGTTGATGGTGAAAAAATGTCTGCTGCTGGCTTTGGCAGCATGGTTGGGCGGCTGCGCTTGGCTGCCGGATGCTGATGAAAAAACCAAAACAGGTAAAAAAATGGAAGATATGAACATGACTGCCGAAAATCCCGCCGTAATGGTGCAGAAGATACTTGCTGCCGGTAAACCGGAGGGGTGGAAGGCCAGCAGTTTTGATCGCAATCGCTACATAGATATTGTGGAGCGGATCGTGCGCATGGCTGGAGAATGGGTGAACGAAGATGGCGCCGTGATCGATCCGGTACTTAAAGCGGAACACGGACAAACTTCGTCACGCTTTGCGTCATCCTGCGCGGCAGCGATCTATTTCGGGCGTTGTCCTGAGCTTAAAGAAAAACTCTATCGGGTGATGGATCACTGCTGCAATGCACTCAAACAGCCGGGCTCGGTCGAGCGTTCGCCGGATTTCTGGATGCGTGAGCTGGCGGTGGCTTACTATTGCCTGAAAGATATTGCGCCGCCGGAAAAACTGGCGGCGTGGCGGCGGGATCTCAGCGAAGTGATCCCGGAAAAAAATTACAAATTTGTCAGTCCGCAGTCCGACCGCCGCTACAAATTTCACAACTGGGCAGTCTATGCGGCGGCCGGGGAAAGTATGCGTCAGGCGCTTGGCATTTCCGGGCCGGATAATGCGCTGTGGGGAGAGCGGTTTTTTGACGAATATATGCGCTTTCAGCTGTGGCGTTTCAACGAATACGGCATGTATCGGGATCCGGGCGATCCGGTCACTTACGACATAACCACCCGGCTGCAGCTCGAAGCGGCACTGGCTATGGGCTATAAGGGTATCTGGCGTGATGGTTTGCGTAAGATATTGGACGAAGCGATGCTGGCAACATTGCTGTTCATGGCGCCCGGCGGCGATGTGCCGTTCGGCGGGCGTTCAGCGCATTTTTATTTTCGGGAAGGAATCATCAGTGCGCTGTGCGAATTGGCCGCAAGTCGCTGCAAAACGAGCGACCCCAAGCTGGCGGGAGCCTTCAAGCGTCAGGCGCATCTGGCGGCGCTGGCCACGGCGGATGGCTTGATGCGCAAAGATGGAAAAATTTACCACATCAAAAACTTTTTTGATCCCGCTACCCGGCATGGCTGCGATATGTACGGCCATTACTCGGTGTACTCGCTGCTGGCGGCATCGAACTTTGCGCAGGCGGCACTTTTCAGCGACGATACGATCCAGGAATATCCGGCTCCGGCTGAAGTGGGCGGTTTTGCCTTTGGTTTGAGCAATAATTTCTATAAGTTTTTCTGCAATCAAAGCGGGAATTATCTGGAGTTTGAACTGCAGCCGGTGCTGCATTACGATGCTTGCGGTCTGGGGCGCATAGTTATGAAAGATCTGCCCTGGGGGCTGCTGCCGGTATTGCCGTTTGCCCAAAACAAATACTACATTGCCGCTGAAGGTCTGCCGGAAAACCGTTTTAATGATGCGGTAGCTCCGGAGTGGATCAACAGCAGCGGGGAACTGCAGCAGCTGGCATCGCTGACGCAAACTCCCGGCAGTTATTCTCAGCTGGAGCCGGGCGTCTGGCAGGTCAAATATCAGGCCGGGGATGTGCAGATAGTCTACACGGCGGATCTGCGGCAGGTGAGGCAGCTCACGCTGACTGTATCGGTCAGCGGCAACGCCAGAGATGCAGATATGATCATACCCATACTGAACAGCAACGGTGCGGATAAGCCGATACTTAACTTGCAGGGCAGCACTCTTACTGCCGTTATGCGGGGCAAAACACTGCAGATCGTCAGCGATGGTGCCGAAGCGGTCAAAGCCGGTCAATGCGTGAACCGTACCGGAGTGTATGACCGCATAAAAATCCCCATAAAAGGCGAAAGCATAAAGCTGATTTTCAGCGTAAAGTAAATTTTACAGTTACCAAAACCAAGCTGCGGCGAATTCTACTTCCAGGTGCAGCTTGCTGTTTATTTACGGATATTTTTGCCGAGGGCGTCAGGAAAAAGCTATGTCAGCTTTCAGCATTCTGCCAGGTGCGGCGGTAGGCTGTGGGCGTTACGCCGGTCTGACGGCGGAAGTGCAGTGCAAAATAACTGCTGTTGCTGAAACCGCAGCGCAAGGCGATCTCGCTGCAGCTCAAGGTACTTTCGGCCAGCAGCTGCATACTGCGCTTGATCCGCAGCTGGATCAGATATTCCAATGGCGGCATACCGTAATAGTTGATGAAACTGCGGAAAAAGGTCGCCCGGGACATACCTGCTTCCCGGCACATGGTGCTGATCGAGTAGTTGCGCTCGCAGTTTTTTTCCATTTTAGCAACCAGGTGGCCCAGCGATTGCGGCAGACTGCTGCCGGATTTTTCGCGCTGACTGCAGCAGTCGCACAAATAACCTACCAGCAGCATAAATTGACCGATCGCTTCAAAGTGATGATCGCTTTGGAGCTGTTCAAGATTTCGCAGCATCTGCAGTACGATCTGCAGTTGTTCCTGATTGAGCCGGAAGCGGTTGTCGAATTTTTCGGGCGTGGTATCCTGCCGGTCGATCACAAAAAGCGTTTGATAACCGGCCCGGGTGGGCAGGTCGCTCAGCGGCAGTTTCAGCTGATTCCAGTCCATGATCACGTTGCAGTAACAGAAGTTCACGGTGTCTGAATAGGAGTGCAGCTGGCGTTCGCCGATGACAAATATATCTCCGGCCACGAGTTTGTATTTGCGGTTGGCGATGTTGTGCGTGGCACTGCCGCTCAAAACGATGACCAGTTCAGAAAAATTTTCGTGGATATGTTCAGCTGTGGCCGTTGCATTTTCCTCCAGACGGACTGCCAGCGGAAAACCCGGCGTGGTAAATGCGTAATTGTACTCCACCTGGCGGTGGTTGTCAGGTGTTCTTTTCATTTTGAGATTATTGTTTTATTTATTGAGAAAATCATTATGGCGCAACTGCTCTGAATATATTATATTTATACTGTTTAGGTAATATAACAAGTCACACAAATATTGCAAATTATAATGATAAAAAATTGGTATAATCCTCCGGCAAGTTTGCGTTCCAAGCTTTTTTGGGCCTGGAACGGAGCTGTCAGAAAAGAACGCATCATGCAGCAGCTGCGCTGTATGAAGAATATGCAGCTGGGGGGATTTTATATCCACTCCCGCACCGGTTTGCAGACTGCATATTTAAGCGATGAGTGGTTTGATTTGGTGCGTTTTACCTTGCAGGAAGCCGCCAAATTGGGTCTGGAAGGTGCTTTTTATGATGAAGACCGCTGGCCCTCCGGCGGTTCCGGCGGCGAGATCGCCCGGCAGGATCCGGCTTTGTGCGGCATGGTGCTGAAAATGTATCCGCAGCCGGCTCCGGCAGCCGGAGAGCTTGTCCACACCATGCAGCTGGATGATCTGGAACTGGGTTTTTATGCGGTCAAGCATACGCCCGGCGAATGGTTCAACAACAGCTGCTACCCGGATATATTGAATCCGGAGTCCGGCAAAAGTTTTTTGCGCATGACTCATGAAAAATATCTGGCGTATTGCGGCGATTTCCGGCAGATACCGGTCAAAGAGATATTTTGCGATGAACCGTTCTTTGGCGTGACTTCCGGCGTGCCGTGGACAAAAGATTTCCCGGAATTGTATCAGAAGCGTTTTCAGGAGCCGATCTGGGATAAGCTGCCGGGATTGTTTGTGGATCTGCCGGATAATAAGCATTGCGAAGTGCGCTGGAAATACCGGGTACTGGCGGCGGAACTATTTTGTCAGAATTTTTTGCGACAGGTGGCGCAATGGTGTGAGGCACATCATCTGCAGCTGACCGGACATTTGCTGGGCGAGGATGCGCTGGCCACTCAGGCTCTTTCCTGCGGATCCAATATGGCGGCACTGGCGGAGTTCTCCATTCCCGGGATCGATTATCTGACCGGCCAGCGGCGGCACATAGCCACGGTCAAGCAGCTGGCATCGGTGGCCCGGCAGTGCGGCAAAAAGGATCGGCTGGCCGAAATTTACGGCTGTACCGGCTGGGAGTTCACGCTGTACGATCAAAAGGCCGTGGGCGATATGCTTTTTGCATTGGGTGTAAATAAGCATTGTCTGCATCTGGGGTGGTATGACAGCACCGGCGAGCGCAAACGGGACTATCCCGGGTCGATCGGCTGGCATTCAACGTGGAAAGAGGAATATTTTCGTCTGGAAGATCACTTTGGACGGCTGCACGCAGTTTTTGCTGAATGCCGGGAAGTGCGTAATATATTGCTGATCAATCCGGTGGAAAGCATTTATTTGCTGCTGAACGAAAAGTTTGCAGATTCTTTTGCCGGGGATTTTCTGGAAAACAGCCGCAATCTGGTCATTGATACTTTGCTCAACAGCAATTTGGATTTTGATTTGGGTGATGAAGCCTTGATCGCCCGATTGGGGAGGGTGGAAGATGACCGCTTTATTGTGGGCGGAGCCGCTTATAAAGCGGTGGTGCTGCCGTCGATGTTGAATTTGCGCAGTTCAACTTTGGCTTTGCTGGAAAAATTTGCCGCTGCCGGCGGAGTGGTCGTGTGCTGCGGAACGCCTGCGCAATATGTTGATGGTGTGCGCTGCCGGGAGCTCAGGCTCCCCGGAGTCCGCTGCCGGGCCGATGAACTTACCGGCTTGCTGGAGAAGTTCCGGCTCGTATCGTTCAGCGATCCGGACGGTCGGGAAGTAACGGGCCTGCTGCACAACATTCTGGAACATGAAAACGGCTATTTTGTATTTTTGCATAACAGCGGGTACTCGCTGGAACAGCAGGCCGATGCCACGCATTGGCGGGGGGCACCGATCGCTGAACGCAGAAAAGCCGCTGACAAGGTGAAAATTTCTCTTAAAGGCGTCAGCAGTCCCGCTCAGGTGTGGGAGAGCTGTTCGGGCAATATCACGGCAGCTCCGGAGTTTTTGAGCTTGCAGCCATCGGAGTCCCGGCTGCTCTTTTTTGAACGTACTCCGGAGTCTGAGAGTTATCCCGAGCCGGAAAAAGTGGCGGTTGAAAAGGTCATTTTGAACGGCAAAATGCCGGTAACACTTAATGAACCCAATGTGCTGCTGCTGGATCGGGCGCAATATGTTGACGAAAACCTTGCCGTGCAGGATGCCGTGGATCTGCGGCGGCTGGATGTTATGCTGCGCAGCAAGCACGCTTTGCCGCCCCGGCATATACCGAGCCGTCAGCCCTGGCGCAGTCCGGAGCATGGCCAAACCGTGCCGGTAACGCTGCGTTTTGAATTTTTTGTGGATGTCATGCCGGATGGCCCGGTGATTTTTGCCGGAGAGGATGCGGCTGCAGAAGTGCGGTGCAATGGAGTTTTGCTGGCGGCAACTTCCTTCAAGTGGTTCGATGACGCGTTGAGTTTTCATCAGGTGGAAAATCTGCGCTTGGGTTATAATATTATCGAGTACCGGACAGCCATACATTTGCATCAAACGCTGGAAAATTGTTTTCTGCTGGGTGATTTTGGTGTGCAGATCTGTGGCATGGAGCTGCATATAACTGATAAGGTGCGCACTTTGCAGCCGGGCAGCTGGACGGAACAGGGGTTGCCGTTTTATGCCGGAGCGGTGGATTATCACTGCCATGTTCCGGCGGGCTCCGGCCGTTGTATCGGCAACCAACTGGCTTGCAGCTATGCGGTGATCGTGGAAGAAAAAGAACGCTTTTTCCGTTCATCGTCCGGGCTGTTTATTCCGGATGAGTTGGAAGATTTTACGCTCCGGCTGTACGGCAGCTGCCGCAATTCGCAGGGGCCGTTTCATATTTGTCAGCAGCTGCGCTACTGCAATCCGTCATCTTTTGTGCCGCTGCGTGAAGAATTCCACCCGCATTGGCAACTTGAAAAATATGGCATATTCTAAAACAGGAGGTTTTTTATGCAGAAAAAGTGTTGGACAGTATTGGTGATGCTGTTGCTGGCGGTGGCGGTCGGGGCCGCGCCATGCACCATTGAATCCGGCAAAAGTCCGGGCGAAGTATCGGCAGCTGCGCTGCTTGAAAAATACATTGCCCGCTTGACCGGCAACAGTATGGAGGTGGTTTGCAACGGTAAATCTCCAGTAAAGTTTGTGCTGCAGATCAATAAAAAAGCAGCCCCGGATTCCTGGCAGATCAAGGCCGGAGAAAATAATGTGCTGCTCAGCGGCGGCAATGAACGGGGAGTGATCTATGCCGTGGCGCATTTTCTGGAAGATCACTGCGGAGTATTTTTCTACAACCCCTACGAAGAGTTTGTTCCGGAAGGCAAAATACTGAAATTGGCTGATATCGACCGCTCCGGCACGCCGTTTTTCCGTTACCGGCATATCTACCGTGGCAATACCAGCAAAAAAGACAACGGTCTGTTTGCGGTGCTGAACCGGCTCAACAACGACAATACTGACGGCATCAAAAAGCCTTATGGCGGCGTGGTCGGCTTTGGGCCGCCGCGCTTTGTGCACACCATGTGGAGCTATGTGCCGCAGGAAAAGTTTTTTGCTGTCAAGCCGGAATATTACTCGCTGGTCAACGGCAAACGCCGCCCCGGGCGGGACAGTCAGCTTTGCATGTCCAATCCGGAGCTGCCGGAGGTGATATTTGCCCGGTTGGAAAACTATGTGGCGCAGGGCAAAGTCAAAGCCCGCAGAAACAATACTCCTGAACCGCTCTTTTACGATATATCCATCAACGACAATAATAATTACTGCCGTTGTGCGGAGTGTAAAAAAATCTCCGACAAACACGGTCAATCCGGGCTTTTGCTCCATTTGCTCAACCCGGTGGCACAAAAACTCAAAGCCAAACATCCGGAACTGTTTATTACCACGCTGGCTTATAATTTTACGCAAGCTCCGCCCCGGGGCGGCATCAAAGCGGCGGATAATATCATTGTCCGGCTCTGTCCCAAATTCAATCAGGCGGCTTCCATTCTGGAAAAAGACAATGCCATGTTTTGCCGCAATCTCAAAAATTGGGCCAAAGTGTGCAAAACGCTTTTCATCTGGGATTATGCGGAAACTTACATCAAAGGCGGCAGCGGTATGCCCTTTGCCAGCGAACTTTTTTACGGTGACCGCTACAAATTTTATGCCCAAAATCAGGTCAAAGGCATCATGTGGGAGCATCCTTTTGAGCCGAACGCCGATTGGTTTGAACTGAAGTTTTATCTGGAAACCCGTCTGTTGGAAGATCCTTTTGCGGATGTGGAAAAATTGACGGAAAAGTTTGTTAACTCCTATTACGGCAAGGCGGCCGGGCCTATGCTGGAAAGCCGTAAACTGCTGGATGCCTCCCGCCGCCGGGCCAATGCGTTTATCCGTTTTATGTCGCCGCCGGAGGAATTTCAGTTTTCCACGGCAGCGGAATTGCGCGCCATGCAAGCGTGCTACGATCGGGCGGAAGCGGCGGTCCAAGCTGATAAAGTGCTTTTGAGCCGGGTGCGCCGGGCCCGCCGGGGACTTGATCGATTGTGCGTGTTCCGGGCTTTGCCGCCGGTAAAAGCGGATATGAAAGTTCCGGAATATGACCGGGATCTGGCCTTGAAAGCTATGCAGCGGCTGCAGAAATCGTGGCTGGATTGGCTGCAGCGTTATCCCAACAGTAAAGAGCTGATCGCCGATGCCAGTCACGAAATGAGCCAGTACAAGATGGTACTGAATGGTACCGGCAAAGCACCGGGTAAATTTGCCGGCCGGGAGTATTATGACTTCCAGCCCGCGCGTTTTCAGAATCACGATCTGACGGCCATCACGCTGGTGCCCGATCCGGAGAGCGAAGTTGGCTATGCTGCCAGGATCAACGTAGCAGCTAATCCCAAGATGTACGCCCCGCCTTTTGTCATGGGGTTCCGCAACCGGGTGAACAAAACCAATGTAAATGTAAAATTGACCAAGTTCCCGCAGAAGAAAGGTTATCACTGGCATCGGCTGGGCCGATTTACGGTGCCGAAGGTCGCGGATATATTCCTTTCGCGCAGTTGGGGGCTGAAGCAGCATTTTTCCAACTTCCCGGAAAAACGTCAGTTGGAGTTTTTTGTATCGATCAAATTCACCGGACCGTCGTTCCGGGCCAACGACACTGCTGAAGATGCTATTTATATTGACCGGATCATCGGTCTGATCCCTGAAAATAAATAAGGAGATGTAAGAAATGAAAAGACGTTTCACTTTGATCGAACTGTTGGTAGTAATTGCCATCATTGCCATTCTGGCGGCGATGCTTTTGCCGGCGTTGTCGGCCGCCCGGGAGCGGGCGAGAAGTGCCAGCTGTATAAACAACCTCAAGCAGCAGGTACTCATCCTCAATTTGTATGCCAACGATAACGAAGATTTTTATCCTCCGGCGTGGGGCGCAGCTTATGCTGCGGTATTTGCTGCCCCCAACGGCTACTGGTTTGATTATCTGGCCAGCGGCGGATATATTCAGGATTGGGTGCTGGTCAAAGGCAGCGGCGATAAATCTGAAGCGCAGAAAAATGCTCAAAATGCGGCCAAGATGTTTGTTTGTCCGTCGGATGCCAATCCCCATTTCTTTACGCATACCAATGGATTTATCTGCTCGTATGGCATGAATAAAAATTATTGCGAATCCCAGGCCAAGATCGTTCCCCGCAGCCGGATCGAAAATCAGACCAGTATCATCCTGACCGGCGACAGCTGGGGCTACACGGGGACGCTGTCGGATAATTTGCGGGGCAGAATCGCTTCGGGCAACATGCAGGCCGGGCATTATCCGGCGCACGGCTGGGTAAACGCGTCTTTCTTTGACGGGCATGTGGAAACGCTCAGCGGCAAAAAACATACTTTTGATATTGTTGTGTATTGATACGCTGATTGGATTCTGAAATTTACCCGCTTGAGAGCTTGAAAAATCGCCTTGAAGTGTTATAGTGAGAATTGAGCGTTAAATTGGGCCGCTCCGGCTGCAGAGCCGGAGCGGATCGTTTACAGAAAAGGACGTACAGTTTTATGAAGATTTTTCACTTCGATTTCAATACGGCGTTTTTCACCCGGCAGTATCTGGAAAGCTTTATCAAGCAGCTGAAAAGCTGGGGATATGATACGCTGCTTTGGGAGCTGGAAGATTTTGTGCGCTGGGATAATCTGCAGTATTGCGGTCAGGCGGACAGTATTTCCAAAACCGAAATGGCGGAACTGCTGGAGTTTGCCCGCTCGCAGGGAATGGATAATATACCTTTGCTGCAATGTTTGGGGCATTGCGAATATGTGCTTAAACAGCCGGAGTATGCGCATTTGGCGGATTCAGCAGGCAAGTGGTCGCCGTTCTGTCCCCGTAATCCGCAGGTGCTGGAGCTTTTGCAGACACTGCTGAATGAATATATGGATTTGTTCAAAGCAAGCAAATATATCCATCTGGGCTGTGACGAAGTCTGGCATCTGGGCGACGAATGCCCGGCCTGTCAGCAGATTATTGCGGAGGGCGGCAAGGAAAAACTGCTGGCGGAGCATATCAACTTTTTGAACGGGATTGTCAACCAAGCCGGCAAAACGGCTATGATCTGGGCCGATATGCTGCTGATCCATCCGCAGGGCGTGGAGCTGCTCAATAAAAACATCGTAATGGTGGATTGGCGCTACGAATTGCGCTGCGACTGGAACAAGCTCTGGATGTGGAACGAAAGGGGCGGGCGCCTGATCGATGAAAGCGATATTACGGAGGATATGCGCCGGAACTTCGGGCAGTATCTCTATAAGGATGGTAAGCTGAATATCTTCTACACTACGGATTTTTTGCTGGATAAAGGCTTTAAGGTGATCACGGCGGGGGCGTCGTCGTGTTATCCGGATAACTTTTTTCTGGGCAAGGCGGTCAATCATATCTGCAATGCCTGCAGCATGATGAGCAGAAGTGCCGATACGCTCGGCTATCTGCACACATCCTGGACGGTGCATCTGTTCGGTTATGAGCTGCAGCCGGCGATCGAAATGGTGCGGAATACTGCGGATTTTGCCGGAGTTATGGATGAGTATTGCCGGAAGCATTTCAACATTCCCGGTCAGCGCTTTTTTGAACTTTGCTCCATGCTGGAAAGCCGGGTGCTTTTCTCCGCAACCGGCACCACCGGCCACGGCAAGGATATCAAAGATCCTCCCGCAGGGGTGATCGCTGAAAATCTGCGGAATTATGACCAGCGCAATGTATTGCGTGATGAATTGCAGAAAACCCGTCAGCTGGCCGGAGTATTTGCCGAAGCTTTGGCCGGGTTGCGCCAGCTGCGCTCAAGTGTGAGCAGCGAACTGGAACTCTTCGACCGCTACATATTATCTGCCGAGGCATTGGTCAACCGGGCGGAGTTCGGCATTTGGAGTGCCTCGCACTATCTGCAGGAACCCTGTCAGATCGATCCGGCAAAGCTTAAAACCGAACTGCAGCGTTTGCAGAAGTGTTATCTGGAAATTTACCGCAGCCGGATGCCGCAGCTGCACGCCGAACGCATGACTCGTATACTCTTTGAACCGCTGCTGGAATATCTGGCCAGTGCGGTGTAAGCAATAACAATACCCCGCATTACCGTCGGATGTAAAACTATTTTGCAGAAAATTTTGCAAAGATATTTGCCAGACGATAAGTTGCGGTGTATATTATCTGACCGTTTTTATGGACGGGACGTGAAAATTTATAACCAAACACCCGGGCGGACTGGTCGAAAATCAAGTAAATATAGTTCGCCGCAACGCAGAAAGGAAGTGCAAAATGGGTAAAATCACAATTCACGATCTGATGGAGGCCGGTTGTCATTTCGGTCACAAAACCCGCCGTTGGAACCCCAAGATGAAGGATTACGTCTACGGTGCGCGCAATGGTATTTCTATTATTGATTTGACCAAAACCATGCGTCAGATCGCCAACGCCTGCAACTTCCTGGGTAATGTGGTTGCCAAGGGCGGCGATATTCTCTTTGTCGGTACCAAGCGTCAGGCGCAGGAAATTATCCGCGAACTGGCTGCCCAGACCGGCATGTACTATGTTGCGGAACGCTGGATGGGCGGTATGCTCACCAATAACGTCACCATCCGCAAGAGCATTGCCAAGATGGTCGAAAATGACAAGCTCCTGGCTGACGAAGAAGCCACTGCCAAGCTCAAGAAAAAAGAAATCGTCATGCTTACCCGTGACAATCAGAAGCTCCATGCCAATTTGGATGGTATTGCCGATATGAAGAAACTGCCGGCTGCCATGTTCGTCATCGACGTCTGCCATGACGATATTGCTGTGCGTGAAGCTGCCAAGCTGAATATTCCGATCGTGGCTATTGTTGATACCAACGCCGATCCGGATCTGATCGATTACCCGATCGTGGCCAACGATGATGCGGTCAAATCTCTGCAGGTCATCACCAATGTGGTGCGTGATGCTGTGCTGACCGCCAAAGAAGTCTACAACAAGACTGTTGTTGAAGCAGCCACCGCCAAGGGCGCTGCCGAAAAGATCGCCGCTGAAGATGCTGCCGATGCCGAAGCTGCTGCCCCCAAGGCCCGCCGCCCCCGCAAGGCTGCTGATGGCGAAAAAGCCAAGCGCGCTCCCCGCAAAGCTGCTGCCAAAGCCGAAGTCCCGGCCGAAGCCGCTCCCAAAGCTGAAGATGTCGCTGCCAAGGGCGATGAATAATTAAAGATTTTACAGGAGAAATAGAATAATGATCACTGCTGATGTAGTCAAGAAGCTCCGGGATATGACCGGTGCCGGTATGATGGATTGCAAACGCGCGTTGACCGAAGCCAACGGCGATATGGAAAAGGCTGTTGACGTCCTGCGCAAGTCCGGTGCTGCCAAGGCCGAAAAGAAGTCCGGCCGGGCCACCAAAGAAGGCAAAGTCGCCTGCTATGTCAACGGCAATGTTGCCGCTATGGTCGAAGTTTTGTGCGAAACTGACTTTGTGGCCAAGACCGATAAGTTCAATGCCTATATCGATGAACTGCTCAAGCGCATCGCTGCCGGCGAAGGCAATGGCTGCGTGAGCGAAGCTGTTCAGGCTGCCGAAAAGGAAGCTATGGTCGCTCTGATCGCCACCATCGGCGAAAATATGCAGATCCGTCGCGCCGCCCGCTGGGCCGCTGATGGCAAATTGGCCAGCTACATCCACATGCAGGGTCGTATCGGCGTGCTGGTGGAAGTCGAAGGCACCGATGATGCTGAATTGCTGAAGAACGTTTGCATGCACATTGCGGCGTTCAACCCGGCCTTCATCGATCGCAGCGAAGTTCCGGCCGAATGGATCGCCCGTGAAAAGGAAATTGCCGCCGCTCAGTTGGCCGGCAAACCGGCCGAAATGATCGAAAAGATCGTTATAGGCAAAATCAACAAGCGCTACACCGAAGTCTGCTTGATAGATCAGCCCTGGATCATGGATGACAAATCCAGCCTGGCCAAGCTCTACAAAGATCTCAAGGTCAAGCGTTTTGCCCGTTGGGAAATCGGCGAAGAACTTTAAGTTCCAATATCGGACTTGAAGTTTCCGGAGATTTACAGGGCTGTTGCAGAACCTTACTCAAGGTGTGCAGCAGCCCTTTTGTATTGCAAGGTAATGGTAACAGATGCTCCCGCCTGCAGCTGGGCGGAGCTGTAAGCAAGGCCGCAGTGATCGGTTGAAAAAGTCACTTCCGGAGAATAAAAAGGAACCAGTAAGATGTCTATGCAGTGGAAAAAGCTTTTGTCGGCCCGGCGTTTGGGCACTGCCGGAGCAGGGGCAGTGCAGCCGGGGCGTTCGCCGTTTCAGCAGGATTTTGACCGGATCGTCTTTTCGTCGTCATTCCGTATGCTTCAGGATAAGGCGCAGGTGTTTCCGCTTTCTGACGAAGATAACGTGCGCACCCGTATGACGCACAGCATAGAAACCGCCTCTATCGGTCGCTCGCTGGGGGCGATCGCCGGGGTGGGGATCTGTGAAAAATTGCCGGGCAGCCGGCTGCGGCCCAATCACATCGGCGAAATCGTGGCGGCTGCCAGTTTGGCGCATGATATTGGCAATCCGCCGTTTGGTCACTCCGGCGAAGAATCCATCCGCTATTGGTTCGATCACTCGCAGATCGCTGCCCAACTGCGCAAAAACATGAATGCTGAAGAAATCGCCGACATTGTGCGTTATGAAGGCAATGCCCAGGGGTTCCGGGTGTTGACCAAGCTGGAAATGCCCGAAAATTATGGCGGTATGCAGCTGACATGCGCTAC
>SUWF01000032.1 GCA_015061575.1 Lentisphaerota bacterium
GAAAAACGGAACCAGGCTTTGACTTCCTGATTCCGTACTTTTTACTAATGGTGGAGCAGATGGGAGTCGAACCCACGACCTATACGATGCGAACGTATCGCTCTAGCCAACTGAGCTACTGCCCCTCAAATTTTGTCATGCTATTAAAATAGTGCGTTTTTCGTAAAATGCAAGTTTGAAATGTTTTTTTTTGCAAAAAAAGATTCATTGACAACTTGCTGCAGAAATACGGAATTTCCCCTGTTATCAATAGTAAAAACACAATAGCAAATAAGCAATGCGATCAACCTTTACTGTGGCTCCGATCCGCAGTCGGCGTATTTACGGCACAACGCCCGGCAGTTGCCGTAAAGGTAAGGAGTCGCCATTCGCCGTTTTTATTGCCCCGGTTGTTATCAGGAATTGACAGGTATATTGTAAGGACGCGTTTACACGCGGTCTTATAATTTGTTTACTCAAAACATTGTCATTTGTGCGAAAACTTTATACTCGCAAAAAGTATTTTTAGGTTTACACAAAAAAAATGGCTCCACAGCATATTGAAATGTTGTGAAGCCATTTTGTGTAAACCTCCTCAAGTATCGCAAACTATTCAGTTTGCACTGACGAAGAAGAACCTTTTTTGCCGGATTGAATCTCACTGCTGGTCGCGCTTATCCCATCCAAGGACACCGCAACATCACTTTTCGTTGCCTGAATGATTCTGGCAATACCAGGCAGTCCTTGTTGATCAGGCAAAATCGAAATCCAGCCTTTATTAGTTTTGCCGGCAAAGATTTTGCCATGCGGCGTCGGATCTTCAGTTGTGCCAGAACTTATGGATATATAGCCCGCCCAGCCATCTTCCCACATAATTACGGTTTTGTTTTCAGTTGCACTTGTGACCGTTTTAATGACACTTTCACTGGTTTCCGTAAGCCGTGTAATATTTCCAGAATCGTCAAATTCTGTTATTGTGCTGTGGGTTGATGCACAACCTGTCATCACTACAGCTGCTGCAAGCATCGTAATAAATCCGATGGTCTTTTTCATTTTTCATCCTTTTTTTGCTCATCGATTTTAAACCCACCCCAGCCAAATAATTGACACAAAAGAGTAAGGCATATTGATAGTTTACATTGTTTCATTGTTTTTTTGCTGAAGCCATATCAAAATATTGCATATTTTATTCCGTTGAACAAAAAACGCATGTTGGCAACCGTAAAGTGCCACATAGTTTTAGGAGAATATGTGTATTCCCAGTCATGGATCAAAGCTTCAGGCTCAAACCATTCCAGAATTTCCGTTGTCATTTTACGGAAACGGCAGCTCCAACGATCTGGTCCAATGCCATTATAACACTGCAGCAGATCCACTCTATCTGTACTCGAAAATCCTTTGGGGACATTTAGTCGGGCTGCTTTGATTTGACGCAAAAGATATTCAACATGCTGAGGAGTCGCAAAATATTCCTGCGAAGCCATATAGATAATCCTTTAAAAAGTTGCCATCGCCGTCCGGATGTTCTGAACGACAGGCGTCCATGCATCCTTATCCCTTACAAGTCGCAGCGAAAACTTCCGATTCAATTTTATAAGATCGGATTTTACATCCACATCGGGCAATTCAATACCTACCTCAACCAAATGTGTGACTGCAAGCAGCACCTGTTGCGGAGTATAATCGTTGTAATCAATCAAATAGTGCATCAAGCCAGCATAACGCTGCTCTTTTGAAAAAAACTCTTTTGCCTTGGCATGAGTGTAATAATAAAAATCATAAGAGCATGGATTTTCAATACAAAACAAAGCTGCATCTTTTCTGAACGCAGAAAGATTATCATTGAACAATGCAAATTGTTTTTTGTACGTTTGGAGGATGTTTTTGCGGGCACTTTCACTGCCAAAATCCAAATCGGCAACAGTAGTATCAATAACCGCACAAAGTTCTTCAAAATCAGCAGGACGGTGATCCGCAAGTTTTTGCAGAATCAGAATAGATCCCCGCCTCCACGAATTATCGGCTGCTGACAGCGCAGCAGAAAGTTTATCTTTATCCGTGCAAGAGAGTCCCGGATGTTTGAATTCATCAGCCATGGCCATACCCAAAAACGCCGAAAACAGAAAGAGTGTCATAATTTTTTTCATAGTACATAGATCCTTTTTTGTGTAAACTTTCAGTTGTAATTCTTGATGGACAATTTGAACTCTTTTAAACCATAAAAACCTCCTTTTTTACTGATATTCCTGACAAAGATTTTCAGTCTTATTTTTATCGTACCCACCATTGCTGCCATCACCACTGAAGGTCATTGTCGATTGGAAACCCGCTCGAAGCAATCGCAGTTCCAGACTTCGTTTAATTTTTCTATTTTCCGAGGCAGTTCTATTGGTTGAATGGTGCGAATCGAAATAAGGTCGTTCTCCTGCAACCAAGGCTATTTTATGCGGATGCGATGCTATTTCGGAAAAAAGCGAATTCAGCGTTTGCCGATTTGCACTTCCTGGATACCCCATCCCCATAACCAGGACTGCCGACGCATTTTCCGGACACGCAACCGTCGTGCGAAAATCGTTGGGATCAGTCCCTGTTTCTGCAGTCTGCCCCCAATAAGCTTGACCAATAATCGGTAGATCCGGATTTGCTGTGCGGGCAGTTTTTACTATATAATTGGTATAGGCTGCATCTGGAATAAAAAGATGCACACTGGTGCGCCACCAGCCCAGTAATAACGCATCAGCACGCGGGGCGAGTTGTGTCAAAAAACGGTTAATATTCGCCGGATCGCGAAACACCGAGTCGTGCAAATCTTCCCTGCCGCCGGTATAAACAATTACGACTTTCATGCCCGATGCTTTGATATAATCGACAGTACAAAGCAAATCCATTAGCTTTTCGCTGGTGTCAAAACACACCAGTACAGCATTATATCCCCAGTGGCGATATTCCTTCAGTCGCTGAATCATGGTTTTAAATTGTATATGATCTTTCGGACACCATACTTCATTGATTATACGCAATGTCACAGATAATGGTTTATATTCCATAATATAATCCAAATACAGCGGATCCTGATAGATCTTTTTCCACGCCTCCCAAGTTGTGGAAGCAAGAGAGTTCAATGCCGGATCATGCTGAATATTACGTTTGTCTCGGAGTAACATTTGCTGCTCGCCGATAATGGTTGCATAACGGGGTATATCTGCCGTCGGATCGCTCACTGTTATCACGGGAATTTCTTGTGCAGATATTTCCTCGTCGCAAAGAGATGTAATTTGCTCCTGATTAACATGTAAAGATGTAATCTTTGGTATATCAAGTTGAATATTCTCTATTTCCGGAATGTCAACTTGAACCGCTGCAATATCATCAGTCAAATTATGCCCTTCATTGGTGACAGCAGTATTATCTTCCGTAGACAAAAACACCGTCGAGCCTATTGCAGCAGCAAGTGCAATTCCAGTTACGGTTGTAGTTGTTTTATTCATTGTAAATCCTTTTTTATGGTAATTCTCCGATCAGATTTGTGCAATCATCAGAAGTGTAGCTCCCTTCTGCGATAAAATCTCCGGAAAGAGAATATTGCTTCAGATGAATATTATAACGACCATTTCCACTGAATAACGAATTGTTAATCGGGAAACTGTCAATATTTGTTACAAACGCTGCACCACTGCCGGTATAGGCATAATCGCCTCCAAATTGAGTCGGCGTATTAATACTTATTACAACTAAATAATAAGTTTTTTCATCCCATTTGCCAGTATTGGTATTGTATTGATGTTGCCGATAATAACTTTGTCCATTGATCTTGCCTGCATAAATATAACTGCCTTTATATGTTCCATACAAGACATGGTAAGAACCGGTAACAACTGTTTTTCCACAGATCGTACAAACTTGATCTGAACCAACATTTGAATGCTTACAGGTATAGCCGCAGCGACTGCAGTTCCCATTGTTCCATGTGTGGTTACTGAAAGTATCTTGACATACATCGCAGGTACCACACTTACTTGGGGTGATTTCAGAAAAAGAATGCTTGAACTGCATTGCACAATCCTGGCAATTCTGGCAATAAATATCTCCGTGCAAAAATTCTCCACGAACATGTTCGCTCCGATGTCCGCAGATCTTACACTTGTGCTGTGTTGAGTTATATCTTACCCATCCATTTGTATGTTCACATCCGGCATACCCGCAAGTAACGCACTGCCCATCCTGCCAATTATGCGGGAAGTGTTCCTTTCCGCATGCGCTGCAATTGCCGGAAGAATCTTTATAACGATGGCGGTGCCGTCCGGCCAGCAAAGCCATTATTAAAGGAACATTCATCTTGTACCTCAATGTGCCACTCTGTTATCCTGAACGATCAAACCAATTCGCGGAGCATTTACATTTTTCGCTGCCAGAATAGATTTTTTATTCGCCAAGAACGCTGACAAATCAAACGATTCATTTTGCTTCGTTGCAAAATACGGCACAATTAGAATCATATTCCCCTTTTTATACCCTAAAGAACTTGGAATACTATGATGCCCCCAAAGAGCCATTGCAGAATCGTTAACTACGGTAAAAGACGGATTTTTTACATCACGCAAAATAGTCCATTCACCATTTTTAGAGTAATAGAACAGAATCAGCCGGTTGACCTCAACATCGGGAGTACCGTCATCATTAATGAATCCGGAAAAGGCAATATTTAATGTGTAAGGGAATGAAACGCCCAAAAAGACATCCGCTTCTTCAAGCATATCCATTATATCATCAATCAATGACCATCCTGAAAACTTGATAACAAGGATACTCCCGTTATTGCCGACAATAGGTATGGAGTTGTTGATTAAATTACTGCTTGGATCCGAATTAAAACAAGCAAATACGGATCCCAAGCTCAACACAAAAAATGTAAAAATTGAATAGAATATTTTTTTCATTTGCAACCTCATAAAGTTTCAGAAACCGATATTTGCAGTTTACCGAAGTTGGCAACAACAACCGTATAAATCCGATTCGTATCATCGTACATCATTGTTTCCTGATTTCCGATAACAGTCAGAGTATATGAACTAAGATCAATATTCAAAATCAGAGCTTTACCGAAAATCACCCCTGACACATTATCCAGATTGAGCACAGCATCGCCGTCCAGTTCAATATTTTGGACTTCTCCGTCTGCGTAATTGATAACAAGTTCTCCAGACTGTCGACCGCGATCTTTCATCTCCAAGGTATCTTTTTCCGGTAATCGTATCGGACGAAAAGCGGCAACATCTCCGGCGAAAGAAAATCCAATCCAGTCATCATAAGCCCCCGATGAATCATACCAGGCATACCTGGCATAATACTTATTTCCCGGTTTGTACCCCGGGAACAAGGTATCATTAAGCCTAAAAGATACACTACCATAATAATAAGGGACTCCGACACTTGTTGTCGTCAGCGGCTCCCAGTTTTCATTGGCGAAGACTTGCATTTCAGCATAATGATCTATCATTGTCACCCGGCAATAATCCTTCGGAGTGCCATCCTCGTTATTATTGAATTCTCCCGTCTCAGAAAAATCAACAACCAGAGAAATATTATCCAGATCATCATCGCTGGGGATTGGCAGTGTTATTGTTGCCGGAACTTTTTCTGCAGCTGTTGTCGGCAATTGTTCTGCCGGTACTTTACCAGCCGCATCCAGCGAAGCAACGCCACCGGCTTTACCGGCTTTATCAGTATCAAGTTTTTTTTTCAAATTGCCGCCAATCTCCTGCAATACCTCCTCTACATTGTCAGACTGAAAATAATCACCTTGATCAGCAACTTTTACCTCCGAAGCACTTTCAGCTTCACCACCGGAAACAAGCTCCTTATATTCAGCTACCGCCGCATCAGCAACATTCATAGAACCGATAAGTTTCGACTTCAATGCCGTAATGACATATAATTTGCCATCCCCCATACAATAAACAAGTTGGCCGACAGCCGGCACTTCAATATTTAGTATATCAGTTTCGGTTGCCACCCGACTGCGGGGATCCAGCGGAATATTCACCTTTGAGGGGATAATGGAATCCGCTACTTTGATATTTGCCATAATTATTCCTCTATATAAACACAAGTTTCGCCGGCAACCAGATTGAATTCGCCGAATACATTATATTTAACGCCATCAAGGGTTACAGTTGTACCGTTGGCTCCGGAACCGGCAATACCGTTATCAACTTCAAATGCCACTTTTCCGCCGAAACCGTCATCCTTGTAAGCCGTCAGCCCCGCCGGTAAAAGCACCACCGTGAATGTACCCGCTGGCACATTGCCAAGATCGACCTTCCCGACAGCCCCAGCCGGTACACTTGTTAAAGTTGAAACGCCAAGACTTTCAACATCGATTTGCACAACACTGGTCATCGTGTCACTGGCGATATACCCATAATACATATTGCCACTGATGACAGTTGGCCCCGGATCATCTGCCGGATCTGCCAAAAACATTTGCGTCAGGTAAACCCGCCCAGTGGAAAACGGTTCCACTGAATCACCCAAATACACATACAGCCTGGAGTTTTTTTTGATGACTTTTCTTACGCCATATTCAGAATAATAAGGCAAAAGCAATTCGCCATCTTCGGTATCGATGGCAACATTAACTACGGTAGCATGGGGAAATCTTGTACAGTCCACATAAAAATATGCAGCATCTGCTGCCGGTGCATCAAATTCCACCGGGGCAAGGCTGGTAACCGCGCTGCCGGTGCTTGATCCGCCAGATGTGGTCAAGCCTTGAGCAAAATAAATCCGCCCCGATTCAAACGGCGGAACATTACTGCCGAAATATATATAGAATACCCCGTCTTTCTTGTAGATATTCCTGATTCCCTGGTCATGAAAGAACGGTAACTGCTGTTCGCCCTTATCTGTATCGATGACCACGCCGGAAATCCATGCCGCCGGATAATCCGCCAACGCGAAGTACAGATATCTTTCGCCATCCAGCACTCCGGAGGTTGGCGCTGTAAAATTCATCGGCGGAATCAGTGCTGCGTTTGCTCCATCTTTACCGCTGTATTCTACTTTTACAAGCGGCTCATACCAATCGCCGAAATCATTGCTGCGCTTTTTATAAAAGTACCAGGATGCGGTTCGCTTCTCCGCATCATTGACTATTGCCGCAAAGACGAAGCCTTTAACTTCGCCATCGTATGCACCGCGTTCGGACAATTCACCGGAAGCATCATAATGGAAGGATACGCCGTCTTTGCCATCCTTACCCGGCTTGCCGCAGCGCAACCGGAAATTCAATACGGCGGCGTTTTCATCGCCGCCATTGGCAACTTCAGAAGCATCTTCATATTCAACATCAACAACACTGCCGATTCTGATCGTGGCAGCCTTGCCGGCACTGCCGGTTCCTGCCGGGCCATACGGAATACTTTGCCACTCCGACGGTACGCCATTTTGCCCATGGCGCACCCGGTAAAATTTATCGCCGGACTGCAACATTGAATGAACTTCCGCACCGTCGCTGCTATACTCAATAATAAGTTGACGGGCAAGTCTGGCTTCCAGTTCACTTTCACGAATCAGCGCATCCTCATCCACTGCCGTTGGCGGCGTTCCGCCTTCCGGATCCACAACCGCAGACAGCAGCACCCCTACGCGGAGGTAGAGTGATACAGCCCCATCAGAATCATAACCCCACAACTCAAATTTGCCGTTAAGATTTTCTTTGCCGTCAGCCTTGGCAAGAAAATCTGCGGTGTTGGCATTGAGCCGTACTGCTATGACGCCATCGCCAACAGCAGACAGATCAATATCCTGATTCAGGCTCCGGCACATAACTTTCGTGCTGCTCAACAAGTCAACATCCACTGCAGCCCGGCAACTGACGATCCCGGTAAGATCTGCCGGACTGCCATCTTCCTGCAACAGATGCAACACCCACAAGGGCTGTTCTTTGTAGCGCAGATGCGGGAAAGTGTTCAATCGGCAGTTGAACGAATCAGTCCGGCATTGCAGTGCCAAATTGTAATACAAGTGCATTTTCTACTCCAAAAATTTTTTATTTCCATCAAGGCTGCCACGGAGGTTGTTTACATAAATTTCGTAATTCCCGGTGATCTTGATCGTAAAAACGGTGATATATTTTTTCAATGCCAAAACCCGGTATCCCAGATCGATTCCAAATACCGCAAAACGCGCCATGGAAATTTTGCCGTGATCATAATGGCCTGCCTGCCATTTGGCGGAAAAAGTAATGATCCCCGGCTTTAACCACCTTAAAAAGCCATGCATACACATACCACCAGCAAGCTGCTGTTCGGTTATTTGTGGATTTATTTTTAACTGAAAAGCATCAATCTTATCAGCAACGAGCAAAAGACAATCGTGATGCGCATGATCTTTGTCGCCGCCGATCCAGCCGATTACAGCCGGCGGCCAGTGGCACATTGCACTTCCAGTCAGCAGTTCAGGCGCAACACCATCGGTGAGCAAAAAACCGTCCGGGCAAACTTTCAGCAATGGCGAATTCAAGTCCGACCAGAAACTTTGTTCTTCGTCATTTCCAGGAGAAGAATCTTCACTCCAACTGGCTTGGTTAATATTGACTCCCCCTCCGCCACTGCCACCACTGCCTCCTCCCCAGCCACTACCGCCGCCACCGTTGCCGCCGTTGCCGCCGCCGTCATCACCAGCTTCTCCCGGGCGTTCATTGCGATAGAACTCATTACTCATTGCTTGCCGCCTTTGCAAACGCGCACATTTTAGTCAGCATAAAAGTTGCTACTGTCACCGGATACTGCATTATATCATAAGTATCGTTATTTTTACGAATCAACGCAACCGGATAATGCCAGGCATCAAACTCGCCATACTCCAGCACAGGATTTTGCCAAACGCCAGTATCATCAGCTATTTGCACTTTTACACACAACAGCCCCTCCTTAAGCGCAATTTGCTGTTTTTTCATTGTAAATGTTTTCCCATTTACACAAACAAAACCCTCTGAAACTTCCAGTTTAACATTGCCTTTATCATCGGGATCCTGCATTGAAACAATAAAACTGCCGTGCGAGGTGTTAGTTTCTGCGACAGCCCGACCACGCGCCCCGGGTATTGCGGTTATAATTATTCCGGCAGAAGTATGTGAAAGACGAATGCCCTTACCGGAAACCAACCGCATGGCAGTCAGGTGGTCGATCAGTTGGTTCCATAGATTCAGTATGGAACCAAATTTTTCGCCTTTATTCAATTTCCTTGGAATCATAATTCAGCCCCGTACAGATCCTTATCCCAACCCTTACTATTACCACTCCGGGTCCATGTAAGCGTGGCGAACCAAGCTTTGCCGCCCCAAAACACATTCGCATTATCGCACTTCCAGTCGCCACCAATAATTCCCAGAGAATAGGTAGGTTGTCCAACTTTGTTAAGTTTATTGGCAACCAAAGCACCTGCAGCATTACAACTTCGGCATCTGACCGTTTCTGTGATACTGTAAACAGCCACATCAAAACTATCCACGCCGGGTTTAAGTGGTGATTTCAGTCTGCGATATCGTTTGCCGGATTTATCAACAGGCGCACTTGCCAGTTCTTTTACCCAAGCATATTTATCGGCATCATTACCCGAAATACCATCTTCGCGGGCCGTAGCCCACCATGAAGGGACTGAGCTTATTCCGGGAGCCGCCACAAGATAGTAATTCCAGCATGTTCGATATTTCGGGTGCGCTTCCAATGGCAGCGACAACATGGATCCTGAAAGCTGGGCAGACTTTTGTCCGTAAGCAGTATTAGGCTCCGAAGTATCGTTACCATCAAAATCACTTGCATATCGAATTTCGCAAGCCCAGATCAGGGGACTTTCCTGAAACATTCTGACAGCCGACACCTTGCCATTTTCAGTTGACATACCCGGGAAAAGCCCGGCATAAAGAGTTTCGATTTCTTCTTTGGCTCCGGTCATTGTTACCGACGAGGAAATTCCGGAATCATTGCGTTCCTTATTTCTGGAACCGAGTTTTACACCCATACTAAAATACTCCCAATTGACGGCAAAGGTTTTCTATTTTTTGAACAGTTGTGACAAGTTGTCTTGTATGTTCTGAAATTATTCTGTTGTATCTGGCGGATGATGGCATCCTTACCGAGCCCTGAAAACCACCGCGCGAAGCCAGTGCGTTGGTCTTGATCGAAAGATCTCCCAAACGGGGGCCTTGCACATTCTTGAGTTGAAAAGTTAATTCTGTAAGTCTTTTAATCCACTCGGTTTCGGTATCATCCAGGGATCTTCCTTTAGCTGCCTGCGCCTCCTGAATGGCCCGTGCTTGAGCTGCCTCATATCCTCTGCCGGACTGTTCCATGACCTGATACTTCAAATCAGTGGCTTTTTTAAACAAAGAATTTTGCAGATTCAATTCGGCTTGAGCCATCAAGGTATCTTCCAGGACAGCTTTTTCATCTTGCGTTAATTTCAGATTTTTTTCACGTAATTCCCGTTCTAACTTTAATGCAGCGGCCTTGTCAAACATTCCCTGTGCAATTAGCAAGTCGTAATCATATTCATGAGCCAAATTTCCCAGATAATTTCTCTTGGCCGTAGCTTGTTTTTCAAGCTCTTCTGAATGCTGACGATCAAGCGTTTGAATCTGCTTGCGCAATGAAGCCTGCTGCTCTTGAGATTTAACTATTGACGTACAGACTTCAAGAAGCTGCTCTTCCAATTGAGCATAAGCTATTGCATCCTCCGGGGAGTATTCCTGGCCGGCAGAATATTTCCAGGCAATTTTATTGCGCTGCTCCTCCAAACGCTTCTTTTCCCGCACTAACTTGCGATAACCCACCATTTGAGAATCAAGCCATTGCTGCCGATTATTCCGCTTATACTCATAATCATCAGATTCTTCAAAAGCATCATTCCATGCCTTTACCCGGGAAGCATAATGCGCTGAACGATATTTCTGCATAGCTTCTGCTGTTTTTCGCCGCGCATCCGTAACAGCTTCCCGAGCTTCCGCATCACTGCCAAAACCACTATCTCGCAAAGAACCGGAACGCTTTTCGAGCTCCAGAGCTTCTTCCAAATATCCGATTGATTCAGAGATACCTTTAAGCGTTTCCGCCGAATGTCCTTCGCGTTCCGCCCAGGCATAAACGCCTCGAATATCCCGCAGCATTCCCTCCAAATCATTGTTGTTGCTCGATAAATACTGATCAAAGTTTTTTCCGGCGCCGGCTTCAGTCCACCAATAACTGTCACCAAGTCCTTTCATATACGAGGCGCGGGCTTGCCTGATCTTTGCCTCGGCTTGCTGCTCTGCGTTGTCGGCTTCTTTTCCCGCCCTGACACGACGTAATTTTTTCTCTACCTCGGTCAAATTAAGGATTCTTCCGGTAGTACGATCGATTTGAGCTCCCAAATTGCCATATTCTTTTTGCAAAGAATTTAACAAACTCAACGTTTCAGCTTTGGTTGTGTTGGAAGCTGCTTCTACGGAACTCAATTCTTTCAGTCTGTCAACACACTGCTGGGCGGCCTCTGCTTGTTTTTTCAATTTATCAGCTTCGCGTTCAGATTCCTCAGCGGCGTGTTCGGCTTGTGCTGCATATTCTTCTGACGATACCGTCAATGCATCAAAAACCGCAGTTCCGATTGCGGCCAAAGCAGCTATCGCCATTGTTATAAGTGCGATCGGCGAAAGCAGTGCGTTGACCACTGCCGCCAATGCGCCGACTGGCGGAACCGAAGCCCCGGCTGCTGCACCAAGAGCTCCAACCGCAGCAGCGCCTTTGCCGATTTGTTCACCGGCACCAACCCCCCTTAACTTGTTAAGCAATCCGGTAAAAAAGCCGATCTTACCGCCAGCCTTACCAACTTCACTCGCCGCATCCGCCGCATTGTCGGCAATATCACCCAAGGCGTCACTTGCTGCATCAGGTATATCAATATCGCCACGCACTGTGTATGTTTGATCTTCCGCTTCCGGAATTTCCGGAGCATTAACAACGCCGGTAATGGTATATTCCTGATCCTCCACTTCCGGAATTTCCGGAGCATTGACAACGCCGGTGATAGCGTACTCCTGATCTTCCACTTGCGGAACTTCAGGCGTTGAAGCGGAAGGCCCCATATTCATAGACGAAACAGCGGCGCGGGTTTCCTCGACCACCCGCGAGAGTTCCTGCCGATACTGTTCGGCATCCAAAGTGATCTTGCAAACCGTTGGCATAAATAATTACTCCAGACTCTTTTTTTCGATGTACCCTTTGGCAAGAGTATCAATTCTTGCGGTTATTTTTTCTTCGATTTCCTGCGGGATCCGGCGGCGTATCTGACCGCCATCCACACTTTCCCGACGATTCCAGTTGACGATCAACGAACACACTGTTGAAAGGCTCATCCGGTGCAGGCAATAATCAAAGCTCATGCCGGATTCCCGCGCTGCAGTCGAAGCCATAAAACTTGCCCATATACCATCATATATGCCGGATTCTCCGGAATCGCCGGAAGTTTTCAGCGGCATCATATCGAACGGCAGAAACGCCGATTTTATGATGTTTTTTACCTCCTCGAGCAGAGTTTCCGCATCAAGCCCGGTCGCCAACGCAAACCCAGTGGCATTTTCAGCAATTCTTTCGACCGGACAATTCAGTTCACGCAAATCCATTTGACTCAATATGTAGAGAAACACTTCCCAGTCCCGGATCTCCGCAGCTCCACCGATTACAAAGGGGCTTTCCAGCAGCCACAAAAACGACCATTTGGCAACCGTCAGCGGGCGGATCGGCAATTTGCCGATGCGGTAATCGCCAAGATCAAGCACTTCCAGCAGCAACTGTTTTTCGTCAGCCGAATTATACCGGGCTTTTTCCAGCTCTTTTAAAATGTGATCGCCGGCAAGAATTTCATTAAATTCCTTGCCGGCGAGCAGCTCCAGGGTTTTCGCGTCCATTTTTTACGATGCCGCCGGCGTTGCTGCTGATTTGATCGGACAACTGCCGCTGATGCTGGCAGTTTTATGCGCATTGTTCGCTTCTTTGAACGATATATTGTCGATCTTGTAAACATCACCGGCAACAGTCAGTTCGCCGCCAACCGTGATTGCGGACAAATCAGCATCTTCAACAATGTTTGCTTCGATCTGGATGGTCTTTTTTTTGCTGTGAACATCCGTCTGTTCAATATTACCGTCTTCATCCACCGCTTCTGCCGTGGAAGCGGTTTCGCCGTAAGCTACCGACTGAATTCGCAAGCCGGCTACGGCATTTTTATACTTTGCCAACCCAAAAACGATTGTCATATCTGTATTCCTTTTTTCTTTCAAATAACACTTTGTTTACACACCAAGCCGATTGCCAGCACGGCGTAATCGATCACCGTACTCCCGGCAGTACAATCCTCCGGATGGATCCACACGCCGTTGAGATCTCTGCCATCCGGCGGCAGGATCTCCATAATTTTACCCGGCAGCTTAAATAACTCCAAAGCCCGCTCATCGCTGGCACTGCGGAACTCATCGAGCACCACCAGCGTGAGGCGGTCTTCCCGGACGGTGGATTCTGCGGTAAAAGCAAAACCGTCGAACACGATCAATACTGCGGGGAGTTTCTCCGGATTGATCGCCCGGATTTCAGTAAGAAATTGCTCCGGGTTTTGCACCGCACAAATGCGGACTGTGGAAAATACTTCCTGCAATTCTGCTGCAATATCCGTGGCGATTCTTTCCAGAGAAATCATTTTTCAAAAATCCTTCATGTTATCCCTGCCAAATACCGCCGATTCACCATGCCGTATGGCAATGCGGTTGGAAGAATCCACTTTTTCGGCAGCATCCGGCAGCTTGAACAAGTCCTGCTGGATCTTTTCCAGATATTTGCGTACTTGTTCAACTCTGCCCTTGACTTTTTCAGCATAATTACTGCCGGCAGCTCTGGCGTACGCACGCTCTTCGGCAAGCGTTAAAGTCCAGTCTTTCAACAGTGCCAGACTGCGCGGAGTTGTTACCGGGAGAGTGTACCGGCTTGCCAGACTGCCGTCAACTTCGGCGGCGACAGCGGCAAGGTCGCTTTCAGCAGTTGCCGGTACATCCGCATCAGTGCAAAGGTAGATCTCGTTAAAGATCTTCCGTCCCAACCGCTGCCGGAGTTCAACCACATCGGCGTACATCAGTTGAGGATCCCGCCAAACACCAGATGCGGAAACGCTGCTGCCGCACTGCCGTAAGCAGCGGTACCGAAAACGGCCTGATCTTCCATAAAGACCCCTTCATCAGTCGGCGCATTTTTACTGACCAGACCGCTTTCCTTGCTTTTCTGCACCGCCACCGGCTTGATCGGACCATTGCAGCACATCAAATACCAGTTATTGCCGGCGGCACCGACCAGACGGGGATTGACGATCAATTTGGTAAGATTCCGGCACTCGTTGCTGACCGTGGTATTACCAGTTTCGTCTTTGATAAATTCATTTTCCAGAATCGCTTTGGCTTTGAACTGCAGAGCAGGACCGACCATCAAGGTATCCGGAACCACCGCCAGCGGCTCATTGGCATGACCTTTATAACCGCCCATTGTGCTGTATGCTGCTTTGAACGATTCATGACTCAAAGCATCCGTGGTCTTGTTGCAGATCACGGACTTGTCGTATTTGCGGTCGGTGGCAAAAAATGCCTTGTTGTCGATCCACTTGGCAGGGTTCGTCAACGCTTCCAGTGCCAGACGATCCCAGATCGCTTTGCTGGCGACCGCCATCTGCTGGATCGCCGGCAGATACATCGTCCAGTTGTCAGTTTCAAGTTCCCGGACATTGATACCGATGGTATCCTCGTAGGAATCTTCGGTCATGGTGAGCATCTTGCCGGAGAGATTTTTGATCACACGGCTGCCCATCCATCTGCGCATGTGTGCAAACTGCTCCAGAAACGGCAGTTTTACCACGCTGTGAGCCGCGTCGCCCACCGCCATGGCAAACTGTTCATAACAAGAGGGAGTGCCTTCAAAAGCCTTGGCAAACGCCAAATCGTATGCCGTGCGCATGGCATCAAATTTTTCATTCAGATTCATAGTTTAGTGTTCCTTTCGTTTTTCAGATCAAAACTGCCACACCATCAGCGGTGACATCGATCACTTTGCCGGCTTTGATTTTATTGGTGCCGCCGATCTTGCCGACGGTTTGATCATCGACGATATAGCAATCCTTGCCGATGTCAGCGACGGTCAAAGCCTCGCCGCCTTCGCCGTTTTCAAAAAGAAAACAACCTTTCTTGGCGACGATCTTTTCGCCGGCAACTGCACTGTTTTCGGCGCGGCCCAGAACCACCAGATTGGCAGTATCAGCGGCAGCAACGGCATTGCCGGCACTGTTCTGACCAACCAGACTGCCGGCGTAGATTTCACTGTCAGCAGTGCGTTCGTAGTGGTATTTCACGGCATCGACATGCAATTCGGGAGTGTTGCGGTTTTCAGAGAGTTTACTCATTTTTCTTCACCTTTCTTTTTGCGATTCAAATATTCTTCTTCGGCATTTTTGATCCCGGCATTCTTCAGGGCATTGATCGCCAGTTTGTCGGCATCGGTCAAAGCTGTGGAATCAGCTTCCGTGCGCGTTTTGCCTTCCGGCAACCGTTCAATCGGAACTTTCTTGCCGGTATGCTGCAAGTGTGCGGAAAGTGCCTTGCTGTCCAGGCTGTTCACGTACTCCATATCAGCGTTGGTGATCTTGCCTTCGGCGCGGCCCTGCGCCACCAGCCGGGCGTGAGCATCTTTTTCCGCCGTCGCAGCAAGTTCATCCAGTTTTGCTTGCTTTTCATCAGCCGAAGCGGCCTTTTCCGCTTCGGCTTTGAGCGCGGCGATCACTTCGTCAATGCCGGCAGCAGCATCCAATTTCAGCAGCGTTTTCACCTGTTCGATCAAATCGGCTTTTTCCTCGATTTCGGCAGCGATCGCATCCTGTTCTTTTTCGTTTTCCGCCGTAAGCGCAAGCGAATCGCGCCCCAGCAATTTTTTGAGGGCATTTTCAACTTTGGTCATTTGCTTGTTCCTTTCGGTCTGGTCGGACAAGTCTGACCCGTCCGACAGGTCCGACGTTTTATTTGCGGATGCGGCCAGCGCATCCAGGTTATTGATCGCCGGAGTGTTGGTCATTGCTACCGAAGTAACCCGCAAGTTACCGTCAGCAAGCCCCCGCAGCACCGGCGAAAAGTATTTGTAGATTTTCTCTTTGAGCATTTCATAAGCAGCCGGATTCCACTTGACTTTGAGCCGCAGTTTTTCGCCTTCCAGCGCAAGACTGCCAAAGCCCATGGCGGCAACTCCACCCGGGAACATCTTTAAAACTTCACTTTCGTCCAACCGTTTCTGATTGGCAAGTTTATATAAATAATGCTCCGAATCCAGCGGGATATCTTCCCCTTTTTTGTGGTGATAACTTATGATCTGCTGCATGTTTTCCGCTGTAAGATTGATCGCTCCATCGATTCCATCCTGGCAAATCGGATTACTGCCGGTTTTAAGCAGCGTCCATTCCAGCGGAACCCCGCAGTCATCCCGGACAACATCCAGCCGTTCAGCAGATAATGCAATCCAATTCATTTTTTGTGTAAACCTTTCATTAAAGTCCGTGCTTATCTATTAATTACCATTTTTTTCAAAAAAAATTTGACATTCCGCAAAATCGAAGTATGGTAATAATAACTTTCCCGAGTGTGTTGCGCTTCACGATTGAAGGCCTGCGGGAAGAATATTTTAAGCTCATTACGCGTTAACCCACGATTGGGTGTGTTATGAGCTTTTTTATTTTAAACTCCACTCATCATCACCATAAGCATCATCAGCATTGTTCCAACTTACCAGTTTGAGCTGCTTACCATCATACACCATAACACAATAACTTTGTTTTTGCGGATTATGCAATACAATGCGTTTAAGGCAAATAGGGAGCTTTTGCATGTTACCATGCTCACCTTTCCTTGTTACAGCCCGCTTCAAACTGACTACCACCCGGCAATTTTCATTACCCAGCGTATCCCGCAATATCTTGATCGCCCGGTCCGGATCAACAAAAAGCTCCTTATGATTCCGCCACAAGTGTTCAATGCCGTGGCGCTGATTGCCGCTATCCAGCATTATCGGCAAATCCGGTAATCCGGCAGCCTCCGCCGCCCGGTGATTAAGCCTTGCCACTTCAAAAGATTCTGCGGGGAATTTATCTCTGACTGCTGACGCAATGTTTTTACCCTGCTTGCCGGCCCTGGTAAATGCTTCATTAACGGCCTTATAATCCGGCAGATTATCCGGATCCAAGCCGACATCTTCAAGCTCTTTTCTGGCTGCACTCTTCATAGCTTCAAATCCACTCCGGACTTGCGCTGCGCCGGAAAGCAGTACTGGTTTTATGCCGCTTTCAGCCGGAGCGACGATCAAACCCACATTATCAAGCTGCTGATTTTTCACTGCTTCTTCCGCCTGCCTGACAATGTTGGCTCTTGACTTAACCGTTGTCAAATCAAATTCTTCAAAGACATGTTCCGGATCAAAAGAAAAACCGCTGGAACTTTCGACTTTGACCTGTTCCGGCGGTGTCGGCTTTTGAATTTTTTTCGATTCTTTGCCGGCTTCTTTGGCGGTAATTTCTTCCAGATAACAGCGGCAATTAAACTCCCAGGGCGGCGTGTGAGTTTTTAAAAACGGATCCAGTTTATGAAAAATCTTCCCGTCCAAATCACTGTGACTGCTGCGGACTTTGTTGTCACGCCTGGCGTGGTAACGCACATACGGGAATACCTGCAACGCATCCGGATCACGCATTCTTGCCCACTCTCCGGCAGCGTGAGCCATTGCCGCATTTTGCCGCAGAATCAAATTCAACCGTGCCGTACTTGCCAGATTACGCAATCTCGCCTGATGCGGATTATAGCCCTCGCTGCGCAAGAAATCCTTAAGTTGATTCCGGGCATCCGCCAAGCCAAACTCGCCACGGCTGTAACCATCAGAAATACTCCGGAGTTTCTCCAATATCCTGGCATCTGCCACCCGGGCTGAAAAAAATGCCTGCGCCTTGATCTTGGGAGATACCTTTTGTACCAATTCTGCATGACTTAAACCAGTCGGCATATTTACCCGATTACGGATAAAATCTGCTTGACTACCATTGCGTAACATTAAAAATTCTCCTCAAAAAATCTTCCGGTTGCCTGTTCAATTTCCATTTCATCGGGCCACCACGGACGCGGCCGCTGGTATACGGATTTCTTCAACACCCAAAGCATTTTTGCTTTGCCTCTTTTGCCGACCGTTGTTGCCAGATAAGCACGCCCTCGCGGTCCATCTTCCTTCTTGCGGACAACAAACAATTCTCCGCCGTATTCCCGGGGGTATTTACCTTTGACCGAACGATCTATTGGAATCGCCAGATATGCTCTGGTGCGCGGTTTGATCGTTCCGCCGGTGTGAATGTGTTCTGCAATATATCCATTGGCTCCACCGGCATATATGATATGACGATTATCATCTTCCTGGTCGGTCATTATGCTTTCTCTGGCGATAAGGTCACCAAAGTCGCCGCCGATCTTTTCCCGTGCATTTTTCTGAATATGCCTCCGGACTGCGCCACTCCAGGCAATCATAAATTGCCGGGGAGTCAGATCCTGCAACTGTTTCAGCAGATCCTGATCATTTACCTCGAAGTTGATTTGCATATTCAGATTCCATCTCTTGGGTCATGATTTTTTCCAGGGCGCTTGTGTTGCTTTCCTCCAGATCAAAGCCGTTGCGTAATTTCTGATCCAGAGCAGCATCATCCAAATCAGCTGCAGATGCTATTTCATCAGCAATAGGCCCCAGCCAATCTTCCAATGCTTTTGCCAAGGTCAGTTCCTCCGGTTTTTCCGCCGCCAGAGCAATACTTTGCCCCATCGGTGCTGCCGGCGGTTCATAACGCAGTTTTAAGCCCAAACGTTCGCTTAATTCTGCCGGATCTGCCTTATACCCAGCACCGCTCAAGGTGGCAACCATCGTTGCCAATGCCGCCTGATCTTCCGGCGGATCCAACTCAAAAAGCAGTTTCGGAATTGCCGCTTCGGGATAATTGAATTTGATCCACGGCTTGGCGATCTGGCTTCTTACCGTGGCTTCCACTGCGTGTGCATCGGCTTCCAGAATATCCTGCCGTACTTTGCTTTGCGCATCGCCGCCGGAAAGCCCGGAACTTTCGCCGCTGCTTGCCAACTGCCCCACCAGCAAAGTATAAATAGCATTGTGGCAGAACTCCAAAGTCCGGAAATAAACATTGTCGCTGCCGGTATTGGCTGCGTTCAAAAGTTCCAGCTCGGTGCTTTTGGTAAAAACCCCACCGCCATTCGGACCGAAGTTCCGGATCAAACTGTGCAGCACTTCCCGCTCCGACTCCCATGTATTCTGATCCACCTTGGCAATCAAAAAGGGCATCCCGAACCGTTCGATAAAACTGAACAGATCCTTGATCGGCCAGTTCTGAAAGCAGTGCAGCCAAGCCAAGACCCGGATCTTTCCCGCCCGCGCCGGATCACCCTTCTTGGCAAACTGGTGAAAGATTATCCGGTTTTCCTGCAAATCTTCCGGCAAGCCGTTCGGGTATTCGTCGCAGATAAGGCGCGGCACAAAACCATCCCGCAAGTTAAAGCAATGCGGCTCCAGCATTTGAAAGCCCGCCAGTTTACCACCAGCTTGCCAGATTATTTCTGCCGGCACAAATGGCTGCACCACTGCGCTGACCAAATGCTGCAAAAGGTCATAAAATGTGCCGCAGCAACTGGCATTGGCAAGTTCTTTTTCAAACTCTTCTGCCGCCAGTTTATCCAGATCGCCTTCGCCGCCCGGCTCAATGCGGTAATTGCATCCGCATAACGCACCGCTGCGCTGCTCCATGGCGCCGATCACATCCCAGTTGCGCTCCAGTATATCCCGTCCCAGCAGACATAATTGCTCAACATCTCCGCCGTTGGCTGCCCGCATGATCGCCCCGATCCTGGCGGGGCTGTAACTCCCGATCGTGCTGTACCGCGACCGGTCGCCGACACTTGGCAGCACCAATCGCCGATCAGCACCAGCGGTTTTCTTTTGATATTTCATTCAGGTTTCTCCTGCTTGTATAAAATTCATCATCGCTATCGCGTACCGCCTTTTTGCTGGATGGCTCCATTCTGCAAGGTCCTCCGGCAAACTCCTGCGCCGCATACAATGCCAATGCACAACTCCACGCTATATCGCCGTGGCTCTCCGGCACAAGTTCATTCTTGCCAACCGTCAGCAGCAGCCGCCCGGCAGAAGTGTGATCTTTTTTGATCGCTGCCAAATCCGCCTTGATTTCGGGGTATTGCAATGGGATCAACTGGTTGTGTGCTTCAAAAGCACTTTGCAAAAGCGTCCCCAACTGCATCTTGCTGCTGGCAAAGTTTACCCCCACAAACGATCCGGCAAATTCGGTTTCCAGGTCTTCACAAATATTCATTCCCAAGCCGGTATTATCACCGGCACCGGTTATGCCGCATTTCAGCAAGGCTGCCAGCACCTTTTTCTGCTTTTCAAATCGAGTTTTGTGCATTGTTACCAACGCTGCCAGCATGGCGCAATTCCCATCCAGCCGATTGACCCATACGCTCGACAAGTCGCCGGTTCGCGCCACGTCATAGCCCAGCACATACTGCTTGCCTGCCGGCAATACCTCCCGCCAGAACTCCGGCTTGATCAGCGTATCCTCTCCGCCGTTGGAGCCTTCCAGTTTGCCCCAGTAACAATCCAATTTCTGCACTGCATTGTTCAGGCATATCGGCTCAATAAATTGCAAACCGCTGGTTTCGTTGGGTACGCACATATACTGCGTTTCAAATGCGCTTCTGGTCAAACATCCCCGCCGGATCTGTTCATAAAATTCTTCACGAGTTTGGGTCGGACGGCCTTTCGCCGCTTTGACTTCGTTAACTTTCTCCACAAACCCTTCGGCAATGGCATCGGTCAGCGTGGTCCGGTGCATACTGAAGCCCATTGAATTGTCAGCCTTGGCGCGTTTGCAGAGTTGTGCAAACTCACTCTCAATACTGCCGTCAGGATTGTACGCCGAAACGATCTCCAACTGATTTCCCCAGGTGATACAGGGGTATGCCATGGCGTATAAAGTCGCCTGATCCAAGTGCAGATCCATTTCGTCGAGCAGTATATCGCCGCCTTTACCGGCGAATGCCAGCGGATTGCTGCTCAACGAGCAGATCCTTGCGCCGTTATTGTACCGCACCACATACGCTGTGATGCCGTGCTTTTCGTCCACCACTTCCACATTGCTGCCGTCCAGCCCGCGAGCAATGGCGTTGGATTCTTTCGCCCATTTTGCCACATAGTCGGTAATAAATTCTTTGGCGGTCAGATCGTCGCGGCTGGATACCCACTGCACAAAACTGCTCCCCTGCGGTTCTCGCAAGCACTTGCGGTTGGCACGGTAACTGGTGGCGTAAGTTATACCCACCCGGCGGCTTTTTTCGTAGATCTTCAGGGGCGAATCATCAACGATCCAACGCTGCTGATATGGAAGAAAGTAACTCATTCGTTATACTCCAAACTTTTCGTCCATGGCATCCGCCACTTGCCGTGAATCAACTCCGGGAATCAGTTTTTCCAGTTCTGCAATCTTCGCATCTTTGGCAGCAAGTTTTACCAGTAATTCTGCCTCACGATTACGCCATTCCTGTTCAGCGGCTTGCCGCAGGCGGTTGTTTTCGGCCAATTTTTCCTGCAAATGCTGCACCCGTTTATCCAGCTCGGTGGATTTGATCTTGACCGTGGCGTTGACCAGTTTCAAGGTTTCTTCGGCATCCATATCGGGATTTTCCGAAAGAACCCGCAACTGCCGCAGCAGTGCCATCTGTGTTACATCACTTACGCTGGTCAATCCGGAAAGCTCCTGCAATGCTGCTGCCGCCCAACGGTCGTCAGCAATGCGCTTGCTGGTCTTTGCCAATGCTTCGCCATATTGCCGGTATTCTTCGCCCCGCCGCACCGCCAGAAATGTGGCATTGTGCAGCACGATCTTCCGCTGCTCACAAGCCGCTTTGACTTCCGGAGCATTACGAATATCATCGTATTCAGCCCCGTCATAAAGCATAGCCAAAACCCGCTGCCGAACTTCAAAAGGCAGCCTGGCATAATTATTTCGCGGTTTGTTTTTCATATCACACCCCGGCCGTTGGACCCCAGACATACGGAGAATACCCTTCTCTTGGTGATTCAGGCAGATTTTTCCGACCTTCGGCGGTGATGGTTACATATTCGCCTTTACTCCCCGGCAGACCTTGCAGAAAACCGTTTTCAATTAAGTTTTTCCACTGAACAACCGCCTCATCCCGGCTGACATCCAGCAACGCCGGGTGATCGATTACATAATCCAGATCCACCGGGTTGACGTAATCTGCAACTGCAATCAACAATCCCCGGCGGGTGCGGTAAATTTTACTTTTATTTCCCATGATGATGTATCTCCCCATTGGTTATATGCTCTTGAACTGAAACGTTGGTGTTATCCAGCCACTTGTTTATGCCATTGATTGCTCCGGAGAGTTCGCCCAATACCCGGGCTATCTCTTTATCAGAATTCGCCCGCCGTTCCCGATCCCGTTCCACTGCATCGCGCAGCAGATTCACATCGCCCCGCAGCCGGTCGATCTTGTTATTGGTGGCTTCCGGATTGCTCACCTTCAAATGTTCTTCCAGATCGGCGGCAATTTTATCAATGCGTTCTTTCTCCAAACGCTTCAGTTCATCGTGTTCGGCTTCCCGGCGTTTAAGCCACCAGCCCACCAGGAGCGAACCAATGCCGCCGCCGGTAACGCTGCTGGCAAGATAAGTCAAGAAGTCTGTCATAACATAAAAAATCCTCTATTTTGTGAATAAAAAAAAGGGCATTGCCGGCAAGGAGAAAACCAACAATGCCCAGCCCTGTATTGGAGCAAAAGTTAAAAACTCAACCCAATTTTCAACTTTTTGCCGCAAAGCGGCAAACTCTCCACTCTTCACTAAAAGGCGAAAACAGCAAAAAAAGGTTCAAAAAAGACAAAAAAAATACCCATCATCCTGAAAGATAATGGGTTAAAGTGGTTCAGATAAAATATCACTTCAAAAACGGAATGATTGCCAATATGCTTGCAAAACTGATAATTATGCTCCAAATCGCCAACATCGTCAGAAACACCCACTGCTTATACAAGCGGTGCCAACCGCAATGCGGACAACTTAACGCCCGCTTGGAAATCGTATTTCCGCAATCCGGACAACTCTTGAACGGTGTGGCACTCTTTTTGCCTGCTCCAGCCGCCGGTTTCCGCTCCTGACGGTAATCCTGGTAAGCATCATACGCATCATTCTGTTCACTCATAATTCACCCTTTCTTTGAGTTCAACATAAAATCAGCGGCGTTTTTTTAGGTTTTTCCCGGCAGTCGATTCTTTTTGGGCATAAGCCAGCGCTTCCTTGCGGCTGGTCGTGTATAGCGGTAAGGTTCTGCCATTGCTACCAACCCGCTTGGATCCAATCCGCCACAAAGTAAAACCATTACGCAGGCTGATTTCATCACCATCGGCTTTCCCCTCCAAGTTGAACCCCTTGATACATATCCAATCTGGCAGCGTTGTGGTACTATCTTCTCTATCAAATCGCAACTGGCGATTTCGCGGAATACAAACTAAACGCGTTTTTACCGCAAATACCCCCTCGTTTTTACCAGTGATCCGTATAATTTCAAAACTGTATGTTTCATACTGAACAAAATCACTGTTGCTTATATCCTCATTGCGGAAAAACTTCAATTTTTTATCCAGCGGATCTTTAATACGCGGAATACCCGATGGTGTTTTGGGCGCAGCAAGCACAGATAAACCACTCACCAGCCAAATCAGCAGCATACAATGCATAAATAATTTCATAATTCACCTCGTTGATTGATTTAGCGTTATTTCATTTCTGCCTTGATTTTATCCGGAAAGTTGGCGATCACCATTGCCAGGCAGCGCATCTGATCTTCGGCTGACAAGCCGTCGAAGATTTCAAGATACATCATCCGGCGAAGATCCGACTCATCATTGCCGGTTTTTTCGCCGAAGAAATCTATTTTTATATCCGGGAAAATTTTCAACAATGTTGCCACAGACATATTGCCGATAGAACATCGCCCATTGAGATAATCTGCAATTCTGCCTTGCGATACCCCGGCAACTTGAGCAAGAGCAGTTTGTGTGCCTGCACGCTGATATGCTTCCCGCAGAGCATTTAATATATCGGTTTCAGTCATAATTTTACACTCTTTTTACGGTTTTTCCCGTAAAAATACACCCTGCATAATAAAAAATCAAGAAAAAACCGTAAAAAATCGCACATTGAGTTTGATTTTATTCGGTATTGTGTTATATTTTATCGCAGATTGAGTTTTTTAAGGAGAGAAAAACATGACTCGTTTAGCCCAGATGCGAAAAAAAACGCGGCAAAAACTGCATGAAGTCGCCGCCAAAGTTGGCGTAACTGCTTCAACAGTTCACGATGCGGAAGTCCGTGGTTTGCGTACAACCAGCGCAGCCAAACGTTATGCCAAGGCATTCCCCGGAATCGCCTGGCAGGAATTACTGGATTGAAAGTCAACCCTAATACAAGGAGAAAATTATGGCTGAAAAACAAGTTTTTTACAACATTGCACTGTCTGCAATGATCCGTGGCTTTGTCGATGCAAACATCGGTACCGGCTACGCTCTGGCGATAGATCGGGTGCTTGAAGAGTTGCGTCCGCAAGCTGTTGAAACTATTCCCATTACTTATGCCGAAGCCGCCATACTTGCCAGTATCGTTATCAACCGGGTCGAAAACGACCGCTAAAAAGGAGAAAAAACATGTTACTCGCTACCGTCATTGACCAGAATCACAAACTCCGTATCCAAGTTGCAAAACAAAAGCGCCAACTCAATGCCATGCGCTATCCGCATATTTTTGTTTTCAATATGGTTGTATGGTTTGTCATCGGCTTACTGCTGGGCTGTTTGATTTTTGGAGGTAGATAATGGATAACGCATTTCCAACCCGAACTGTGGAGTCCGCCGAACTTGCCGTGATGATCGGCAACACCCCCGCTTCATGGCGTAGCGAAGCCAATCTGCCGGATACCGTAACTATGCGGCGGATGATCTTTCTGGCTGATTATGCTGCCGAAAATCCGCTGCGCTGGAAACTCTTCAAGGCCCGTATCACCCAACCCCGCAAAACTCAACGCGAATTGGCTGAAGATTTGAAGATCTCGCTTTCCAGTTTGAAGCGTATGCTTTGCAAAATTCGCCTCCCCAAAGAGTGTGAAATGTACGATGAATTCGGCGATTTGATCACTGCACCACCCTACAACACTGAACCGGGAGACCCATTTTTCACAGAACGATAGCCCGTACGACGGGCGGCGTTAGTATCGCGGCAGCCTCGTTGGGCTGCCTTGATCGAGAAAGTTTAACCAAATAAATGGAAGGCATAAAAAACATGAAAATCACCTCAAGACAACTTGGCAGGATCGAAGCCGCCTGTTGCGGCTTGGCTGAATTTGCCAAGAACAACACTGTGGCAACCACACTTGTAAATACTATCCGTGAACAGCTTGATGAAGTTTTGGCAGATTTCTGCAGCCGGCAGAACGCACTCCCGAACGAAGCCGATTTGTGTGAGCACCACACAATCGCCGAAGCCATGCCGGAACTCGCCGAAGATATCCGCGCTTATGGCAAAAAACTGATCGCCAACGGCGGCACTATCCAAGAGGTAACTGATGCCATCCTGAAAGAGTTCGACCTTTTCAAATTTGAATTCGCCGAACTCCTCGATGTAGACCATCAACGGATCTCCGAAGCATTGCAAGGTAATCCCCGCTCCATGTACAAAGCCAAATTCGCTGAGTTTTTTGGAGAATAGTCCGTTAATGTCCGTTGAAGTCCATAAAAAAAAGAAAGCCAAAAACCAAATGACCACACTCAAAGACAACCGCAAATATCAGGCTATGACCGTAGCCGATGCGGACGATCTCTTTTTGCAGATCGCCCGGCTCAAAGCTGTTCTGGATCGCAAAAGTGCCGCTCACAAAAAACGCCTTGCCGATCTGGAATTATCCCACAAAGAAGATGTAGCAGCCGAACTTGCCGAATATGAACATCTGACCGGCGAACTGGCTGATTATATCCAGGCACATAAAGAGCGTTTTCTTTCGCCCCGCAAGCACAAGGTAGGCCAGATCGGGAGTTACGGCATCACCACCGACCCGGCTTATGTAACCATTGAAGATGAAGAAAAACTCTTTGCTTACGCTCTTAAAAATGGCTATGACGACATGATCAACACCAAACGCACCGCCAATAAAGATGCCGTTCTTCGCCACGTTATTGCTGGCGAAATTATCCCCGGTGCAGCGGTCGTACCACCCGGAGATGTTGCAAAATTCTCCTTTTCCAAAGGCTATGCCGAAAATTTACAGGAGAGATAATATGCTTAACTTCAACGATATTCACCAAAAAACCGTAATCAACTGCGAATTGTTGACTGCTGCTGAAATTGAAGGAGCCTTACAGAGTTTTGCCGCCGTTCGCAAAGTTGATCTGATCACCACTGCCATATTGTTGGCTCGATCGCAGAACACGCTTGGCAAAAAAGATTGGCTTGCCTGGGCGGAGAATGTATCAGGACTTACCCGCAGCGAATGCTATCACCGTGCCAAAGTCGGTCATCTGATGATTGCTTGTTTCGATAAAAAGGTGCTTTACCGGAATTTGCTCAAGCTCTCCGGAGATAAACTCTTGGCATTGTCACGGTTGCCACTGGAAATTCTGGAAGGATTTCTTTCCGTAACGCCGGTTGCCGATATGCCGATCGATCAAGTACGGAACGCCGTAACTTGCCAATTATGCCATCTGAATCATCAAGGCAGAGGCTCTTTACCGGATTGCGAACACTGCCTTCTCAACTCCGCAAAACGGCAGCATCAAGCTGAACTGCCAGGCTTTTCTGCAGCACTTGATACAATCTGGGAGATGGATGCCGCCGGTTTCATTTCCGGCGTAACCAACGATACGCAGGCGGTCAAATGCGCTTCAGGCGGCTGCAATTTGCTTTCGGCATATTTACATCACGAAAAATCCAAACTGCGCAGCAACCCCAACAGTCAGGCAGATACCGTCAGCCTGCTGCAGATCAAAGCTGCTTTGCTGGACAGCATTAAAGATATTGAAAACATTTTAGCAGGAGTCATTGAAGAGGAGAACAATGAAGATCTTGAAACTGAATCTGCCGTCACCGCCCAAGCCAACAGCGAATTGTGTAGTGACCACACAGAAAACGGCTGTGCAAACCAGCACACAATTCCAGACCAAACCGAGCCGCATACCTGTTCAACACAGTGTGGCGACCACACAGAAAACAGCTGTGCAAACCAGCAGCAATCGAGTGGAGACTACACAGCAAACGGTACAAACTGCACTGACAACCACGGGTCGTGTGGCTGCCGGAACGCCGCAAACGTTGCCGGAGAATGTTCGTGCCGAAGCACGGGAACGGCTGAAGTTCCTGCAATACATCCAGCAGCAGAAAATGCTGGAACCCCGGACGCCGGATCCGATGATCGTTGCCAAAGTTGCTGCTGCCAGAGTGGAGGAGTTTCCGATTCTCCGGCAATCGGGTCAGCGGGGCGCCAGTCAACTCACATATAACAATTATCGCAACTGGCAGCGTCGGCTCAATGAATACCGTTCCACCCCCGGAGCGGTTCCCGGCGAAGGCGATCTGCACGCATTGGCTACCAACTACAAACGCGGCGGTTCGGTCTATAAAACCGCTGACGGCATCCCCGCATACGGCGACCGTCAGTTCTGGCTGGACTTCAACGCTGCGTACCTCAACCAGAACAAACTTGATCTGACTGTAGCACGGCAAGTGGCCGCATTCGCCTTGCGTCAGCGTGATCCGTCGGCAGTAGTTCCCAGCGTTTCGCAAGTTCGCAGTTACGTCAAAAGCCTGCCGCTGGAAGTATTGATTGCCGGTCGTGAGGGCGAAGTGGCGTGGAGGAATACTATCTGTGACTACATTAACCGCGACTGGAATTCCACCGAACCCGGCGAGCTCCTGATTGGCGACAGCCGCGACTTTGATACCCGGGTCAGATACGAAGTTGAACCCGGCAAATGGATAGCCGTCCGACCGCACATTGCCTGCCTGATGGATGCACGCAGTTGGTATCCGGCGGCGTGGACGATCACCGTCAAGCCGGTCAATGCCGATATAATTATGCGGACTTTGCTGGATTATATTTGCAAAAACAACGGACAGCCGCCGGCAATGTGCTATTTCGATAACGGTAAGGATTACTGCAAGCAAGGCTTTTCCACGCCTTTGCAATGCGGCAAGTATGAACACAGCATATTTAAGGAATTGGGTATCGTTCTGACTAACGCCAAACCGTTCAATGCCCGTGCCAAAACCGTGGAGCGTTTTTTCCGGGACATGATGAAAAGTTTTGACAAATACTTTCCTGATTATCTCGGCAGCAACCCATTGGAACGCCCTGACAGTGCCGCTTACTTTGACAAAGCCGAAAATGTTATGGAGTTGCCAACCCTGGAAGCCTTTACCGGCATCTTTGCTGACTGGGTGGCAAGCTACACAGCCAAACCCAAAACCGGCGAGATCCATCGTGGTAAAAGCCCTGCCGAAATCTGGGAACAGCGTAACCCCGATCTGCGCTTGATGAGCCCCGAAGATGTGGCATTTGCCTTTATGCTGCCCATCGGCATCCGTACCGTCGCCAGAGGTCCGGCAGTAACCTTTCTGAATCGCCGGTATTTCTCTGATGAAGTGCGTGTCGGCGAAAAAGTGCTGATCAAAGCCAATCCCTTTGACCCCGAGATGATCTTGCTCTGCCGCGAAGATGGCTCTGCAATCAGCATCGCCCGCACCCGTTTGAGCGTCAAAGCGATCGCCGGTGATGATGGTGCAGCGCAGCGTTTGCTTGCCGAGCAGCTGGAACGACAGAACCGCCAAAAGCGGGAATGCCGCAACATGCTCTCGCAACTTACCGGCGACCGAATCGGCATGAGTGCTATTGAATTTATGCTTTCATTGGGGAGCGATCAAAGATTCATCCGCCGTGGCAGCATAAACACGATCAAGGGCAAAAGCCACACTTATAAACGCATAGCCCCGGCAGAAAACGTGTTCGATGCCGAAGAAAAAGCATTGGAAGAACGCTTCGATTTCACCGCTGAACCGCCGGAAATACCAATCAACACCGCCGATCACAGCATAGATGACATGCTTGCCGACGAAGCCGCCGCCAGAGCAGCATTATCGACCTTCCACGACTTTATGTTGAATAAAAAAGAAGACGATTACGAAGACTGATTTACCATAAAAAGTCCGTATAAAACAAGGAGAAAACAAATGAGCAACACAAGAGTAATGGGTAACGCCACCACCAGCTTAGCACACAGTGCCGACAATCCCGCCCCCGAAGCCGGAATGAGCCGCGACATTATCAACATCGGCTTGAACATCTTCCGCGCCGGCATCCGCCGTTATTCCGAAGAAGAGCAACAGCACCTGGAATGGCTCTGGGGCTACACTTTTGATGTACTCGGCAACAGCAAAACCGAACTCTGCCGTCAGATCGGCTACGATTACAAGTTCATATACGAAGTGTTTACCGGCCGCTACGATGGCGAGCTGGATACCTTTATAAGTGCTATTCAGCAGCTCAAGCAACAGGCTTCTCAAAAAATGCCATTAGTGGAAACATGCGTGATTAAGCGACTGTTTGAAGCCTTCGACTACGCCGCACAATGGTCGGCAATGGTAAACATTGTCGGTCCTACCGGTCGCGGCAAAACTTATGCAGCAAAATACTGGGCGCGGCAAAATAATCACGGCAGAACCCGTTATATCCGGGTGCCATCAGGCTGCACCCGCCGTCAAATCGTAACAATGCTGTGCAGCTCTTGCGGTATCGGCGTCAACGGCCATAAAACCACCGATCTGGAACAGCGACTTTTCAAGGCTTTTACTCCCCGCAATGTGATTATGGTCGACGAAGCCGGTCATCTGGTTCCGCGCTCCGGCAATACCGGAACAGCCGCCATTGAACTTTTGCGGGATCTGCACGATATTTGCGGCTGTGCGGTAATTATGATCTTTACAGATGTATATCTCAAGGAAATGAAAAACGGCAGACTCGCTGATTATTTTGAACAGTTTATCGGCCGCGTCAAATATACGCTGCCGATCCCGGATAAAATTTTCAGAGGCGAAATTGAGGATATTGTTAAATCCTTCAATCCAGATGCAAGTCAGCGGTTGATTGAACTTGCCTACAAAACAGCCACCGCCCGCGACGGTAAACTCCGTACTTTGTTTGAAGATCTCCGGAGAGCCAGCGATTGGGCGCAGCAGCAAGGACGCGCCCTGCAAGCCGGAGATCTGCAAGTTGCAGTCCGCTGGAGAGAATCCGGCGGCATCTGGCCGGAGGAATGACCATGAAAAAAGATTATCCATCTCCATTTTATTCAGCAAAAGTTCAAGCCTATATCATCATTTATGATAAACTGAAATCTATCAGATTAAAAAACGGCTTATTCTCGCCTCAATATACGCAACAGGTGAATGAAGAAGTAGCCAAGATAAAAAAACGCTTTTTTAGTTCAATCAGTCGTGTAAGGCAGAACGAAGGATTAAAAAAATTATGCGACAAAGATCCAGAGTTCGCTAAAAAATGGAATGAAGTTTGCTTGCATAATAGTTATTATAAAACCATCGCCAAAGAGCAAAAACTGCGTAAAAAAATTATTGAAAACGAAAAGCAAAGTGAAAATAGCAGCAATTAAAATTGAGCAGAAAAAACTCGGCTTGTCTGATCTGAAATATCGCCAGATCCTAAATGATATTGCCGGCGTTGACAGTGCAAGATTTCTCGCCCCAGGCGATATAATTAAGGTGTATAGAAAAATGCACAATATGGCAAGTGCAAACAGTCGAGCAGCAAGATACTTCTGGGTACTCTGGACAGAGCTTCAAACATACCTGAAATCTGCAGAATGTTCCGGCGCATGGATCTGCGGCTTTATCCGACGCGCAACATCGGTTAATCTGGAAGATCTGACCTGTCTGGATGAGCTTGCTCCTGGCGACATGCACAAAGCAATAGAGGCTATAAAAAACCGTATCGAATACGAAAAAGAAAAAATGGCAGATGTGCCGTTTTGAAGCCTACCACATGTCCACCACAACATCTATCCCCGAAGAAAGAAGGTTTCTATGATGTAGCAAATTAAAAAAAAAGAGCAGTGTAAAAAGCAGACTGCAATCTGACTTTTTACCCCCAACCCGGCATTCGCCTGCCAAATTGAGTTTTACTGCCCAAATCGTACTTTAATATACAGTAAACTCTCAAACAAGGCAAATGCCGGGTTATTTTTTTGTGCAAATTAAGGATGATTTTATGAGTAAAAATGTTAGAGCTCCATTTCCGTGGTTCGGTGGGAAAGGTGGAGCAAAGATCAAAAAAGCCATTTTATCAGCATTGCCGCCGCATACAAAATATGTTGAGCCGTTTGGCGGCGGCGCCAGTATTTTGATTGCCAAGGAGCCGGTAGAAGTTGAAGTATATAATGATGTCAATCGTGGAGTGGTCAGCTTTTTCAGAGTGCTGGCAAGCCGTGATTATTTTGGTCCTTTTATGAGCCGCGTCCGTGAAATGCCATACAGTCGGGAGCTATACGAAGAGTGCGCCAGAACCTGGCCTGCGATCCACGATCCAGTAGAACAAGCCGCCAGGTGGTATATGGTGGCAAGACAAAGTTTTGGCGGTATTTTCGGCAACTCCTGGGGAACTGGAACAACTACCGATGCAACCGCAAGTTGGCGTAGCAGTTTTGACAATTTGCCGGCTGTCCATGACCGTTTACAGCATGTACAAATAGAGTGTTGCGATTGGCGTGATTGCCTTGCCAGATTCAGCGGAACAGGATATTTGGCATACTGTGATCCGCCGTATGTATCAGGCTGTCGTAAAGCTGGCGGATACGCTCATGAACTGCAAGATGGCGATCACGAAGAGCTGATCACAACGCTGATGAGCTACGATGGAGCAGTGGTATTGAGCGGCTACAACAGCCCGCTGTACGCTCCGTTGCAAGCAAACGGCTGGGATATGCAGACAGTAGATGTAGTCTGTACAGCCGCCGGCAGGACACGACATTCCGGGCTTCAAGGCACAGGAAATGTGAAAGCCAAACAATCCAGAATAGAGTGCATTTGGCGTAATCCGGAAGCGATGCGACGAATCAAAGAGCAATCATAAACAACGACAAAACCCCGAGTATCACACAAAAAACGATACCGGGGTTTTTATTCTTAATATATAAGTCAGCCCGCATCTCACATAACCTAACACACAGCCGCTGTTATCTATAAAAGTGCCCACACGCACCAAACTAACCGGATATTTGCGTAAAGCAGAGAAAAGCCGAATTCACCTCGGAAAGCCTAAATAAACCAGAGTAAACCATTCTTCCCCTTATAACAGGATTAGAAAACTTATATATTTAAAGACACGTTGCACAGCATTACTGTTAAGCCGGATGGTGGCAATAATGGGGCAGGGGATGATGAAACAATCATGCGGCTTGCAGGATCAGGAACACTTCAATTTGACAAATTATAAATTACCGGGATTTTCAAGCGGGAACTCATCAGGAATTTTCCGCACAAACGGCGAAGCGACAAAATCAAAACCACCGGCTTAGCCGGTGGTATGCACCACGCCTTCAAGGCGATGGTACCGGCAGCCCGACACGGGCTTTGAATTATTTACCTCTTGCAACTACTGTCCTACAACTGCAAATGCGGTAATACATAACAAACTCATAGTTGCAACTAACATTATTCAATGTCATCAAATGCTCGCATTTGATTAATGACTTTGTCATCTTTA
>SUWF01000033.1 GCA_015061575.1 Lentisphaerota bacterium
CTCACTCAAAATAATGGCAACTTAAATCTGACGATTGCCGAATTAGATGCAGTTGCGCCGGATGCTCCGATTGCCGTTGCCGATATTACCACTGCTACTGACGGCAAAGTGGTTGTAACAGCGACCTTTGCCGATGACTCGGTATTGAACGAGTATTCGCTGGATGGCAAGACCTGGCAGAAGTATGAAGCCGGAATCACTTTCAGCGAAAACGGCAGCGTCTATTTCCGCAGCACCGATGCCGCTGGCAATATCAGCGAAGTAGCTCAGTATGAAGTCAGCAACATTATTGCAGCTCAACCGGAGGGAACCGCTTTCTTTGCCGGAAATTTTGACGGTTCTGCCGATATGCTTCTGGCCAGTAAAGACGGCAAGGTTGCGATTTATAGCAACAATGACGTTTGGGCGGAACTTCCGCTGGATGCCGGTTGGAACGTTGTGGGCGTGGAAGATTTCAATGGCGATGGTAAAGCCGATATTCTGCGCAAGTATACTTCCGGTTTGGTCATTGGCGAAATGTCTGATGGCGCCGGAAACTTTACTCCGCAAGTGCTTAACTCGGTCGCTGATGGCTGGGCAATTGAAGGAACTGGCGATTTTGATGGTGACGGCGTGGGCGATGTTTTGATCGCCAATCCGACCGCCGCTTCGGAAACTGTAGGTTTGCTTGGCTATTGGAAAGGCGGTACCGAGTGGACTTTGATCAACGGCTATTCACCCGAGTGGGAAATGGTCGCTACTGGCGACTTCAATAACGATGGCAAAACTGACATGCTCTGGCGCAATGAATTTATCGGCGCTGGCGACTTGACTTACAACGCCTACTGCACCTGGATCGTTGACAACGCCAACGACTGGCGCATGGTCAGCGTTGCCAATCCTGACGAATGGGATTTCCTCTGTTCCGGCGATTTCAACGCCGATGGCTGCAACGATATCGCCATGATCAACGGCGACGGCGTAGTCGGCATCTGGGGCGTTTCTGACGGATACATGAACAGCTGGAGCATCCTCAGCGCCGTAACCAGCGAATGGGAACTCGCCGGAGTCGGCGACTTCAACGCCGACGGCACCGACGATATCGCCTGGTGCAACACCGAGTCCGGTCTCACCGGCTACTGGCAAATCACCAACAAAACCCTCGCCAGCTGGCAAAACATAGCCACGGTATCTTAAAACAAAGGGGTGGGACTTCTTGGGGGAAAGGAAACTTTTTTTGAGGAAAAAAGTTTCCTTTCCCCCAAACCCCCATTCTTTCAAAAAACCTTTTCCTGGCCATTTTTATTTTTGCTGAGGCAAAAATAAAAATGGCCGATCTCGGTTTTAGAAATACTACTCTGCAAGTGGGCCGTGCCGTTCTTACCGTCCGGCTTCATGTTATTACGCCGTGACAAGCAGGGTCGGCCAGCCATCGGGGCAACACGGTTGACACCCGACTGGCTTGTCCGCCGTAGCCTCGTGCGAAGGTGGATGCCGGGCGGCGGCATCGCTTCGCCTTGTCCGCCGGAGCCTTGTGCGTAGGTGGATCGCCGCCAGTCTTTTGAGGACCGTGTAGTGCTTCAGGGGGGTGGCCGCCAGCTGGGCTTTTATAGGACCTATAGGACTTATAAGTCTTATAAATAAGCGCATGTCTACAATGATAGCGGCGGCGATTCCGCCGCCGGATCCGTTATTGTCCGTTATTGTCCGTTATTGTCCGTACTACTTGGCGCGCAAAACAGGTGTGCGCCTTACAACTGCCCTCCGCCGGTCAGCAGCAATTACGTTGGTTGTTCCGGAAGTGCTTCCGTTATTTTTGCTGTTCTTTCCGGCGGTCGATCAGCCGGAAAATTCCGGCCAGCAAGGTTCCGGATATGGAGTGCCATACACAGCTCACTGCCGACGCCAGCGCCGCTTCCGGCGATGCTGCAAAGTGATGCGTCGCCAGATTGGTGGCCAGTCCGGCATTTTGCATACCCACTTCAATGGAAATGGTTCGCTTTTGCGCTTTGCTCATGCGGGCAATGATGCCAACCCCGTAACCGGTGATGTAGCCGATGGCGTTGTGCAAAAAGATGGCAACGAATATCAGCAGGCCCGAGTCAAAAAAGTGCTTGCCGTTGAAGGTGATAACTCCGCCGACAATACAGGCAAAGGCGATCACCGATACTCCGGGCATGGTTTTGCAAAATTCCTGATAAGCGGTTTTTTTGCCCCAGAAAAAGTTTCCGATCGCCCCGAGTGCCACCGGCAGAATGGTTACGATCAGGATGCTTTTGAACATGCCGATGGCGTTGATTTCGATTTTATCTCCCGCCAGATAGAGCATCAATAACGGCGTCATGACCGGCGCCAGCAGCGTTGAAGCGGTGGTCATGCCGACCGAAAAAGCCACATCGCCCCGGCTTAAAAAAGTTATGATGTTGGAAGATACTCCGCCGGGACAGCACCCCACCAGCAGCAAGCCGGCAGCAATGCCCGGCGGCAGATTCATGAATTTGACCATGGACAGTGCAATCAGCGGCATCAACGTATATTGCGCCAGCGATCCGATAAAAATATCCCACGGCCGTTTGGCCAGAATTTTGAAATCATCGGTGGTCAGTGTCATACCCATGGTCAGCATGATTATGCCCAGCACCAGAGTTTGTACATCGCCTTTGACCCAACTGAAAAGCTGCGGCCAGATAAAGGTTATTGCCGCTACTCCAACGATGACCGGCGAAGTGTAATTGGCCAGAAAGCGGCTTGTGTTTTGAAAAAACTTTAACGTATTCATAATTAGATTTTTTGAGATATTTCTTTGAGTGCGCAGGCCAGCTGATCCGGGCAGGAGGTGGGCCGTCCGCCGCAGCGTATGCCGCTCAAACGGCGGATGACCTCATCGACTTGCATTCCGGCGACCAGTCGTTCGATCCCGGCGTGATTGCCGGGACAGCCGCCATGAAAGCGCACTTGTTTTATTTGTGAATTTTCGACTTCGACTTCAATGCTTTGCGCACATACTTTGCCGTTGGTATTAAATACGAACTTCATTTAACGACTCTTTTATTTGGCAAAAGCGATATTTGCAACCGAAAACTCTTTCATTTCCAGCGTTACCGAATTTTTCTGCTCAGCTGCGTTGCGGTCAAAATAATCGTAGCGGGTGAATTGGCCGCCGAACCAGGCAAAGGTGGTGTTGTCCCGCAGGAGATAAGCCGGATCGGCAACTTTGCCGCTTACTTCCAGCACCGCCCGGGGCACATAGTGCTTGGCTCCAGCGCAAATTTCGACAAAATTCAATCCAACACCGCCCAGCCCGGAAGCAGTCAGCCGCACCGCTTCCACCGGAGCCGTAAAATCTTCAGCCAGCGGCAGAAAACGGCAGAACATGCCCACATTTTCGCCGGAGGGCTTGAATACTCCGCTGCCGGCGGTTTGCCAGGAGCCGTTGATCTTGTATTCGACTTTGATGTTTTCCACGCCGTAACCATCCGGCAGCGTGCCGGTGACTTTGACCCAGGCGTTGGATTCCAAACGGCTCTGCAGATCGCTCAACTGCTTGAGGACGCCAGCTTTGCGTTCGGCAAAAACATCCGGCAGGATCCCTTTGCGGTAGGTCTGCCAGCGTTCGGACATGTGATCAAAGTAATCGGCAAATCCCTGGCGGAAAGCGGCAAAGCGGTTTTTGCGTTCTGCATCGCAAGAGTTGTCAAAAATATCCTGGGCAATGACTTTGGCATCCAGCGAGAGTTCTTTTTCCCACAGCGCATCCAGCAAATCGTTCAGGCAAGTTGCGCCCAGTTCATCGGTGATTTTGCCGACATATTGAGCCAGAATGGTGCGGATATTTTTGCAGACGCTGATCTTCAACGTAGGCGTTCCGTAATAATCACGGTTGCAGATGGCGTTTTCTTTTACGCCGTCAAAGTGCCGGAGCAATCCGCAGTTGAGCGCAATATCCAATGCGGAGCGGAACACCGGATCATTGGTTTTGAAAAGTTTGACGGTCATAGCTTCAAATGCTTTTTCTGCGCTCATGCCGTTCATCTGCAGCCCGGCAGCCACAAATACCGGCAGCGTGCGGTAGAGGAATGTATCGCTCTTTTCCCAGCAGGTCAGCAAGCCGCCGATCACGCCGGGTTTGCCGTCAGCATATTCAAAGTAGCTGCGGGAGTTGCCGATGGTGCGGTCGGCCGGAGCGACGATGGTTTCAAAACCGCAGGCGGCATTGACTGCCAGGCGGTTTTCGTTATCCACATCCAGCAAATGGCCCTGATAGTTGCGGACGTTGTGCTGATACTGCCAATCGACCATGATCACATCCCGGGGGACTGCTTTGAACACATCCGGGTAAAACTCAAACATATCCGACCACATCATGATGCGTTTACCGCAAGCGTGCATTATATCGCGGATCTTGTTGATATGTTTAATGAACATTGCCTGTTCGTCATCCAGTGTCGGCATGGCTTTTTTGCAGCGTTCGCACATATTGAAATCCCAGAATTCATCCAGCCCCACATGGAAGTAGCTGCTGGGGAAAATCGCCGCAATTTCCTGCAGATAAGTACCGATAAATTGGTAAAAATCCGGATGGGTCACGCAGAAAGCCAGTTTCCGGGTGCCGCCGAAGCGTCCTTTCATATCGCCCTGCAATTCCGCCAGATGTTCCAGCTCTTTGTGGCGCAGGAAGCGTTCCGCATGGCCCAGAGTGGCAACGCAGGGGATGACTTCGATCTGCAAATCTGCTGCGTAGGCAATAATATCTTTGATTTCGTCAATGGTATAAACTTCGTGGTCAGCGGGCAGCTGGTAGCTGGCGGTTTTGATGCGGTCTTCCAGATAAAGCAGCAGACCGTTGTAGCCGGAGTCAGCCAGAAGCGAGATGAATTTTTTGATAAAATCCACTGATTCCATCTGCCGGGCCACATCCAGCTGAGCCCAGCGCAAATCAAATTGTGCCATAATTGAGATCCTTATTGGTAAAAATTAAGAGTTTATTACTTGAAATCAACATCTTTAATATACTTGCATAAGTGGTTTTTTGCCAGTTTTTCCGGCTGAATATATGTTTTTTTGTCATCCGGGGTGGATTTTATTGGTCAAGAGAGTTATATTACTCATTTGTAACACAATAGCTGAATTATTAAGGAGAAGATCATGCAGATAGCGGAAAATATTCTTGCTGCCATCGGTCATACACCGCTGGTCAGAATAAATAAATTGGGAAGCCATCACGCCAATGTGCTGGCCAAAGTCGAATTTTTTAACCCGGGCGGCAGCAGCAAAGACCGTATCGGTATAGCGATGATCGAGGCCGCTGAAAAAGCCGGTTTGCTCAAACCCGGCAGCTTGATCGTGGAACCGACCAGTGGAAATACCGGAGTCGGTTTGGCTATTGCTGCTGCTGTAAAAGGCTATAAACTTATCCTGACCATGCCCGATACTATGAGCGTGGAACGGCGCAAACTGCTCAAGGCCTATGGTGCGGAGCTGGTGCTTACGCCGGGAGCTGAAGGTATGCAAGGCTCTGTAGATGCCGCCAATAAATTGCTGGCTGAAAATCCCGGCGCATTTATGCCGCAGCAGTTTGCCAATCCGGTTAATGCTCAAGCTCATCTGGAATCGACCGGGCCGGAGATCTGGCAGGATTGCGACGGCAAGGTGGATGTGTTTGTTGCCGGAGTAGGTACCGGCGGAACTTTGACCGGAGTGGCCCGTTATCTTAAAGCACAGAATCCGGCCATTAAAGCTGTGGCCGTGGAGCCGGCAGATTCGCCGCTGCTCAGCCAGGGGCGGGCAGGGGCGCACCAGCTGCAGGGGATCGGAGCCAATTTTGTGCCGGAAGTATTGGATAGAAGCTTGATCGACCGGGTCATTGCCGTCAGCAATATCGATGCTAAAACAATGGCCCGGCGGGCAGCTGCCGAAGAAGGCCTGCTGGTGGGGATCTCCTCCGGTGCAGCGTTGTTTGCGGCGCTGCAGCTGGCCGGTGAAGCGGAATTTGCCGGTAAAAATATCGTGGTACTGCTGCCGGATACCGGCGAGCGCTATCTTTCCGGATATTTGTTTGAAGATTAAGCACCCGACAGGTGATTTTTACGGGATGGACACTTGATGAACTGCATGTTGCAGCAGTTGATAACAAGTGCAGACAGGTGAAAAATGGATTTTACGATTATTGACCGTCACGGCCGGGAATGGGATGCGCCGGACGGAAAAATCAATGCTGATATACTCCATAATTGCGGCGGCAGCTTGAAGATCGCTGCCCGGATACAGATCGTGGATATGACTGCATTGTGGCACCCGGCCCTGCTGACGCTGCCGCCGGTGAAATTGCCGGAAAAAGCGGAGTTCGATTGCGGAAAAGATGCCGCTTTCCCCATGTTTATTTTTATGAATCAAATGAGTCATGTCAGCTGGGCGATCGCACTGAGTGATTTTTGTGATCCGGTTCATGCCGCAGCGCAGATGATTCCGCAACAGGGATGTTATGAAGTTTGTTTTACAATAGATGTTACACCGCAAAGCTCTCCATTTGAAATATTTACCGATCAAAGTAAATGCAGTTTGAGCGAGGTTCTGCAGCGCTATCGCACGCTGACGATGCCGGTTCGCCCGGAGTATCCGGAATGTGCATGGCTGTCGGACAGCGAACATTTATCGGCGGCGCCCGGAGAAAAAATCCGGAAATTTTCGTTGAATGCGCTGTCCGGGTCGGCGTTATTTCAAGCTGTCGATGCACCGTTTGATTATATCGAAAATTTCAGCCGACTGGTGCAGCTGCGGTTGCTGCTGGGCGATAACGTGCCGATTTACAGCGCTCCGGTGCAGTTTAATAACAGCGAAAGTGTGGAGTCGGTCGGCAGGTATATGATCGCAGCATTGGCCGGTATCCCGCAAGTGGATATTGTCCGGGAAGAACTTACGTTTGAACAGCAAAAAACAGTGCAGAATTATCTGGATTTTTATTGTCGGTACCAACAATTATTCAGCCGCGGCAGCTGGTTTGCAGAGATCCGCAGCGGTTTTACTGCGTGGCTCAAATGCAGTTGGCAAAATCAGGCGGTGATCATCATCACCGATGAAGCATTGCTGGAACTGGCCTTGCATGATTGCCCGGAACATGCCGTGGTACTTAATCTTACTCCCGGGCGGTTGATCCATTGCAGCGGTAAAGCTTACGATGCCCAGGGGTTACCGTGTGACAATATTGCTCCGGTGGGCGGCAGGCTTGAAATCACTTCAAAAAAATAAAGGATAAATCGTATGTACGAAAAGCTTGACCGAATTTTCAAACTCAAACAAAATAACACCAATATCCGTACTGAAGTCAGCGCCGGGATCACTACTTTTCTGGCCATGGCCTATATTCTGGCGGTCAACCCGGCGATCCTGTCCAGTGCCGGGATGGATCGGGGCGGGATCATGATCGCTACGGCGCTGGCGGCTTTTGCCGGAACGATGCTTATGGCGTTTCTGGCCAATTATCCATTTGCGCTGGCGCCCTCGATGGGACTCAACGCTTATTTTGCTTTTACGGTGGTGCAGGGCATGGGCTGTTCGTGGCAGCTGGCATTGTTTGCGGTATTTTTTGAAGGGATAATTTTTCTGATAATGTCGCTGACCAACATCCGGGAAATGATTTTTAACACCATACCGCTGCCGCTGAAAAAAGCTGCCGGAGTCGGGATCGGTTTTTTTATTGCCTTTATTGCGTTGCAAAATTCACATCTGGTTACCGCACACTCGGTTACGCTGGTGACATTTCAAACCATCCGGGGCGAAGCCTGGCATACAGTTGGCGTGGCGGCTATTCTGACCGTGGCCGGAGTGCTGATCACGACCGGTTTGCTGCACAAAAAAATCAAAAGCGCCATTCTTATGGGGATCGTTATAACCTGGGTCATGGGGATGATCTGCGAAGTGACAAAACTTTATTATGTTATTCCGGAGCAGGGGTTTAATGCGTTGATTCCGGAACTTGGCAGCAATTCTTTCGGCAAAGCATTTTCCGGGTTCAAAGATATTTGCGGCGGCGCTTTTGATGTCAAAAACTGGACGATCAAAGGTTCAGCGGTCAGCGGCTGGAAGCTTATTTTCAGCTCGCAATTTATTTCGGTAGTGCTGGCGTTTTTGTTTGTTGATCTCTTCAGTGCTATTGGTACGCTTACCGGGGTAGCTTCACAAGCCGGTATGCTGCAGGCGGATGGCAAACTGCCGCGTATCAACGGGGCTTTTGCTGCCGACAGTCTGGCTACTTCCATTGGAGCGGCTTTGGGTACATCCACAACCACTACCTATGTGGAATCCGCTGCCGGGGTAGTGGAGGGCGGCCGTACCGGTCTGGCGGCAGTAGTTACGGCAATATTGTTTTTGTTTTCGATCTTTTTGGCGCCATTGCTGCTGGCGGTTCCGGCCTTTGCGGTGGCCCCGGCCTTGATAATCGTTGGATTTTATATGATCAGCAGCATTGTGGAGTTTGACTTCAAGGACATCGGCGAGGCGATCCCGGTTTACCTGACGATCATTGTGATGCCTTTCAGCTACAGTATTACCGATGGTATCAGCATGGGGATCATTTCCTGGACTCTGATCAATCTGATGCTGAACCGCCGGGAACGGGTATCGTGGCTGATGATCGGTTTGACCTTGATCTTTCTGGCCAATTACTTCTGGCTTAAATAAGCGTAATGCAGCCGGAAGTCCTGTTGGGACTTCAGGCAAAATCCCATCATATTTAACTGCAAAAAAAAACGCCCGGAACATGTTGCTCCGGGCGTTGCTTTGCTGATAAAGCCGGTCAGCGGTTGTTGTCGATCAGATATTGACGATAGCCGTAGTTGTTGCTTTCGCCGGCTTTGCTCAATTTCTGCTTGACTTCATCGCGCACAGTTTGATATTGTTCGCCCTGAGCGGCAGGAATGACTTCAGCCACGACCAGCAGCTGAGAACGCTTGGTGGCTTCGGTTTCAGTCGAGAAGAGCCAGCCGAGCAGCGGCAGGTCTTTCAGGATCGGCACGCCGCCGGATACACTCATGACGCTGCGCTTTTCGATACCGCCGATCACCAGCTTGGTTCCCGCATTGGAGATCATGAAATCAGTATCGATAGCCGCACCTTTCTGGATGCGGGGATTGCCGTCCGAGGTATAACCGATCAACGACGTGTTGGCGATCTTCACATTCAGCGAGGTTGCTTTGGTGTTGATCGAAGGCGTCAATTCAATGGTAAAACCGAATTTATTGGAAGCTTCAGTGGTAATGGCGTTGCCGCGCTTGTGGCCGGCATCGTGGCTGATAAGATTATCTTCCAGCGTTGGAGCGATCGTCTGCGCCAAAACCTTGTGACCGGCGTTTTTGCCGTTGATCACAAATTCAACTGCAGCATTGTCATCGACCCGCAGCGTGTATTTGTAAGTGCCGTCTTTGCCCAATTTAAGCACGGTCACATCGGCCTGGCCGTTCAAAGTGATGGCGTTGCCGCGGGTATCTTTGGCAATCGCAGTAGCCGCCGGAACATTGGCTACAACATAGGACTCGGTATAGTTATCATTGGGCAGCAAAGTCGGCTTGGCCACAAATACCTGAGTGTACTTGCTGATAGTGCCGGTCGTGTTGTTGCGCAGATCGATTTCCGAAGTGTGCAGCACTTTAGCTTTGCCTTTGCTGGTCAGAAAGTCCACATATTTGGTGTTCCACTTGGGATTGAACTGGAAGTAGGTAGTGTCGTTCCATTTGGCGTTGTTGACCAGATCGATTCCGTTGTGGTTTTGTGAAAAACGTCCGCCTACGCTGAAAAAGTCGATTCCGTCATTGTTTTTCCACGCCTGGAAATCCAATCCCAATTTGGTATCGTTTTCGGCATAGAGTTCATAAACGGTGACTTTGGCCCGCACTGCGGGGTAGGGCTTGTCGTATTCAGCAAGCACATCCATGATCGTTTCGCGCGAGAATGGCGCCGTGTTGAAGAAAATCAGATTCAACCCGGCATCATTGATCATCACGTCGGTACCTCCGACATTGTTCATAACTGCGTTTTTGCTGTAAGCACCGACTTCGTTGACCATTTCCATAAGTTCCTGCGAGGAACGGTATTTGGGCGAATAAACATAAGTTTTGCGGCCGGAGCTGGCAACCAGTTTGGGCTGATCGAGTTCTTTAACGATGCTGTCAAAGCCCTGCGCTCTCGGGGTATCCTGGAAACGGTAATCTTCAGCCGAAATCAGCAGCACGGAAGTACCGTCGGTGTATTTGACCGCTTCCACATTGGTGTTGTCGCCATTGACTTTGCGGGTCTGCACGATCGCACGCAGATAGGAGCGCAGTTCATAGGGATCGACATTTTTGATGATATAAGCTTTGGTGATAACGTTGGGGTCGGCGTTGTCACGCACAAAATGAACCACATCGGTATCTTCTTTGACTGTCACATTAAGCCGGGCGTCAATGCGGCTGTTATCGTAGGGAGCCGCAGCTGAGCCAGCCATGGCGTTGGCGCCCAGCAGCATGGCAGCTGCGGTGGCCGGTAAAATATAATTTTTCATAGTGATTCGATGCCTTTACTGATTATTTTTTGCAGATTTCGTCAAATTCGGCGGTTGCTCCGGCGGCCATATTTTCGTTGTAAACAACCGGTACGGCCCGGGCGGTGACAATGCAGCGGGTGACTTCGGTATTTTCGGTGGTGGTGCCGAAAATATACTTCAGCACCGGCAGTTCACAAAGCACCGGAATACCGATAGTTTGTTCCACTTTGCTGGTACGGTTCCAGACCGCCAGGATCTGTTCTTTATTGAAAGGCAGCGTGGCACTGGCAGCAAACGAGTCGGATTCAGTGAGTTCCGAACCCATATTGTTGCGTTCGACTACGTTGTTGTTATTGATGATGTAATCAAAGTTGATCATGCCGTCTTTGCCGGCGGTGATCACCGGGTTGTAAAGCTGCGCCAGCAGCGAGGAGTCGCCGCCGACGGAAACGCTGCTGATGTGATCGTTGTCTTTTTCGATATTCTGATATTCCGGCGCAAAGGTGATGGCAAAAACCTTGTCCGGTACATTGGATACCAGCAAGCTGGCCGAGCTGCTGATGACCGCTTTGCCATTTTGCTGCAGCAGCCGTATGAAGCTCATATCAAAAGCCGGCGCAGTATAAAATCCGCCGAACCCATAGGTGGCGTTGCCAAAAAGATCTGCGCCGCTCTGCAGGATGTTTTCCACAATAACTTCTGCCGCCCGGACATCCAGCGCTTCGTAACCGATGCTGAAAAGGTTCATGCCGGGACCGTTTTTCCAAGCCAGATAATCAATGCCGACATCTTTGAGGTCGCTGTCGCGCACTTCATAAACGGTCAATTCGATCCGGGTCTGCGGTACGGGTTTATCCAGCCAGGAAAGTTTGGTTTTGATATCATCGACCGTTGCCGGAGTATCTTTGAAGTAAAAGAGGTTGCGTTTGGTATCCAGCTGAACAGTGCTGTCCTGATTGCCGCTGGATACTTCGCCCTTGACGATCACATCAAGCATACTCTGGGTGGCACGGAAAGTCGGCTGATAGAAGCCCACTGCAATGCCGTCACCGGTGATATTGCTGTACTGATTGAATTTGGAATTGCGGTCAAGGGTGGCAACAAGCTTATCGACATGTTCGATCATATTGATGCCGGTCGATACGATCAGCATCTGGCGGTTGCGGACGTCATCGCTGACGGTCGATACATTGGACTCCCGGCAGTAACGCACCACGGCACTGCGGATAAACGGCGCAATGTCAGCGGCTTTAGTGTACTTGAGAGTGTAAATTTTTGATGCCATATTCTTTTGGGCATCATCTTCAATGAAGGTGATCTTTTGCACCTTGTCTTCAGCCTGAGCTGCCAGCGGCAAACTCAGCGTGCTGGCTGCCAACAGCAGTGCAGCACCTTTAAGGCCCCATGAATTCATGTTTTTCTCCTCGTTTTTACGGATAAACAGGTTAGTTATCTATCCAATTTGTGAGTGTACATATTCTGTTCCCGTTACAAAATATGTATAATGCAAACAGCGTAATATAGCATATACAAATGATTTTTACAAATTTAGTTTTATCTAATTGACGGTTTTAAGCATTAAAAAATCTGAAATTCTGTTTTTTATCAGGCAAAAAAAGAACCGCTGCCGGTTTTTCAGCGGCAGCGGTTCAGTTGAAAAGCTTATTTTATCAAGCGAACAATTTTTCCGGATATTCTCCGCTGCTGGTCAGTTCAGCCAGGGCGGCAACGGTTTTATTCCGGTCTTCCCGATAGGTTACGCCGAACCAGCTGGCATTGGTGGTCAGCATTTTTATCTGCATCTTGCCGCTGTGGATGAGTTCATCGGCCGCGCTGGGAATGTAGAACTCGCTCTTGAGTTCCGTGCCGCGGCGGCTCAAAAATTCGGTGAAAAGCACTTCGATCTCAGCAAAGATTTCCGGCGAAAATCCCCAGAAATTCATCGATACAAGCGTATCATCACTCAATTTGACAATGGAATCATCCTCCAGCAGACTTTCCACTTCGCCGCTTTGAGCGTTGCGGCTGATCTTGGTATGTTCGACCACGCTGGAGAGATTGCCATCGCTTACCTGGCAGATGCCCCGGGAAACGGTGCCGTTTTCGGAGAGCGTGTTGGCTACCTTAAAACCGCACATTGCGCCGTAAAGACCTCCGGCGGGAGCGCGCTCATCCAGATACGCTGCGATCTTGGCAAAGGTATCCCGGCCGTAAAAATCATCTGCATTCAGCACGGCCAGCGGACTTTTTACTGCATGGCGGGCCGCGTAAAGCGCATGAGCTGTGCCCCAGGGCTTGACCCGGTCAGCGGGCGGCACAAAATTTCCGGGCAGATCGTCCAGCGCTTGAAAAGCATAATCCACATCTATATATCCGGCATAGCGGGAACCGATCACCCGTTTGAATTCATCCTCAATATCCCGGCGGATGATGAACACCACTTTGTTGAACCCGGCCCGCATGGCATCGTAGACCGAATAATCCATCAAAGTTTCGCCATTGGGCCCCAAAGTATCCAGCTGCTTGAGTCCGCCGTAACGGCTGCCCATGCCTGCTGCCAGCAAAACTAACGTTTTGTCCATAAATTTTACCTTTTTGAAGATGTTTTAATGTTTTTATGCGTAATTTTATCCATAAAATAAAAACGCTTACCATAATATAATTCACAAAAATAAAAAAGCAATTTCCCGGACAGTTTTTTATTGCTCAGTTGGAACGCAATACATCGATCGGGTTCTGCTGCGCAGCTTTCCACGCCGGATAAGTTCCAAAAAGCACCCCGACAAAGCTGGAGATCAGCAGCGCTGCAATAATGCTTATCGGCGAATAATATGTCGGCATATTGGCATAAAAGGTGATCACTTTTGATATACCCACGCCCAGCAAAATACCCAGGATCCCGCCCATGGAGGTAAGAAAGACCGTTTCGATCAGGAACTGAAAGAGAATATCGCCCTTTTGCGCCCCCAGCGCCCGCCGGGTACCGATTTCTTTGCGCCGTTCATACACGCTGGCCAACATGATATTCATGATCCCGATACCGCCGACGATCAGCGATATACCGGCAATGGAGCTCATTACGATCGTGAAGATATTCTGCGTGGCTTCCCGCTGTTTGAGCAGATCCAGCGGAATGATCAGATCCCAATCCTTGACTTTGCTGTGGCTGGTACGGAAATACTGCGTCACCCGGTTGGCGGTATTGTCAATATATTCCAGCTTGGCTACAGAAATGATAAATACATCGTAGTCGATCTGGGTGACGACCGGCACTGCGCTTTCTTTATTGATCGTAAAGCTGCCGAACAGGGCATCCGAAAGGGTCAGCGGTATGAAAATCATGTTCCCGGGCGTACCCAGCTCCGGATACTGCGTACCCATATCGTTATTCAGAATACCGACGATGCGGTAGGTTTCAGTATCAACTTTAAGCATGGAACCGACAATATCGGTTTGGCCCAGTTCAAAAAGTTTGCGCCGGGCCTCGGTGCCGATCACACAAACCGGCTGTTTGTTGATCATATCCGGCACGCTCAGCCAGCGGCCCATTTCGATCTGCGAGCCGGAATCCCGCAAAAATGACGGCGTTACCGCCACGAGTTTGACATCCAGCCGGTCGAGTCCTTTGAGAACATTTTTCCGGACATTGCGCAAGATGGTTATCCGGGCAATATTATCCATTTTCATAAGGTTGTGGTAGTCGGCCTGAGTCAATCCGTAGCTTTCGGCATACTGAATGGAGCGGCTGGTTTGACTGTCCACGCTGTTCGGCGGTGGTTTTTGCGAATAGACGATGATCTTGTCGATCCCCATGGCTTCGATCTGCCCCAATGCCGCCCGCTTGGCGCCTTCGGAAACCGCCAGCATGGCAATTACGCTGCCCACGCCGAAGATGATCCCCAGCGAGGTGAGGATCGAACGCACTTTGTGCAGCAATATATTGTGCATGGAAAGACGCAATGCGTCGGTTGCCAACATCATTTTTTACGGTACTCCTGATGCACGATGCGCCCATCACGCAAATGCACGATTTGGTCAAAATGTTCATCCAGATCGGGGTTGTGCGTAACCATGATGATCGTTACGCCGCTGTCGTTGAGTTCATGAAAGAGCTTCATGATTTCCAAGCCGGTTTTTTCATCCAGATTCCCGGTTGGTTCGTCCGCCAGCAGAAAGGCCGGATAATTGCTCAGCGCCCGGGCGATGGCCACGCGCTGACATTCCCCCCCGGAAAGCTGATTGGGGCGGTGTCCAAAGCGATGGCCCAAACCTACCCGTTCGATCAATTCATGCGCCCGCTGGCGCCGGGTGGCCCGATCGACCCGACCATAGAGCATGGGGATTTCCACATTTTGTTCGATCGTAAGGTGCGGAAACAAATTGAACCCCTGAAAGATAAATCCGATCTTGCGGTTGCGGATCGTAGCCAGCTCCGAGTCAGTAAGCAGATCCACCTGCACTTCTTCCAACTGATAAATTCCGGAAGTCGGCACATCCAGCATACCAAGAATGTTGAGCATGGTAGATTTGCCGGAACCGGAAGTTCCCAGAATCCCCAGAAACTCGCCCCGGCCCACACTCAAATTCACATCTTTGAGTACCGGTACCGGGTTGCCTCCGGCATAATAGGTCTTGAATATATGCTCAAGACTGACGATTTTATCTCTGTTTTCCACCAGAATACGGCCTTCCCGGATTATTTTTCCGCAGTAGTGCGTCCCTGATGCGGACGATAAAGATAGATCACATCATTTTCCTGCAATCCATCCAATATCTGCACAAACCGGTCATTGGATTCGCCGATTTTGACATCGACTTCCCGATTGCCGCCGCCGGGGGTCTGCAAATAGACGTAAAAACGTTCTTTGTCTTCAAAAATCGCTTCCACGGGGATGAAAAGCGTATCTTTGATCGTATTGGTGATGACTTCGATCTGCACGCTCATGCCGTTGACCAGCATTTCGGACTGTTTGTCAAAGCGGATCCGGGATTTGTAAACCTTCGGCGAAGTCGAATCCCAGAAGATGATATTTACCGGCAGCGTCGGGATCATATCGATCGAGCCGTGGAACTTGACCGACGGCATGGAATCCGGAGTGATGATTACCTGATCGCCGACTTTGACTTTGCTGCGATACTGTTCCGGCAGATCCAGATTGACCACCATATCGGACATTTCCGGAATGGTCATCAGGATCATACCGCGCCACACTTCCATACCCGGTTTGATATCCGGATTGCTGTGCGGCCGGTCGGGGTTGCCGTAAATAACGATCCCGTCCGCCGGAGCGTAAAGAGTCATTTGTTTGAGGAACTTTTCATTTTGCGCCAGATTTTCCCGCACCCGGCGGATCCGCAGCCGATAGTTATTCAAACTGCGGTTGGTGCGGGCCCGGCTGGACTGGATGGCAACTTTGACTTTCTCCATATTCAAATCGGCCTGATCGACTTCATTGTAAAGTGCTTTCAGGCGGCTGGGATCGTCATACATCTTCCACAAACGGCGGGAGCTTTCGGTATTTTCCAGCTCATTTTCGGCCGAAGATATCGTGGAAAGGGCTGAGGCAAGCTTCTTTTTGTATTCTTTTTGCTTATCTTCATCCGTATCGGTTTCCGGATTGGCTTTGTAGTTGCGATAAGTTTCGTTAGCGTCATCAAGTTTGGTTTCGGCGTTGGAAATATTCAAATCCAGCGTATCGCGCTTTTGGCGGCGCTCAAAGCGCAGATATTTACGCAGCGCATCATCGGCTTTGGTTACCCGGTCTTCAGCGGCCTTCATATTGGCTGCCTGGGTGCTTTCTTCGAGCTTCTGCGATTCCAGAGCCAATTCCTGTTCTTTTTCCAGGTTTTCCAATTCGATTTTCCCGTCTGAAATACGATTTTCCAAGTCAGTTGTATCCAGCCTGACGAGTACATCGCCTTTCTTGACCCGGGCGTTTTCTTCGATGATCCACACGATGGTCGAACGGGTGTTAGCCTGCGGCACTACCCGGTGTTTTTTGCGGGCGCTGACTGTGCCAGGCTGAGTTATACCCAGTACCAGATCGCCCTTTTTGAGGGTAAAAGTCCGGTCAACTTCTGCGGCGGCAGTTTTTTCCGCATTGGCTGCCTGCTCATCGGTACGCTTATAAAACCACGCCAGCAGCAGCACCGCACTTACTGCGGCGATTACAATGATCAGCAGCAGCAGGTGTAATTTTTTTCGCTCGATCTTCATAACTGCTCCTTACTTGCTGTTGGCGGCAGCCGGCTTGTTTTCTGCAGCTGCGGCTGCTTTTTCCCGTTCTTTGTTCAACTCCATATCATTGGCTTTGCGGCGACGTTCCGGTTCATCGATGAACTCTTCGCGGAGCTGTTCCAAGGTGGACTTGAGTTTGGGGAAAGCCGGAGAATTTTGCAGAATATCGCCCACGGCGCTGCTGGTGTTGGCCACTTCATCCGGGTCAAACACGATTCCGGAGGGATTTTCCACCGGGCGCAGAATATGTACACGCATAAAGAACACCAGCTGTACGATTTCCTGTTCCCGGTTTTTGGCCGTAAACAACTCGCCCAAATACGGCAGATCGCTCAGCAGCGGCGTGCGGTCTTCCTGCATACTGGTGCGGTTGCTGTAAAGTCCGCCCATCATGATAACTTCGCCATCCCGCAAGGTCAGAGTCGTATCCAGATTCCGGATGGAAATAACCGGCACCTGGAACGAAATCGCTTCTCCGGTGGAGGCATCGTACCCCTGATTGATCTTCTGATATTGCTGAACAGTAGATACTTCCGGCGCGACCCGCAAAGTTACCAAATTATCGTTGATGATCATGGGAGTCAAAGTCAGCGTTACCCCTACACGGCGGAAAGTGGTGGCAATATTCGTTCCGCTGGAGGTGGTGCTCATTTCCTGGATCGGGATGTCCTGACCGGTGGAAAGGCTGGCTTCTTCGTTGCGGGAGATCACCAGATTGGGCGCAGACAGCACTTTGGCATCCTGCCCGCTGAGCACCCACTGGAACGAGGTTTGCAGACTTTCGCTGCCCGATACATAAGGAAACCAGTTCAAGTTCAACCCGGCCGCTTCCGAAGAGCCGCTCAAAGAGTTGTTGGTCACTCCGGCGGTGGAGTTGTGCAGCACATTTTCGCCCAGAGCGTTAGTGCCTTTTTTGCTGTCGTTGTAACTGACGGACAAATTACGGTTCATGCCGTCAAGGAACATAACTTCGATGACCTTGACTTCCACGACGACTTGCGGCATGGGTTTATCGATGGCCAGCAACGCATTTTTCAGATTTTCGATATTTTCGGAGCTGTCATAGATGGTCAGCAGATTTTGCTCGGTATGGAACTCCACCGAGCCGTTGCGCAGCATGTTTTCAATAGCAATGACGCTGGCCCGGTTGGCCTGGATGTAGCGGCAGCGATAGATCAGTGTGGAGCGTCCGTTGCTGCCGGGAATGATCGTAAAATCCGGTTTGGGCAGGGGGGTGACGATTTTTTTTGCCCCGGGCGGCAGCGGCTCCATGAGCTGTTTCAGCTGGGCGGCGACCGACTGCACGTTGCGTTCGCCCTGAGCAAGATATTCCGGGGTCTTTTTTACCGGTTCAGAGGCCAGAAAGGAATTGATCGATTCTTCGCTGCGGCATTCTTCGGTGCCGCACAGACAGGAAAACGCCGCCGCAACTGCGGTGATTTTCCACAACATACCCTTGAAGCAAGACATATTATGATACTCCATAACTTACTCTAAATTTTTCAATGCTCAATCCCCGGCAGCCTCACTCTAACAACATAGCACAGATTGAGGATTTTTCAAGCTCAAATATAAAATATTTGTCTGAAAAATCCCCGTCGGAGCCAGCGAAGACATATCCGGAAAAAAACTTGCCGGGTTTTTTATTTTATTTCCGGGTAAAAGTGGAAAAATCAGCAAAGGCCGTTATATTTTTATATGTCAGTTATTTTCCGCTGAAAAATATTTTTATGGAGAGTTCAGGATATGTTATTGACCAGTGCGATTTTTGAACCGGCTTTTCTGGAAAGCAACGATCTGTTTGTGGAGCTTTACATCCCTTATGGCAAAGATTTGGACGAGTGCGTGCAATGGGAACCGTTTGTCCGGACGGTGCATTTGCCGTATAGCGACATCAATCTGGCGGCAGATGATGAAAATGTACGCAGGAAAAGTATCGATATGGTCAAAGATGTAACCGTGCAGGCGGCCCGTTATCCGCAGGCTCGGCTTATGGTGCTGCATCCCTGCGGGGTCTTCAGTTTTCAGGGCGAGGAAGTCGGTTCTTACGGACACATGATCGACTCGCTGCGGGAGTTGGCCGATTTTATGTGCGATCGCGGTTTGATGCTGAGTTTGGAAAATCAGGTGCTGCGTCATCCCGATTTGCGGGTGATCGCCGGTTGTTATTGTGATGAATGGCTGCAGCTGTACAAAGATGTCGGGCGCAGCAACGTTAATTTGACGCTCGATACCAGCCACGCCGCCAGTGCCGTTGCTCATGAGGAAAAGGTGAAAGACCGTTACAAAAAGCTTTGGGAGTTTATGGAACATCCGGATTTGATCGCCCATTTTCACTGGTCAGATGCCCGTTTGCAGACCAATGAAGCGCAGTGGGGCGATATGCACCTGGTGCCGGGCAGCGGAGATTTGCCGCGAGATTTCCACCGGGCGATCATGCAGCACCGCGGCAGCAAACTTTTTGAACAGAAATGTTCCGAAGCAGAATTGGCTGCCGGGCTGGAATTTGTCCGCTCGCTTTGAGTTTACCGTGCATGGCAATAAAAAAGTCCGCTTCCGCAGTCAAACGGAACGGACTTTTTTGCACAAGCGGCCAAGCCTGCTTAGTGTGAACACTTGTGGCTTGAGCAATCATGACTTGAGCAGTCGTGACCTTCGCCATGATCGTGATGGTGATGCATACAGCGGAAGTTGGGACGGACTTTGAGCGTACCTTGCAAATAACCTTCAGCGGCCGCTTTGACGTTGCCGGAAGCGCCGCCGATAACTTTGATTTGAGCCTCCGCCAGCGCATTGATCGCCCCGGCGCCGATACCGCCGCATATAAGTACATCCACCGCTTCAGCGGCCAGCAAGGCTGCTAACGCACCGTGACCGGAGTCGCCGCTGGCAAGATATTTTTCGTCGGTAATAACCTTGTCTTCGGCGGTGAAAACCGCAAAGCCCGGGGTATGACCAAAGTGCTGAAAAATTTCATTGTTTTCACTTGTTACAGCAATTTTCATGATTCTGAACCCTTTCAAAGGCCGAGTTTGGCGGCCAATTCATCTTTTTTCATAAAACCGACCAGCTGCTTTTCCAACTTGCCGTTGCGGTAAAAAAACAGTGCCGGAATCGAGTTGACGCCCAGCGATACAGCCAGTTCCACATTTTCCTGTTCTTCAATATTCACTTTGCCGACGATGATTTCGTCATGCTCAGCAGCCAGCGCTTCCAATTCGGCTGTAAGCTTCTGGCAGGGGCCGCACCAGGTGGCCCAAAAGTCAATCAAAACCGCTTTTTCGCATTGAGTCGTCAGCTTGTTGAACGACTCCTTGTTCAAATGCAGAACTTCCATGATTATTTTTCCTTATAGTAAAGTTGACAGTGACAGTAGCCTTCAAATTCCGGATCCTGCATTTGCTGTCTGAACTCCTGACAGATGCAGATATTTTCCGGCGTCCGTTGGATCCGGCATGGACAATACCCGCCGTTATTGCGCATTACCTCCTGCAGTCGCTCAACGAACTTGCGATTTGAATTTAACGATACTTTTTCCGGCAAATCCATAATATTTTTCCTGTATTGACTCAGTGCCTTTGAGTAAATATACAGCCGAAAAACAAAAATGTAAACTTTGATAAGAAAAAATATCAAATATTTTGCAAAAAATAAATAAAAAAACGGCACTTTATTTTTGTTTGCCAACAAAAGCAAAGTGCCGTAAAATATCTTTTCAAAACGCCCGACTCCTTGGCCCGGCATTCCGAATTTGGCGATTATTTTTCGCGATAGATGACCCAACCGGCCACGCCGTAGGGCGGCAGTTCAAATTCCCAGTTGCCTTCGGGAACGGTCATGGTTTCGCCGCCGCCCCAGAGCGGGCGGACTTTGATTTCGCTGCTGTAGGGCAGGCCGTCGATCACACCGGCTACGGGTTCGGTGGTGTTGTTCACCGCAAACACATAGCGCATGTGGTCAAAGGCAATGTTATCCATGGTCAAGCCCGGGAAGGTGTGTTCCTTGCGGGCGGCAGTGATCTTGACTTCTTTGGGGCCCTGAGTCTGATCCAGAGTCAAATCGCTGCGTCTTTCGCCGAAGATGAACGCTTTGCCGATGTTGGCGGGGCCGGTCAATTCTTTGCAGACGGTCAGCCAGGCATCCAGATAGGCATCCCAAGCGGCAAAGTTTTTGCGCTTGCTGGCCGAAAATACCAGAATACCCTGCGCCCCGCTGCTCAGCGAGCTGTAAGCATCGTAACGCACCCAGGTGGGCACCATCTTGAGTTCTTCAGCGGTCTTGGGCTGCTGGAACATTTCCGGCAGCGCCAGCACGGTCAGATCTTTTTCCCGGTTGAGCAATTTCCGGGCGCCGGTCATTTGAGCGACGCTGTAGCGGTTCCAGACCCGTTTGAATTTCTGACCGGAGTAATTGGTATACATGCCTTTGGCGACAAAGTTCAGATGTTTGCAGGTCGTGGCCAGACTGGAGGCATTGCGGTGACCGGGGTCATACATCATGATCGGGCGCTTGAGCGGGTCGTTGTCGCGGATGGCTTGGGCGCCGATTTCAATGAACTTCATTTCATTTTTTCTCCAGGGGCGGAGTTCTTCCGGGGTCAGATCCCAGTAAGCGATTTCGGGGTTGTTGGCCACGGCTTTAACTTGTTCAGCAATAGATGCCTTGATTTTGTCCCACTGGATCGGCTTGCGGGCTCTTGCCCATTTGTCGAAGATCTTGGAGCCGCTCATTTTTTCGCCATCGACCACCGGATTGATGGTGTAAATTGCTTTGACTTTGCCGCGTTTGGCCAGATCGACGACTTCTTTGTTGAGTTCATATTGCGGGCCGACCAGCGTTACGCCGCCGGCTAAGATGCGATCCTGATCGGCCAGTTTTTCTGCTTCCGGCAGCAATTCGCCGCGCTTGTTGGTCGATCCGCCGCCCACACTGTAGAACGAAAATGGAAACTTGCTGCCCAGCGGGTAAACATTATCGGACGGCAGCTTGATATCTTTGGCCAGCGGGCCGACATCAAAGAATTGGTTGACTTTTTCGCTGGAAGCGGTTCCGGTCTGCCCGGCAGGCAGGGTAAAGCAGGCATTGGCAGAACAGGATTTTTCGCCGGTGCAGCAACCGGCAAGCAGCACTGCGGCGGCAACTGCCGGCAATGCGGACAAAATAGTTTTTTTCATTTTTTTCCTCTATTTATTATGTTCTATTGAACGTTGGGACTTTTTACATACGCTCCGGCAATATTCGGATCCTGATAAAAACGGGTTCGGCCGGCTGTCGGTCCGGAGGGGGAATACACTTTGCTGAAACCGTTTGCTCCGACCGCTTCCACATGACCATCGGCAAAGGCCAGGTTGCACAACCGGTTATGCCGGATGCTCGGACGGCCGTAGGTTTCAGAGGTGTCATTCCAGGTATACATCCGGTAGCAAGGATAATTGGATTTGGTTGCTCCGTCGCCTAACAGAATTACTGAACTCGGGTTGGAGTCAGCAGCCAGATTATCCAGAAAGAACCCGTGTTGGCCAGCTACTTTGTAAACAGCTGAATAACTGTAGGTTATTTTGCCTTTATCGGTTTCTTTAAGTTCCGGACCTGAGGGGCAGAAGAGATTTTTCTGCTTGCTTTCCATCAAGCCGCAGCCGATGAGTTTAGCTGACCACATAACAGCTTTCTGCGCATCGCCGTTAACACTTTCTGAAGCGGAGTTTTCGCTGTAAAAAAACGCCGTTCCATTGATGGTTCCGTAAGAGTGGATCGCCAGACATATATCTTTGAGATTGCCTACGCAATTGGAGGCCCGTGCCCGTTCCCGGGCGGCCGAAAGTGCCGGCAGCAGCATCGCCGCTAAAATCGCAATGATGGCAATTACCACGAGAAGCTCTATCAAGGTGAAGCTGTACAGCTTCACCTGCCCACGGGCAGGTGAATAAGACATTTGCTTTGTCTTATTGGTTTTTAACATATTTCGCATCCAGTTATAAGTCTTCACAAGCGACTTAATCAAGGTAGAAGAGAATTTTTTCAATATTTGCTTATTGGCGGGCATCAGATCCTTGTATTTTTTCATGATTAGTTATTTTCCGATTTGATGTTTGTTGGATCACAATCTGCAAACCGCCGCCCGGACTGGTTGATTTGCCCGGGCGGCCCATCGGGGAACAGGGAAACAATTACTTGGCAGCCGGAGCTTCCGTCGCCGCCGGAGTCGCCGGAACAGTCAATTTAACATCGTCGATCAATCCGTTGAACGGTCCATAGCTGGAGCCTACGCAGTCGCCGATGACCAAACGGTGAGGAGCCGGAGCCGGAACGCCCAGCATGACCCGGTTGAAGGTTTGGTCGTCAAATTTAAGCGTCAGCTTGGGTGAAGCGGCAGTAATGCTGATATCATGCCATTTGCCGTCCACGGCGGTCGGCACCTTGAAAGTAAAGGAACCGGATTTGCCGTCTTTGTAGGTCAGGCTGATCACCAGGTTGGTCGCTTTGGGCGAAACAACCAAATTGGCCGTCATGCCGCCTTTGGCAGTTTTGCCCCGGTAACGGCAGTCCAGCAAAAAGTTATATGATCCTTTGGTCAATTCCGCCGGAGCTTTGCCGGTATATTTGAATTTAAGACTCCAGGTAAAAGCTTCCGGAGTAAATTCTTTGGCAGCTTCGCCGCGCAGCACTACGCCGTTGCCCCGCTTGGTGCCTTTGGCGGCATCAAAAGTTTTGAGGACTTTGCCGTGTCCTTCTTCATCGATCAGCGCTGCACCGCCCCGGGTGCCGAATTCATAGACGCCGCTTTCCAAGCCGTTGTCAAAGTTCAGATCAAGGATGGTTTTGTCTTCAGCAGCAGCCAGCAATGCAGTGACAGAAGCTGCTCCGATCAACATGCCTTTAACGAGATTTTTCATTTTTACACCTTTCTTTTTTTGTTGTACTGGTTATAGCATCAATTATTTGGCAATAAATTTCAGCAGATGTACTCCATGGGGGCCGAACTTCAGCTCAAAGGTTCCGTTATCGGTCTGGCCCATTACCTGACCGTTGGCGGCGTTGACCACCTGAACCGGCTGTTGGGGCAAACCGCTTAAAACCGCCGTAAGCGGTTCTTTGCTGCTGGAGGCAACAAAGCAGTAACGGCCGCTGTTGTGGCGCATATCCCGCCATTTAAGCGTGGGATAAGTAAAATCGGTCAGCTTGGCCGGTTTGCCGATTTTGCGCTGATAAAGCACGGTTTTGGGGCCTTGGGTAACTGCCAATTTAATATCGTTCATCACTTCGCCGGTCAGGAGAACATCGCCCAGCCCGCCCGGGCGGGTGATTTCGTTGGCTACTTCGCTGTAGGCAAAGAAGTAATCGCCGTAACTGTCGAAGTTGCTCCGGTTGCCGAACGAAAATACCACGATACCTTTAAAACCGTGAATAAGCGCCATCCACACATCGTGCCGGACAAAAGCAGGTATCAGCAGCCGGTCGGCTTCATTTTTAGGTTCCCTGAACATTTCCGTGACAGCCAGCATGGGGCGTTCGGGGGTAAAACCGGCCACGGTTTTCTGGACATTTTCGCACCAGTAGCGATAACCGGCGCGATTGGAGAAGTTCGGGTAATAGCCCTGACCGAGCATATCCATGTGCGGCATGTATTTGCGCATACCTTCATATCCGTAATGGCCGGGCATGTAAACCCACATGGGGCGTTTTTCCGGGTCAGCGGCTTTGACTGCTTTGCTGGCGACTTCCAGATATTTTACTTCGTTTTTGTTCCACCAGCGGATCTCTTCCATACCCAGCGCCCACCAGGAGATATTGTTGTTGGATTCTTTGATCGCCTTTTTGACCGCATCTTCAATACACTGCTGCATTTTTGCCCAGTCGATACCTTTGGCTCCAGCGGCCTTGGCGATCTTGGCCAGAGCGGGTTTGCCGGTAAGTTTTACTCCATCATAAACCGCATGAAGCTGCCAGATATTGCCAATACCTTCAGCTTGGGAGGCCAACGCCAGTTTAGCCTGACTGTTCCCGTAAGTGGGGCCGCTGGCGGTGAAGCCCAGCTTCTTCATGCCGGTAACAGATGGCGGAGAGTAGCCGCTGAATGGGAAGATGCGGCCTTGCGGATAAAGTTTATCTGCCGGAAGATCGCTGGTAAGATTGTTTTTGAAGAAATCATCGGCCCGGAGCAGTCCGCAAGAACAGGCCATAGCCAGAACCAAACTGAAAATTTTGCTGTAAGAAAATCTTTTTTTCATAAAATGTTCCACTTGTTTTGATGGTTTGTATACTCTATATATAACATATAAACAAGAAAAATGCAAGTATAAAGTCCTTTTAACAGACAGTATTTTTGTACTTTTTAAGGCATTTTATGGGATTTTTTGGCGATTTTGCCGAGATCCGGGCAGAAAAATGGAGCTGCGGCACTTTAAAACTGCCGCAGCTCCAACAGTGATCAAATCAACTTGAACTCAGTAATTATCTTCGTTATTGGGTTCCGCGATCTGCAGAATAAAGTTCTTGATGCTGGTTGCCCGGATCTTGCTGTCTTGAACCGTTATCTGATCGACCTGACCGCCCATGCGCAGGCAGTTCATTAAATTGGGGTGATTCATTTCGGCCTGTTCGGGAACCGGTTTTTTGGTTCCCGGGAAAGGTGCCATATCAGAAAAAATCACAGAATCCGGATTGTCCCGGCCTATCAGCACCCGGTTGCCGAGTGGATAACTGCTGCTGACTGGCATTTCCGGGCAATGTCTGGCCATATAAAATGTATAGCTATTTTGACTGTCATTGTTTTCGGGATCGGTGGTTGCCGGATTGTATCCGTAAAAGCTGGTATCGCCGGGGCATTTATAAATCTGATAAGTGAAATTATTGCTGTTGCGATCCTGCCCGAAATAACTGGTCCCGGTTTTGATCAGCATGTAAGGCGCACTGGCACTGGAACCGTCAGGACCGGTAAGATAACAACCGTTTCCACATGTACAGGCTGTAGGATGTTTTTTATGCATAAGGAAGGAATCGTGATCATTGGCATACATAAACATCGCCGTACCGATCTGCTTGAGTTTGCCCACGCAGTTGGACACTTTGGCCCGTTCCCGGGCGGCCGAAAGCGCCGGCAGCAGCATCGCCGCCAGGATGGCAATGATCGCAATAACGACCAAAAGTTCAATAAGCGTGAAGCCCATGGGCTTCATTCCAGTGTACTGGAATGAATGACTCTTTGTTAATTTTTTCATAAAAATAACTCCTGAAAAAAATATTGAAAAAATAAACGTTGTAATACATCAGGTATTATACACTATTTTGTTGTTTCTGTCAAGAGTAAATGACGTAAAAACGTGTAATTTTATGATTATTTTTGAGTTGTTAAAGTACATGAATTATAGATAAGATGTTTGTTTTTAGTTTGTTGTATAAAAAAAACTCCGTTGGCTGTTTTGTGCAGCCAGCGGAGTTGGGGCGGAAGGTATTTTATTGGAGTGCGGTTGGTTTTTCGGCACACCAGATAATTTTTTTGCCTACAGCATAGGGCTTCTTTTCCACCGCTCCGGTCATGGTTGCCGGAAAGCCGGTGACCTGACATTCCACTTTTTGATACAGCAGATAGTTGGTCGTTTTGATCCGGTAGCGGGTGCCCACCAGCCGGTCGGCCTGATAAGCCTGACAGGCATTGTAAACAGCTGCGCTTTTGGCCATATTTTCCGGAGATGGTATAAAACTCCAGCTGGCCAGATCGGTTTTTTCTGCATAGCCATTGCAGCCCCAGCTGAACAAACCCAGCAGTACATGCAAATTTGCAGAACCGGCAATGCGCTGCGGTTTAAGGTCAAATTTGGCGTGGTATCCGGGGTAACAGGTGTCAACTTCCGGAATTTGGCTGGCGCCATCGCTGGTGACGGTGGAAGTGCAGCCGCTGAGCATGGCTCCAAGCACGGCGGCACCGGCAAAGTAAAGATGTTTTTTCATACTGCAAAACCTTTCTGGTTAAGGGTTACGCAGTAATAGATTGCATGTCAGGCGGATTTGTTCATTTGCCGGATATATGCAGCAGATGCCAGCTTACCAGCAAGCCCACAGTCAACAGGATCAAATGACAATACCATATTTGTACGAGTATGGCTGAAACAATCAGCGATAGCCAGAGCAGAACCAGGGCGATCCGGCATTGAGTTTTGCTGATGACATGTTTGCCCTGGCAACATTCCACATAGTTTTTCAGCAGGATATTGTGATGCAGAAAATACTGGAGCCGGGGCGAGTCAGCTGCAAAATAGAGCGCTGCCAGCAAAAAAGGTACCGTCGGCATGACCGGCAGAAAAATGCCGATAATACCCAAGATAATAAAAAATATTGCCAGAATACGGTAAATGAGTTGTTTCATAAACCGTAAAAGACAGCACTTTAATGCGTTTGGTTCGTGTCCGGGAAAGAGCTGACGGGCGTTTTACGCATGGAACTTAAAACCGGCAGCAGAGCCGGCAGCATCAAAGCCAATATTATTGCCGAGGCTGTATAGATCCCGCGCACGCCGGAAAACCATGCAATACCGCCGCCGATAAATGAACAGAGTATGCCGCCGGCGGTATTGACACTGCCGGACCAGCCAAAGAAAGTTCCCCGCAGCTGCGGATCGGTCAGCCGGGTCATCATCAGCTGCAGCACCGGCTGGATGCCGCCCGTGGCCAGCGCCGCCAGAAAACGGCTGACAATAAGCATTTGCACGTTTTGCGAATAAGCCATAGCCAAAGTGAATGCAGAGCCGGTCAGCAAGATCGGCACCAGCAGCTTCCCGGGAGCGATCCGGTCGCACAGCCAGCCAATGAGCAAGCCGGCAAAAAATCCGCCCAGCGAGGCGGCCGCACTGGCAATACCAGTATAAAATGCCGCTTCGTCAAAACCGTGCACCACTTCCACAAGCATAGCCATGTAAGGCTGTACCAGACGGTTGGAAACCCCCATCATCAAAAACAGCAAAAAGATCCAGATAATCGTCGGAGTGGCAATATCTTTGAATTTGTGGGGCGACTTTTGCCGCTGTTTTTTAGCCAGCTGTACATTAAAATCATCTCTGGCAAAAAACTGCACCAGCAGAGCACTGAGCAAATAGACCGCACCGCAGGAAAAAAACGCTTCCGTATATCCCCAGTAATGCACGATCAATCCGCCCGCCAGATAACCGAGCATGTTGCCGCTGGATGTGGCAGTGCTCAATACACCCAGCACAAAACCGTGTTTTTCCGCCGGAGTGGTGGCAATCAGCAGCGTTTGCGCCGGATTGACCGTTCCGGAAAAAAACGAGCAGACAAAGCGGATGGTTGCCAATACCCAGAAATTTGGCGCCAGAGCCAGCAGCGGATAAAACAGTGCCGCTGCGTAACTGGCCCGCAGAAGCATGATCTTGCGTCCGAAGCGGTCAGCGAGTATGCCCCAGACCGTAGTGGCAACGCACAAGCTGACCATACCGGCCAGATAATATATTGAAACATAAAGTCCCCGGAGATTTTCGCTGTCAATATGCAGGTTCTCTTTCAGCAACAACGGAATAAATGGCATGCAGCAGCCAAATCCGACCATGGCCAGAAACTGCGACAGCCAGATAACCAACAGATTTTTCTTCCAGTTGACTTGTGGTATGTAAGCGCTTTTATTCATGTTATCCAAACAAAAATTGCCCACTGACAATATGACAGATATAAAATTTTCCGGAAATAAAAAAAATATTTCACCCCGACGGCATAATATAATATACAATATTTTGGAATATTTGCCACAGAGAGACGAATCTTTTTGCTAAAAAATAAAATTTTTATTTGCAAATGATCAAAAGAGCGTTATATTAGTTCCTGTTATGAAAAATACAGCATACAATTTGATTTTTAAGCGATGGCACTGGCGGTAGTACCGCCGGGGTCTTGGTTTTGCTGTTGAAATAAGTCAGGCGGATGAAACGCAAAAAAGTGTTTCAGCCGCAATTTTTTTGAATCAGAGCCGCATTCCGGAAAAATAGAACGGAGTGCGGCTTTTTGCGTGACAATTATATTATTTGTTTATATAAAAAAGGAAAGGTGAAAAAATGAAAACTCATTATGGCCCTTACGGAGGTCAGTATATACCCGAATCGCTGATGCCGATATTGCTGGAATTGGAAAAAGCTTATCTGGAAGCCAAGTCGGATAAGCTTTTTCAAGCCGAATTGCAGGATCTGCTGCGCAACTATGTGGGGCGGGAGTCGGCGCTTTATCATGCCAAACGGTTGAGCGCTTATTGCGGCGGCGCCCAGATCTATCTCAAGCGTGAAGACCTCAACCACACCGGTGCGCATAAGGTCAACAATACCATCGGGCAGGCTTTGCTGGCCAAACGCATGAACAAAAAACGGCTGATTGCCGAAACCGGCGCCGGAATGCACGGCGTCGCCACCGCTACGGTAGCAGCCTTACTGGGTATGGAGTGCGACGTTTTTATGGGCGCAGTCGATGTAGCCAGACAGGCGCCCAACGTGGAACGTATGAAGGTGCTGGGTGCCAACGTAGTATCAGTTACCAGCGGCAGTGCCACGCTCAAAGATGCCATGAACGAAGCCATCCGCAACTGGGCGGCCAGCAGTGACGATACATTTTATTGTATCGGGACTGTGGCGGGGCCGTATCCTTATCCGGCCATGGTGCGGGATTTTCAGTCGGTCATCGGCAAAGAAGCCCGTCAGCAGTGTTTGGAACGCACTGGTAAGCTGCCGGCAGAAGTTATTGCCTGTATCGGCGGCGGCAGCAACGCCATGGGGATATTTGCCGGATTTATCGATGATTTGCAGGTCAAACTCACTGGAGTGGAAGCTGGCGGCGACGGTCTGGCCAGCGGCCGCCATGCTGCGAGCATCAACGGCGGTCGGGTAGGGGTGCTGCACGGCTGCAAAACGTATCTTCTGCAGGATCCGAATGGCCAGATAACCGAAACCCATTCCGTTTCTGCCGGTTTGGACTACCCGGGAGTCGGCCCGGAACACAGTTTTCTGGCCGATACCAAGCGGGCTGAATATGTAGTGATCAACGATGACGAAGCCGTGAAAGCTTTTGATCTTTTGAGCCGTCAGGAAGGGATCATTCCGGCCTTGGAATCCAGTCACGCTTTGGCGCACGCAATCAAAATCGCCGGAAATTATTCGCCGGAAGATGTGATAATCGTCAATCTTTCCGGGCGGGGTGACAAAGATATGGAAAATATCCGTCTGTATAAGGAGAAACACTGAAAATGAACCGTTTGGAAAAGATTTTTGCCGAAAATAAAAAAACGCTTATCGTGCTGGCCTGCTGCGGGGCACCTGATCTGGACAGCAGCCGGGAACGAATTGAAAAAATAATCGATGCCGGAGCAAATATAGTTGAGTTGGGCATACCGTTTTCCGATCCGATGGCGGGCACACCGGATGTGCTGACGGCGTTTCAGCAGGCGATCGCTTCCGGAGCGTCATTAAGTACTATTTTGCCCATGATCAAAACGATCCGGGAGCGGCATCCGGAAACGGGTTTGATCGTATCCGGTTACTGCAATATATTTTTGCAATACGGAGTGGAAAAGCTTTTCTGTGAATTGAAAATGATCGGCATCGATGGGGTGAAGATTTTTGACTTGCCCTATGAGGAACAAGCTGAATTTGGCATATATGCCGAAAAATATTCCGTGCCGATCCTGTGCAGTGCAAGCGCCAGAACCGGCCGTGAACGGGCGGAACAAATTTTCCGTAACGCCCGTGGCTTCATTTATTGTGCAGAAAAGTTATCATCCGCTAAACTTGCTGAGTTCAAGAGTTTGACTTCCTTACCTGTGGCCGCCTTACCGGAAACAGCGGAAGCCGACGGAGTGCTTTTGTGTGAAAATATAGCTAATATGCCAATATCCGATCTGGCGGTCAAATTATCAACCTACAAGAGTAAATAAGGTGGATTTTTGAGAAAAAAGGCCAAAAAAAGCACAAAAAAATTTGCATTTTTCCCAAAAAGCTGTATGTTATATGACATAGAAACAATTGGGGAAGTAGCTCAGTTGGCTAGAGCATCACACTGGCAGTGTGAGGGTCGAGGGTTCGAGTCCCTTTTTCTCCACCAGAACTTATTGATTGCCAAGGACTTACAAATAAAGTCCCTGGCAATTTTCTTTTTATAGTGCTTACAGTTGCAGGCACTTACGGCTTTTCTGCGGAGAGCAAGAGACTGCTGTTCTCAACGCTGAACCATACCAGCAACAGCATTTTGCACCACTTTTTCGGCAAAAGTCTCTGAAACGCAAGGACGCAAGTCCTTGGATCATTATTGCTTATTATCAACGATTTACAAAAATTGATATTCCAAGGACTTGGTGTATCAAATAGACGGTGCAAAAGTTGGTTTTTCGCCACTCCTGCTCCGTCTTTTAATTTGCCAAGTCCTTGTCCTTATCTGCCTTTTTGCTTATTTTGCAGATGCTTCATACCGTATTTGAGTATCTGCTCTTTTGAACCGAGAACTTCCCACATGATGTGCAACTCTTTGTATGCCGGATTTCCGTTCTCATCTTCTTCGCTGAATATTTTTGAAACCGTACCTTTGGAGATTCCGACACGCTCTCCCAACTGTTCAAAAGTCAACCGGGGATAAATATCCTTCGGGCCGTCTTCCCGGTAATTCTGA
>SUWF01000034.1 GCA_015061575.1 Lentisphaerota bacterium
CAGATGGCTGATAAAACAGGCTTACGGCTTCCGAGATCGTGAGTACTTCAAATTAAAAATCTATCAGCTGCCGGAAATTTCAAGCACAAAAGAGATATGAGTTTTTGTCATAAACCGTCGATGAGGCAAAAAAAATGCAGTCGCTACGCTGCAGCGACTGCTGAATTTATCGACTTTTGCTTCAACTTATTTGAAGACTACCGGAGCATAATAATCCCGCAGATGGAAGTTGTGCGCCGGCTGTGCCGGAGCGCAGGATACCTGCCGTTTGTTGAATCTTATGGAGTAGTTGTAACGGCCGATCATCACCGACCAGCGCTTGCCGGGAGCAAAAGCTATGCCTTTGGCAGCCAGCTCTTTGAGCGGAATACGCACTTCGGTCGTCCAGCCTTTATCGTGGTCGCTGTGCATATTCAGCGAGCCGTTGATCTGCGAAACCACTTCCAGACCGGGCATTTCCTTGCCGTCCCCGGCCGGTACACCCGGGATCGTTGCCATGCCGCCGCTGGGATAAAAGAGCGACGCTTTGAACCCGCTGGCCGTGGAGTAAAGTTCCCAGTAATGGTAGCCATCCTGCGGCCAGAGAAAGATTTCCAGCGTATCGCAATTCTGATAGAGCATGGTCTGATCTTTTTCGGCAAACGACATTATATCGCCGTCCTCCAGACAAGCGCCGACATAAAGGTATTTATCATCGTAAAGGAACTTGACTTTGCCGTTTTCAAACTTATCGCCAAGCACCCGGTTGCGGCTTTTTTCCGGCCAGTTGGATACTTCGCTGTTGTGGTGCAGAGAATACGCCGGAGCGTTCTTCCAGACCGTTTCATCAAGTTTGCCGTCGAACTTGATCGGGGTGCTGATCTTGCTGATAACTACCGGCGCAACTTCCGCCGGGGCAGGAACCGATTCAACTTTGCAGCAGCAGCCGCTCAACACTCCGGCGGAAAGTGCCGCCAACAACAACTTCATCGTCTTCATAATACTCTTTCCCTTAATACTTAACGACCACGCAACACACTGATTCGTGATTTGACCTGCGCCCGGGTGGAATTCAGCTCCGGATTCTGACGGGTCAAGTTCAGATAACGTTCATAAAAAGCCACCGCTTTGCGCTTGCTGAATCCCTGATGATCCAGAAACAACGCCAGATTCAGCACGATCACCGGATTATCCGGCGCCGTATTGTAAGCATTGGCCAACGCCCGCAGCGCCAGATCCAGATTGCGCTTGTGCTGATCACGCCGATCCAGGTAGTATATGGCGATCCGGGTCTGGATCTCCGGCTGACGGCGCACTGTTTCCGGCAGCGCCATGTAGTATTCGATGGTTTTGTCGGAATTGATCTGACTGCCGCACTGCCCCAGCAAAATAAGCGTATTGCGGTTGCCGGGACGCAGTTTCAGCGCCCGTTCCAGCACTTGGATGGCCTCTTTGGCCCGGCCGGGTTTGAGCGCCAGCAAGCGGCCGTAACTGTATTGCACGGCAAAGTCCCCGGGGGCATTTTCCGCCGCCTGCCGGGCCGAAGATAAGGCCACATCATTTTTCCCCAGATGTTCGGCGGCCAGCGAACGCAGCAGCAAGGCGTGCGTATTGAGCGGATCTTTTTTCAGTACCGCCAGAGCGTTTTCTTCGCAACTCTGCCAATTGCCGCTGCGGCCGCAATCGACTGCCCGGTTGAGCAGCTCATCCACCGGCACATCCCGGCCGGTACAGCCGGTCAAAGCCAGCATCATGCCGACAGCTGCTGCGGTCAGCATAATTTTCCAGCCCTGCCGGGCGGCATTGAAATTGTTATTGCGCTGCGTCATTATTCCTCTGAAACGGTTATAGAAACATCTGTTTTATTATAGTAACATATTCTGGATTTTTTTCAAGTCCGGCAACTGTTTTTTTGCTGATTTTTTTCACTTTACCGGGCTATCGAGTATCTCCAGAGTTTTTTCGATCTGACCGCCGTTCTGCCGGGCGCTGACGTGGAAATATCCGCGCACTGTCGGCACCACTGCCGAAATCTGCTTGATCTGGCCCGGCTGCGGTTCAAAAACATAATCTTCCCAGCCCGGTTTGGTCGGGCGCAGGCCCAAGATGCCCCGCACGATCTGATTGCCGGCTGCCGAACCCCACGGATGGGCTGCACTCATGTTGGCTTTGTCTTTGACGCTCCAGGCTTCACAGGTGACGGTAGCGCCCTGAGCGAGCATATTCAGCCAGCTGTGATCGCTGTTGCTCAAAATCAGTTCCACGGCATCTTTGCTGCGGTTGAGTTTGAACAGTGCTTCCAGCAAAAATTGCGCTCCGTAGACACTGCAGGCCATGCCTTTGCCGACCAGAAACTCCCCGATAAACTCTTTTTCGTGTTCCGGAACCAGACCGAACGCCGCCGCAAACATCGATGCGTGCAATGAGCAGTGTTCACTGTTCCGGCAATCCTTGTAAAGATGACGGGCCGGATCAAAAAGTTCCCGGTTGAATGCCGCTGCGTGTTCGGCCGAAAGCACCTTCCACTGCCGGCAGTCCGCATCCTTGCCCAGATAGTGAGCCAATTTTGCCAAAAGCTGGAAGTTGTAGTAAACAAAGGCGTTAGGTACTGTGCAATATTCACCGAACTGGTAGCCGTCACGCTGACTTTCCGGCCAATCCACGATTATGCGCTGCGGAAAATCCGGCACCAGAGCAAGCTTGTCACGCAATTGGTGACAGCTGAAATTATCGATCAATCTTCCGTACAACTCTTCTGCCAGCTGCAGATCTCCGCTCTGCATAAGATATTCGTAGACCAGCGGGATCATAAAAAGCTTCCACTCGCAGGGCCAGGTGGGGTGTTCAAGCTGATAGAGTATGGTGCGTTTGGCCAGCGGCAGATTCCGTTCCACACACAGCGCAGTGAGCATATTTATGTAGCTGTCGGCTTCGTAAGCGATGCGCTCGCGGGAGAGGCAGTCCACATAACTGTCGATATTGGTGTATTGGATGGAATTTTTGCACAGCTGCCAGATTTTTTCCAAATCCTTTTCGCTGCTGCTCAAGGAACTGTCGCTGTCAATAAAGGGGGTGTTGCAGGTTACAGCCGTGATTTTATCGGCGGTAAATTCTCCACTGTAATCCACGATTTCAACGTAGCGGAACATACGCAGCCCGAAATGCGCCAGCTTCTGGCCGCCGCGCCGGAATTTCCACACTTCCTGATAGCAGTTGAACGTGCGCATGACGAACTGCACGGTGCCGTCGCTTTGCAGATTTTCGCTCAAACGTATTTCCACATCGCCGCCGGCTTCCGGGCCGGTGACTTCCAATCCGGCAAAAACTTCCCGGCCAAAGTCCACCACGATCCGCCCATCCGGCAAGCTGGATATGGTTTTCGGTGCGACCCGCTGCAGCTGGTAATTATCCATCCCGGCAGCTTCGACTTCCACGCCGCTGCAAGTTTGCTCCAGATTATCTGCCCAGCTGGAATCGTCAAAGCCCACGTTGTTCCAGTTATCCGGAAAACGTGTCCCATCGATGTGTTCGCTCCATTCGCCGGGGCCCGCTCCGCCCTTGAAATCCTGCGATATACTCTGGCGGAACCAGCACACCGGACTGTATATATCATTAACATTAAAATACTTCCAGCTGCGGTCAGAAATTACGGTTTGCTCGCTGCCATCAATCATCGTCATAGTCAACTGGCAGCTGAAACCATATTTTTCGCCCCGGCTGAAGACGCCCAGCACGTTTTCGCCTGTTTGCAGAAATTCCGTCACATCAAACTTGTGGCAAACCATATTGCCGGTCTTGATCGCCCGGAACGGCCCCGCTCCCACGGCGCTGCCATTGACAAAAATGCGGTATTTGAGGAAACTGCCGCCCAGCAGCCAATTGCCGGCATCACTGCTGCCTCCGGGGGGCTGCATCCAGGATTTTTTAGCATAAGTGTGAGCGTCAGCGGTGATTTGCAGCACAGCTTTTTGCGGCTTTGAATCAATAGTGAAAACTTTGCGGTTAAGGCTGTTGCCATAGCCGCCGATAAATTTATATTCCTCAGATACGCAGTTTTTTTCCATAACAGCACCCCTTCATAGATTTTATTGTTGAACCGATGATCTTTTCAGGATCATCGGCGTATGATTTTCCAAAACTTCAAAGCCCAGCTGCCGGTAAAAATCCGCTTTGCCGGGCGTGGCGATCAGCCCCACCCAGTCAATATTCTGTTCAGCGAGGGCAGTGAGCATAAAATCCATCAGCTTACTGCCCAAACCAAGTTGGCGGAAATCCCGGCGGATCGTTACATCCTGTATGTAACAATCGCTGACTCCATCGCCCAGTGCCCGGGCGAAGCCGATCAGCTCTCCGCTGGCGGTAAAAACTCCAGCTGCCAGCAACGACCCCCGGATGGCGGAATCAAGCCAATCGGAGCCTTCGTCGGGCAGAACAAAGTCTGCATCAACGAACAAGTGCAGCAGTTCCTGACGCTGCTGCAAGGTCAGGGCCGTTATTTTGCTTACAGTGAACTCTTCCAATGCTTCAAAATCCTGTCTGGTAATAGTAACGCGCTGCTATGTAGACGCTTGCCAGCACCATACTGCCGAGCGTTACCGGTAATCCGTAGCGCAGAAAATCCATGAATGTGAGCTTTTGCCCGGCTTTTTCGGCCAGACCGACCGCCACCAGATTGGCTGCCGCTCCCACCAGCGAGCCGTTGCCGCCTAAGCAGACCGCCAGGGCCAAGCCCCACCACATGAGTTCGCACAACTGCGCATTGCCGTGAAAAACCGGCGCATTCTGCATAAAAAGCGCGATGATCGACACCACTGCCGCCGTGAACGACACATTGTTGGTCACCGCCGCTGCGCAGCCGCAAACCCACATGACGATCAAAATCGTTGCCAGCGGATGCACTTTATCCAACACCTTGAGGTTGTTGCCGATCAAGTCGATCAAGCCGCACTCTTTAGCTCCGGAAACCAGCACAAACAGCCCGATGAAAAAGAACAATGTCACCCATTCGACTTTTTCCAGAGCTTTTTCCACATCCACCTTGCAGACGGCCAGTGCTGCCGCCGCCCCGGCCATGGCTACCACGCCCGGCTCCAGACCAGTAACGCTGTGCGAAAGAAATCCCATAATGGTCAACACCATAATGATCAATCCATTGCGCAGTTTTTTCCGGTCGGTGATCGCTGCTTTTTCGTCCAATTCCATGATCCGGGCGCGTTTTTCGACTGTTACATAGAGTTTTTTGCGGTAATAAAAGTACAACGCCGCCATGTACACGATCATTACTACTATAATAAACGGAGCCAGATTGACCAGAAAGGCCGCAAAGTCCAGCTTGGCCGCCGACCCGATGATCAAGTTGGGCGGATCCCCGATCAAAGTGGCGGTTCCGCCGATATTGCTGGAGAGCGTTTCGGCCATCAAAAACGGCACCGCTGATACTCCCAGTTCGGCGCAGACCAGCAGCGTTACCGGAGCCACCAGCAAGATGGTCGTTACATTGTCCAGAAATGCCGACATGAACGCCGTGGCCAGCGAAAGCAGGATCATCATTTTCAGCGGGCCGCCCTTGGCCAGCTTGGCGCATTTGATCGCCACATACTGAAACAACCCCGTGGTACTGAGTATATTCACCAGTATCATCATGCCGCAAAGCGTAAAAATAACGTCAAAATTGACATTGTGGGCCCAGGCATCCAGCGGCGATGCATCGTGCCCGTGATTCTTGCCCAGCACAAAAATAAACATCAATGCTGCGCCTGCCAGAGCGCAGATCACCTTATGCACTTTTTCGGTGGCAATGAGTATATATGTGGCCAGAAAGACCACTGTTCCTATCCAGAAAGTCCAATCCATAATCCCAAAACCTGATTTTATCCCCGCAAAACTTTGCTGATTACGTTATCTGTTTTGAACACGCCCTGGAGTTTATTATCGTCATCAACAATATAAACATCCCCGGAACCCTGTTTGATCAGAAGCAATGTCAGCTGGATCAAAGGTGTATCCAAAGTGGCCATGGCCGGTTCGCTGTTCATGTAGCGGGAAACCGGCAGCGAGTGTTCGGAGTGGAAAATTTCGTTGAAAACCGCAAAATCATTGAGAAAGTTCAAATTTTCCATCATAAATACATATTCCGGGAAGAAGCTTTTGATCACCTCCCGGGCCGAAAGCTCTCCGGCCAGCCGTCCTTCGTTATCCACCACCGGCAAAAAGCGGCAGTGCCCGGAAAAAAACAAGTCAAAGGCCTTGGACAGCGGAGCATCGGTTCTGAGTACTTCCCTGACCGGACTCATTACGTCCTCGGCGCTTACAACTTCCCGCAAGGTCATGCCGCAGCTGCGCATATATTCCCAGAACGCTGAGCGTCCGGCTTTGGCAGCGGCCACAAATGCGTCCAGATTTTCTTTTTTGCCCAAGCTGCGGCCCAGCGTCGAAAGCATCTTCAAATAGACATCCGACATGCCATCGCCGATCAGTGACATAAAAACTACATCTGTACCCAATGCCGCCGGATTTTCCGGCAGGCCGATAACTATATACAAATCGTGCAGCTCGGCTATGCGCAAATGCGGCATCGCCAAATTCGGCAGCATAGCTCCGACGCTATCTTCGTGTTCGATCATTTCCCGGGTCAGAGCAGCTGTATCCAGCTCCAGCTCAGCATAGTCCGACAACGCATTGAGCATCGAGCTGTAAACTTCGCTGCGGCTGCTGCCGGAAACGCTTTCCAGAAAAAGATCTTCATCAAGCATTGAAATAAATTTCATAATAAAATTCCTTAATCTGAAACAGAATTTTACAAACGCCAAAAACCCCGCTCAAGTGCAGCTGTCTGCATTTGAACCGGAGCTGTGGCAATGCCGCAATGCGGCGGAGATTCTGTTTTAATTACATGCGCTCAACTACGGCCTTGGCAAAGCCGGAGCAGGATACCTCGGTGGCATTTTCCATCAACCGGGCAAAGTCGTAAGTTACGACCTTATCCTGAATGGCTTTTTCAATGCCGCGAGTCACCAGATCCGCCGCTTCATCCCAGCCGATGTGGCGCAGCAGCATTTCGCCGGAAAGTGCCAGCGAACTGGGGTTCACCTTGTCCAGATTGGCATATTTGGGAGCCGTACCGTGAGTGGCTTCAAAGAGCGCATGGCCGGTAACATAGTTGATGTTCGCTCCCGGTGCAATACCAATGCCGCCCACGCAAGCCGCCAGCGCATCAGATACATAGTCGCCGTTCAAATTGAGTGTGGCCACCACATCGTATTCATCCGGCCGGGTGAGGATCTGCTGCAAAAATGCGTCGCAGATGCAGTCTTTGACCAGAATCTTGCCTTCCGGAGCCTGCCAATCGCACTCCGGAGCCGGAACTGCCACGTCGGCAAATTCCCGCCGCACCAGATCGTAGCCCCAGTTTTTGAAGCCGCCTTCGGTGAACTTCATGATATTGCCTTTATGCACCAGCGTCACATTGCGCCGCTTGTGCTTGATGGCGTATTCCATGGCCGCCCGCACCAGCCGTTCGGAGCCGTCTTTACTGACCGGTTTGATGCCGATGCTGCTGGATTCGGGGAAGCGGATCTTTTTAACATTCATTTCTTTCTGCAAAAATTCGATGACTTTCTGCGCTTCCGGCGTACCGGCCATCCATTCGATCCCGGCGTAAATATCTTCGGAGTTTTCGCGGAAGATCACCATATCGGTCTTTTCCGGTTCCCTGACCGGTGAAGGCACGCCCTTAAAGTAGCGTACCGGGCGCAAGCATACATAGAGATCCAGCTGCTGGCGCAGAGCCACGTTCAGCGAACGGATCCCGCCGCCGACCGGCGTGGTCAACGGGCCCTTGATCGCCACCAGATATTCCCGGATAGCTTCAACAGTTTCATCCGGCAGCCAGAGTTCTTTGCCGTAAACAGCGTTGGCTTTTTCGCCGGCAAAAACCTCCATCCAGGCGATCTTGCGCTTGCCGCCGTAAGCTTTTTCGACTGCACTGTTCCAGATGTGCATACTTGCTCTGGTAATATCCGGCCCGGTACCGTCGCCTTCGATAAAAGCCACGATCGGCTGATCGGATACCTGAAGTTTGCCATTGGCATCAGCGGTGATTTTATCACCGGCGGGTACTTGAATCTTGTCAAACATACTCATAAAAATCCTCTGTGATTTGTGCAGCAGTTATATAACTGCCCAGTGTTGCGGTTGTTTGGGAAGTTAATATACAGCATACGGAGAAAAATTCCAATTCAAAACCTTGCCCGGCATCAATTTTCCGACTAAAAATCCTGCCCGGGCGTATCCTGCACAGCATCCTGATACAAAAAAGCCCCGTCTTGCAGTAAGACAGGGCTTTTTTAACGGATCAACTCTGCAAATTACAGAGAGATCGCGCCGCAGGGGCATTCGCCGACGCAGGCACCGCATTCGATGCATTTTTCTTCGTCGATCTTAGCCACGCCGTCCACGATTTCGATCGCTTCGACCGGGCAGGCGGCAACGCAAACGCCGCAACCGGCGCAGGTCGTGCTGTCAACTTTAGCAGCCATTTTCACATCTCCTTAAGGATTTTTCAGGTTGTTCTTGCTCGCTGACCGGATCGCGTATCCGATCAACAACCCGCATATAATATAACCCGATAATCGGATTTTGCAAACTATTTGCTCAAATATCGTACCGCACTGTGCCGGTTACGCCGAAACGGTGACACTCTTTGAGGTAGGCCATGCCTTCTTCGGCGCTGTCGACCACCCGGAAAAGTTCAGTATCATCCGGCGATATGTAACCGTCGCCGCCCAGCGTATTGCTTATCCACTTTACGCCGTCGCTCCAGAACTCTCTGCCCACCAGGATCAGCGGGATGCGGTTGACTTTGTTGGTCTGCACCAGAGTAATGGACTCAAAAAACTCATCCATGGTTCCAAAGCCGCCCGGAAAAATAAAAACTCCGACCGAATATTTGAGAAAATTGACTTTGCGGATAAAAAAGTACCGGAAGTCCAGCGAGTGCGTCTGATAGGGATTCGGGTGCTGTTCATGCGGCAGGACGATGTTCAAACCCACGGTGGTACCGTTGGCTTCAAAGGCGCCCTTATGCGCAGCTTCCATGATCCCGCCGCCGCCGCCGGTAACGACTCCGTACTGACTTTCGGCCAGCAGTCTGCCCAGTTTTTCCGCCTCCTGATACCAGTGATTATCCCGGGGCGTGCGGGCCGAACCGAAAACTGTGACCAGCGGTGTATCGATTTCGGCCATATCTTCAAAACTTTCCACAAACTCCGACATGATCCGGAATATGCGCCAGGTATCGAACTGACGGTTGATGATCTCCGAGGCAAATTTCTGACGGCTGGGGTGGTTGGCGGGATTGACTTCAGGGGGGATCTTTTCGCTCATAGAAGAATATCCTTTCTTGAAAAAAAAGCGGGTTTTTCAGCCCGAATCTGCCGGATACAGATCGCTGCACCCAACCGGGTTCCTGTTAAGGAATATAACGCAGCTTTGCATTTCCGCAACTTTTTTTGACGATTTTATTGCAAAAAGTACGCTAAAACTGTATATTATATCGGAGTTGACAGTATTTTTGTACCAAAATAAGGTTAGTAAACAGTTGAAGTGCGGCCCGGCCGCCAGTGAAAATCAATTAACAGCTTGGGAGCACGAGTAGATTATGGCTGAATTTTATCTGGATTTTGAAAAACCTATTGCCGAACTCAGAACTAAATTGCAGGAACTCTCGCAAATCAGTTCCACCCATCCCGGCGATGCAATGGCCAATTGCATAAAAATGCTGGAGGCGCAGCTGGACGAAACGATCCGCAATACCTATGCCAATTTGTCCAGCTGGCAGCGGGTACAGCTGGCCCGTCACCCCGAACGGCCCTATGCACTGGATTACATTTCCCGCATTTTTACGGATTTTATGGAATTTCATGGCGACCGGCGTTTTGCCGATGATAAAGCCATCGTGGGCGGCTTTGCCCGCTTCAACGGCGCTCCGGTCATGGTCGTCGGCACCCAGAAGGGGCGGGATATGCGCGAAAACCTCTTCCGCAACTTCGGCTGGCCCAGCGCAGAAGGCTACCGCAAAGCTATGCGTTTGATGAATATGGCCGACCGGGCCGGTGTGCCGGTCATCACCTTTATTGATACACCCGGAGCATTCCCCGGCGTGGCCTCCGAAGAACGCCATATCGGCGAAGCTATTGCGGTGAACTTGCGCGATATGTTTTCGCTGAGCGTGCCGGTCATTGCTGTGGTCATCGGCGAAGGCGGCTCCGGCGGGGCGCTGGGTATAAGCGTGGGCAACAAGATATTGCTGATGGAAAATGCCTACTACTCGGTCATCACCCCCGAAGGCTGCGCTGCGATCCTCTGGAAAAACCGCTCCTTTGCCCCCCGGGCGGCTGAAGCACTCAAACTTACTGCGGCGGATCTGACCAAACTGGGTGTGGCCGACGAAGTTATCGACGAACCCATGGGGGGAGCCCATGTGGATTACGATACGGCGGCCAAAAACCTGAAAGCGGCGCTGGAAAAGAATCTTAAAGCCCTGCAGAAACTCAGCGTTGAAGAACTCCGGGCCCAGCGTTACGACAAATTCCGGCAGATCGGTCAGGTTGCCGAAAATACTGCTGCTGCTCTGGAAGCAGCTCCGGAGCAGGAATGAACGGATCTGTGATATTACGTCCGGCACAGCAAAGCGATGTGCCCAATATCCATAAATTGCTGCATGATTATGCGCAGCAAGGGGTTCTGCTTGACCGCAGCGAAGAAGATATAACTTTTTATCTCAAAAATTTCACAGTGGCAGTCAATGCGGACGGTCAGCTTTTGGGCTGCATGGCGGTGCGGGATTTCGGCAACGATCTGCTGGAAGTGCGTTCGCTGGCTATCCAGCCGGATCTGCGCTGCGGCGGCATCGGGCGCAAGCTGGTCGAAAAGGCCATATCCCGACTCCACAGCGAGCGCCAGAGCTTCCGGCTTTTTGCTCTGACACTGCAGCCGGGATTCTTTGAACGGATCAATTTCCAAATCGTTGAAAAAGAACTCTTTCCCGAAAAAATCTGGGCCGATTGTTCCCGCTGCCCCAAACAGCATTGCTGTGATGAGATCGCCGTGATTTTTGACGGCAGCAGCTTATGAAACGCATAGTTGCGGCCCGCTTGCCGCCGGCGGCGGCCGGACAAACACTGCTGGATTATTTGAGCGGGCGTTTTGCCTATCACGCCCGGGAGGAGTGGCTGCAGAAGATCCAAAATGGCGAACTGGCGCTCAACGGAGAAATTTCTTATGATCCGGCAGTCAAACTTAACGGCAATGAACTGCTTGAATACTTTCCGACTGCCCTGATCGAACCGGACGTGCGCAAGGATTATCAAATCATCTTTGAAGATGAATATCTGCTGGTGATCAACAAGCCCGGCAATCTGCCGGTGCATCCGGCGGGGCCCTATTTTGCCCACACGCTCTGGGCGCTGCTGGCCGATGATAATTACGGAAAAGTGCATTTTGTCAACCGCCTTGACCGGGAAACTTCCGGTCTGCTGATCGCCGCCAAACAGCCCCGGATCGCTGGCGAAATCAATAAAACTCTGCCGGATATGATCAAAGTCTACAATGTGCTGGTGCATGGAGTTTTTGCGCAAAAATGCACCGCCAGCGGGTATCTGGTGCCGGATCTGGCTTCGCCTATAAAGAAAAAGCAGAAATTTATTGCGCAAAGCTTTGATACTGAAGCTCCCGCCCCGGCTGGCGGCATGGCTGTGGAAACAGTTTTTACTCCCCTGCAGGGCAATAAAGCCTACACGCTGCTGGCGGCCGAACTGCGCACCGGCCGGATGCACCAGATCCGGGCCACGCTGCACGGAATGGGTTTTCCGGTCGTGGGCGATAAACTCTACGGCTTGAACGAGCAATTTTACCGCCGTCTGGCGCTGGATACTTTAAGCGAGGCTGACCGCCGGCAACTTTTACTGCCCCGGCAGGCACTGCATTGCTGCCAATTGAGTTTTGTGCATCCGGTACGCAAGGAAGTTATGACTTTTACGGCTGAATTGCCGCCGGAAATCGCCGATGTTCTGGCTTGAAAAGTATTTTAGTGCTGCAGCTTGCGGGCGATCCTGAGTGTCAGGGCAGCTGTATCCAACTCCCACGCCGAGCGGAGTTTATCCACCGATCCAAAACCGACTGTTCCATTATCCGGCAGCCCCAGCGCCGTAAAATCAACGTGATTGGGCAAATTGCTCTGACTGAGAATTTGCGCTGCAACTGAGCCCAAACCGGTAGCGGCAACGTGATCTTCCAGCGTAAAAATGGGCATCGAACCGGCATCGCTCAGCAAGGCGTTTTCATCAAAGGGTTTAAGGAATCTTACGTTGACTACTTTGCAGGAAAGCGCATGATTTTTCTGCAATTCATCGGCAATGGCCAACGCCCGCACCGCTTCGGCGCCCGCAGCGTAGATCGCCAGATCGCTGCCGTTGCGCCACACTGCGGAGCGCCCCATGCTTATGGGAGAAACTGCGGGCATATTGCTGCGCTGCGCCGCATCGCTGTTGCCCCGGGGATAACGGATCACCACCGGGGCATTTTGCTGCAGTGCAAACTCCAGCATCGGCTTGACCTCCGCTTCGCACCCCGGCTGCAGAATGGTCAAATTGGGCATCGCCAGCAGGAATCCCAAATCGTAAATGCCGTGATGCGTGGGCCCGTCTTCCACCAGCCCGGCCCGGTCAAGAGCAAAAACCACCGGCAGTTTCATCAAACACACATCGTGGAAAATATTATCCAGACTGCGCTGCATAAACGTGGCATAAATTGCGCAGATCACCGGCTTGCCCGCCGCCGCCAGACCGGAGGAAAAACTCACCGCATGACTTTCGGCCATACCGGCATCAAAAAAACGCTCCGGATAGAGTTCGGCAAATTTACTCAGTCCCACGCCGCCGGTCATAGCGGCCACCACAGCGTGCAGCTCCGGCACGGCGGCTGCCAGTTCGCAGGCGGCCTGCCCGAAAGCACTCGAAAATCCCGGCACCGATGGTTTCAGCGCCGTTCCGGTGGATGTATTGAATGCCCCGACACCGTGAAAGTGTTCCGGGGCAGCTTCCGCCGGAGCGTACCCCCGACCCTTTTCGGTAACAACATGGATTATCACCGGCCGGTCATCATTTTTGACTGAGTTGAAAGTCCGCTCCAATGCTGCCATATCGTGCCCGTTGATCGGCCCCAGATAGCGGATGCCCAATTCGCCGAAGATCCCGCCCGGCAGCAGCAGACTTTTGGCCGCATCCTCAAGCCGGCTGACATAATGGGTCAATTTGCGGGAACGGGGCAGCAGACCGAGCAATGCTTTGGCACAATTTTTGATCCAGCGGTAGCGGATGCTGGTCATCATGCGGTTGAGCGCCCGGGAGATGGCTCCCACATTTTCCGAAATCGCCATCTTGTTGTCGTTCAGTACAATAACCAGATTCCTGCCGTGGTCACGCACCTGATTCAGTCCTTCCAGCGCCACGCCGGAACCGATGGCGCCGTCGCCGACCACGGCAATGACTTTATGATGATCGCCGGCTTTTTGGGCGGCGCACATGCCCAACGCCGCCGAGATCGCCACTCCGGCGTGACCGGCACTGTAGCAGTCAAAGGCGCTTTCGCCCCGCACCGGAAAACCGCAGCAGCCGTTGAACTGCCGCAGCCGGGCAAAATCCTTTTGCCGTCCGGTCAGCAGTTTGTAACTGTAGCATTGATGGCCCACGTCCCAGATGATGCGCTCATGCGGCAAATCAAAACTCCGCAGCAAGGCGATCGTCAATTCTACGGTGCCCAGATTCGGGGCCAGATGTCCGCCGCAGCGCCCGACCGTACTGATGATGCATTCCCGCAGTTCAGCGGCCAGCTGCAGCGTTTCGGCACTGTTCAAATGCTCAAGATCTGACGGGGTGGTGATTTTTTCTAATATACTCATAATTAAATATTAAAGCATCCGTCACTTTGCCGTCATATTTCCGTCACTTCCATCGTCACTTTTTCCGTCACTTTTCCATTCCGCAAACGGTTTTACTGCCAGGCAGGCGTTGCGGTAGCGGGGATCTGACGATACTTCCATCGTCGCCCAGTCGGGCATGACGAACTCCTCAGCTTCGCTGTTCAGTTCGATTTCGGCGGTTATCAACCCGTGATTTTTGCCTTCAAAAACATCCACTTCCCAGCGGTGCTGACCGACTTGGGTATAGTAGCGGACTTTGCTTACGCAGTTATCGGGATTGAATTCCCGCAGCATATCCATAGCGTCCTGGCGGGGGATGGGGTATTCAAACTCGCTGCGCGATATACCGTTGACCGGCCCTTTTATTGTCAAAAACGCCTGTTCCCCGGCCAGCCGCAGCCGCAGGGTGAGTTTTTCGGAGCGCACCAGATAGCACTGCACCATTTTTACGCCGGGAGCTTCCGGCTGCCATCGCCGGGGATCGACCAGAAACTTCCGCTCTATTTCACAACCCATAACTCAAATGATTCCTTATATATCGTCACGAAAAAAGCGCATCACGGCATGGTCGATAACCTGCCTGATGCGCAATAAACTTACTCTGAAAATGCTATTTTGTCAAGTTCAAAAGTGTATTTTCAGCGTTTTTTTAATCTTTATCGATCTCATCCAGCTGCCAGGCGATCCGGGCGTGCTGGCTGGTATCGGTCCAGGCCAGGCGCTGGCTTTCGGTCCACGGCGTGCTTTTTACATGGCCATCGATGTGCGCTGAGTTGATCCCGCCCGTGTGGTTGGGGGCGCCGCCATCGGCTTTGGCCGGGCCGTAAATGGCCTGTCCGGCGGAGGGCGGCCCCGGCTGATCGATCCAGGTAGTCAATCCCGGTTCAGCGGTGATGACATCCCGCACCTGCTCGGCTTTCCAGAAACTGCCGTAACCGGCAATGTGGGAGGCATTCATCATAAATACGGCATACGACAAATGGATCTGCGAACCGCTGGAAACCGTCCCGAAATTGGCCGAATCACTGGGACATTTGAAGAACCGCTTGCAGGTTTCATCCATGCCCGCAACGTTATCCGGGCGATCGCCCAAATAGCCGTAGAAGATCAAAAACTGCGCCGGGAAAAAGTAATTGGTGGCCGCAAAAGTTCCGGTGTAGTAGTGCGCACGGTAAGGATAAGCGTAGTTGGCATAGCCACAGTTGGCCCGGTAATTTTTGTTGTCCGCAGCATACATGGCATCGGCCAGCATGATCTGTTTGAGGTTGGCAATGCAGTTGGAGTTGCGGGCCCGTTCCCGGGCTGCGGAAAGCGCCGGCAGCAGCATCGCCGCTAAAATTGCAATGATTGCAATCACGACCAACAGCTCGATCAGGGTAAACGGATGGGATTTTTTCATAGTTAAAATCTCCTGTTTTTACTTTATTTCATCCAAAAAACTTGCAGCTCTGTAGTAGTGCGAGCCCGAAAAACAATAGTCAAAATCGCTCTGTTTCATCGGTACGGTCGTCACATGGCCGCCCATGTAGAGAGCATTGGCCGATGCTGCATGGTGGGGTTTGCCGGTGGCCGGATAATCACGCAATATATCGTTCCAGATCACACACGAGGGATTGTCGCCGGCGAACGAACGGCGGCGCATTTCTTCGGTACCGTTGTCCTTGCCCTGCCAGGTGGTGGCTTTGCTGAATTTGCCATCCACCCAGTCTTTGGAGTTGAAGTTCCAGTAGGTGTAGCTCAAATATATCTGCTGGGCCCCGGGGGAGGACTCAACGCCGTAAACGCTTGTATCGCTGGGACATTTGAAGAATTTTTCATACTGATCATTCAAAGCGGGGGCATTGCGTTCTTCGCCGAAAAATCCACCGGCAACCAAGGCGTCCGGTGTATGCAGCCACCCGGCAACCGAGGATTTATTGAAGTATTGCCCCTGCATGATATGCATATTGCTGTAGGTGTAATCGGGCCGGAAATCGGCGTTGCTGTCGGTATACATCTTATCGGCCAGACCGATTTGCTTGAGTTTGGCTGTGCAGCTGGCGGTGCGGGCCCGCTCCCGGGCGGCGGAAAGCGCCGGAAGCAGCATGGCCGCCAGAATTGCTATGATAGCGATTACTACCAGAAGCTCAATGAGTGTAAAACTCTTTTTCCTGAATAATTTTTGCATGATCATCACCTCTTTGTTAATATATTCTTTAAAAACTTTACTGCAATTCTTATCTACTATCAAGTTTTTTTTGTTGAAAAAACAGATTTTTTTCTGTATTTTGTTCAACAGTCATAAACTTTCGCAATTTCTCCGGATGTTTGGCAGTTTGGGTGGAAACTGCTGTCATCGTGATTTTCTGAATCTGCATCCTGTTTTTTATTTTTCATAAACCTCCAACTCATGGAGCAACCGGTGGCGCCGGGCAAAATCGTGCAGCTCAAGCCGCAATTTCCGGGTTTTTACCGGTGCAAACTTGACTTGCAATTCATAATTTTGGTTGTTGTCAAATGTTGCAACGGTCTGGAATTTTCCTTGTTTATCAAGGACTTGTACTGCGCCTTTGCGCAATACCGAAAAATATTTTTCGTTGCCGCCGGAGTAGATCACGCACCGTCCTGCGGTCACTTCTTTGCCGAAGTCGATTTCCACCCAGGGCGCTTTATCACTGAATTGCGGAGTCCAGGTCATCATCTCCTGAGTGCGGCTCATGCGCACGCCGTCATGCAGGAAGTAGCAGGTGTTTTGCTTGGGCAGATGCAGCGCTATTTCGCTGGAGCAGCGGATGACCGGCCCGGCAGCGGGGATCTTGCCCTTGCCGTATTCGTTGATCTCCGACAACGACAGCTCCCGCTCCACCGCCGCCAGATTGCCCGGCCGCTTGCGGTCCAGATCGGCTTGTTGGATGATCTGCCGTACTTTGGCGTGATCAACGGCGTTGTTTTCCACCTTGCCGCTGGCATAAACGTGCGTTTCGTGCGGTTTGAAAGAATCCCTGAAGCGGTTTTTGCCGGTGCTGACCGAGCGATTTTCGCCCACTACGGCCAATTTTTCCGGCAACGCCTGCACGCTGCTGAACTCCACCGTACAGGGCCGATCAGAAAGATTCACCGCAATGATGATAAATTCACCCCGGTAACGCTTCATGCCGCAGAGAAAATTCCGGCGGTCTGCGCCGCTGAATTTGACCAATTGTTCGGTATCTTCCAAGAGCAGATCCTTCAAGCTGTCCACTTCCGGACCCAGATAGTCCTTGCCGTAGCGCAGCTGATTGCTGAAATATCCCCAAGTTGTTGCCGCATAAAATGTCACGCCTTTGGCATTACCCAAAAATGAACTGTAGAGCTGCTGGCGCAATTCATCGTAATCCGGCGCCCGGCTGTGCGAATCGCGGCTGTTGATCTTGCCCCAGTCAAAACCATGCAGACACTGCCACGCCGGGCGCAGCGCAGTGGCGTGGGTGATGTGTTCGTAGGTGCTGCGGCGTCCCAGTTCGGTGGTGCCGTCCTGAAAATAATTGGGATAGGTATCCGGGAACAATATATCACACCCCACATAAAAACGCTTCTGCCCGGCCACGCCGTAATTGCAGATCACCGTCGGGTGATAGGGGTCGATTTCCTGCATGAATTTCAGCATATCGGCGTACCAATCCTCGTTGTGGCCGTGGCCTTCGGGTTCATCGGCGTTGTACCACGCCAGTACGGCGGGGTGCTTGCCCACGGCGCCGACGAACTCTTTAAGCAGCTCTTTCTGACGGTCGCTTAGTTTGCCCCGGCTGCGGGAGGCGTTATCGAACGGATCTTCGCCGGGGACGGGCCGGTAGTAGGGATAAAGCTTGACTTTGACGCCATGTTTGTGCATCCGGTCAAGGTAGGATAACGCTTTGGGGATGCTGTCCCAGCGGGCGGGAGTTTCGGTAATGGTCACGCCCCGGGTCTTCCAGTCATCACCGGCATAGCTCTGGCCGAACGGCAGAAACTTCCGGCCGTCCACATAGATCACCCCTTTTTTATCCAGATAAACTTCGTGGGGCTGATGCGGCAACTTTCTGATCACAGTTTTGCTGCTGCCGACCTCCAGCGTGTAGCTGCCCAGTCCGGTTTTTTCAAACGGAAACTCCACGGTATTGACGGCTTGCGGCTGTTGGATGGTCACGCTCTTCCGATAGCCCGGGCCGCTCAACGTCGCCGTCAAAGGCTTGCCGTCAACTTCAGAAAGATCGATTTGCGCCCGGATCTTTTTCAGCTCCGGCATGGAAGCGTAAATATTGTTGCGGTAAGCCGGTTCCAGCACCTTGACCGTGATCGGGCTGTAGCTCAAAACCGTATCCATCAGCTGATTGCTCAAAAGCACTCCCGACAGCTCCTGCAGCGCAAATTCCACCTTGCATTTGCCCAGGGTTTGCGGCTTGAGCGTTACTGTTACATTGGCCAGCTTGCCCGGCAAGGCGGCAAAGATCTTGCTTTGCGTGGCGATCTCATTGCCTTTTTTATCCAGCAGCCGCACCACGGCTTTGAGGTTGCGGAACCGTTTGGCCGGATTGATGACTTTGGCACTGACTTGAGCAGCAAAACCATCGGCGGTTTTGCGGTTTTTTATGCTGAGTCCTTCCACGGCGTAGCCATATTCGGATGTTTGCAGGTCTTTAAATTCAAATTCGGGAAATTTGCGGGGGAAATTGTGGGTATTGCTTTCCAGCGGAAAAAGGTCACTGCCCTCCCGTACGGCGTAACGGGTACGGGCTATATTGATGCGGGGAGAAAGTTTATCTTTCTTTTCGCCGTAATAAAAAATCCCCAGCGGGATCGCCAGTTCCACGCTCCAGTGGTCGGATTTTTTGACCAGCGAAATAAGCTTGGTGTAGCTTTTGCGGCAGCGTTCCAGCACAAAGCGGTCATTGCCGGTGTTGTCGTCCAAACCGTAAAAATCTGCCACGTTGCCCAGCGTATCGACAATGATCTTGCCCAGGATGCGGTTGCGGCCGTCGGGGTCAAAATTAAATTCGACCGAGTCGTTGTTCCAAATACTGTAAGCTGCTGATTCCCAACTGGCTTTGATTTTATCCATGTAAGGCTCTTCAGCTTTGATCCCCACATAGAGGTATTTGCCGTCGTGGAACATTTTTACATGCGTAGCTGCCTGCGGTTTTTTCTCCGGCGCGCCGTTCAGCGTAAAATTGCTCATAAACGGCACATCGGCAGCCAGCACGCTGCCGGCTTGACCGCTGCACAATTGCTTGGGGATGACGATTTTTTGTGCAAAACACATCGTTCCGGCACTCAGCAGCAGCAAAAGAACAAAAAATTTATGCATCTTGGTTTTTCCTCATTTTACGGTCAGCGGCAGCACCTTGAATGGGTAACTGGTCTTTTGGGTCTGACGGTCAACCAGCCGGATTTCGACCGAAAGCTTATATTCGCCGGGCGGGAAACCGGTAGTATCAAGTTCAAAATCAAACTTTTGTGTTTCCACTGACGGCATGTGTTTGAACTTGACCAGCGTGGTCTGATCGTTGCCGTGAGGGGTTTGTTTGGCTTTGTCGGCAAACTTGATCTTGAGGCCGCTGCGTTCAAAGAATTTGGCCGGAACATTTTTGCGCATGACAAAGACGCAGTAGCCGCCGAAAAAGTATTTATCCGCAGCTGTAAAGTCGCACGTCACCTGATATTTGGTGCCTGCGGCTCCGGCAAGTTTATCCGGCACGATGGCAAAATTTTTGTACCAGCTGGCGGCCTTGTTCCGCAAGGCGGCGGCGGGCAGCTGCTGCGGCGTGGGGGCAAACTTCCGGTCATCGCCCTCGCTGATGGTCAGATAAAAAAGCTCGGCCTTGTAGTATGAACGCTTTTCTTTGAGCAGCCACGACTGCACGGCAATTGCGTAATCTCCGGCGGGCATACCGGCAGTGTTGATGACCACGTCGCACTCGCCGGACTTCATGCGGCGCTGAAAGTTTTTGTCATCCGTCAGATAGATCGCATCGTAAGAGCTGACTTTTTTGGTTTTGGCGTTGCTGTATTTGAGCTTGACTTCCGGCTTGGCAAAGAAGGCTTCCGGGGCGTTTTTGCGCAAAACGTAGGCTTTGTAACTGCCCAGTTCAGCACCATCGGCACACTCAAAAAGCAGTTTGAATTTGAGCGTTTCGCCAGCTTTGACCACAGCATTGTTGCTGCTGAGGGTATATTTTTTGGTAACTTCGACCGGAGCGGCAGACAGAATCGCAGCACACAAGGCGGCCACAAAAACGAGTATTTTGCGCATAATTACAGACTCCTTATTTTTTTTGTCAAGTAACTGTACTACTTTCAGAATTATTTTTCTCATTTGCTTACAAACTATTATATAACGTATTCTGCAACCTGTCAAGGGGGTAAAGAAATTTTTTTTGCATTTTTGTGGCGCAGTTACTTTTTTGTGCTATATTAGATCCGGGCGGTCAAGATACGGAGCAAGTCCGCCGGAAACAGCTTGGCAACAGGAGGAAAAAATGGGAAAAATCGACGATATTGCTGCTGCGCTTATAGCCGAACTCAATGCCGGAAAGTATCCGGCGGGCGGGCACTTCCCAAGTGAATACGAATTATCGGAGCGTTTCAACGCCGGTCGGGTCACGGTCAACAAAGCTGTTTCGCAGCTGGTTCAGAAGGGTTTTCTGGAACGCGGCGTGCGTGGTTCCGGCACCCGGGTCAAGGCATTAACTCTTTATCCGCAAGGGCATATCATCTATCTTGGCAAGCTTGTGCACATGTTTTGTGCTGCGCTGGTGCAGGGTATTTATATGGCGGCAGCTTATCGGGGGTATGGTTTGGAAGTAGCCATGCCCACGGCCGATGATATGGCAGGTTTTCTGGATAAAGTCTGCGCTTCCGGCAAATACGCCGGGATCATCACCCACGGCTACACCATGCTGGATGCCGAACGCTGGCCGTTGCCGACGGTCTATGTGGATACTTGCTCGCCGGTCTATGATCCGGCTTGCTTCCATGTGGCCAACCGCAATTACGAAGGTGCCAAAGCGCTGGCCGGAGCCGTGATCAAACGGGGCCACCGGGAGGTGGTGGTTTACACCCACAGCGACTATATGTGCAGCCACCGCTTTTACCGGGTCAACGGTTTTATGGATGCTTTTAAGCAGCATGGACTTGAGTGCTGCAGCGAGCGGCTTTTTGTGGGTATGGAGTATTCGATGTTCGATGCCTCCAGCACGCTGCGCAAGATCCGGAGCCGTTTTCCGCAGGTCAGCGTGATCATGACTCCGACTGACGACTTGGCTCTGGATCTGGTGCGGGTGCTGCGCCAGCAGAAAATCGACCATATTTCGGTTACAGGCTTCGGCAATGTGCAAGGTATCAGCGATGCATATAATTTAGCCAGCGCCGACCAGCATCCGTTCCACTTGGGTTCCGATGCAGCCAATATGCTTATGGATTTGGCCGAGGGGAAAAACAACCAGCAGCCGCACATTCAGTATGTGGATGTGGAACCAGTTAATATAGAAGCTATTCCAATTATAAAACCGGGAGTTTGAACTATGTTGATAATCGATTCGCACACGCACATTGGCCAGGCGGCCAGTCAATTTTATAAAACTGCGGATACGCCGCAGGATATGATTGCTGAACTGCGCAGCGGTCAGCTTGACGGCATACTCTTTTGTCCGCTCAACGCCACCATGTGCAAAAACGCCGGCGATCTGGCCGGCGGCAATGATGAGGCGCTGGAACTTTTTGAGCAGCAAAGTGATTTTCTCTATCCGGGGGTGGGGCTGCATCCGGATTTTTTTGAGCTCAGCTGCTATTATCTGGATAAATTCGGCGAACGGAATCTGGTCTGGGTGGGCGAAAACCTCTCCTACCACACCGATATACGCTTTGACGATGAACGCTGGATGAAGTTGTTCCGCATCTGCTGCGAACGCAATTTGATCGTGCAGCTGCACAATGCTCCGGAAGTTGCTGCGCTGGCCAGGGCATTGCCGGAACTGACGATCGTGGGCAGTCATCTGAATCCGGATGTGCTGCCGCTGCTGGTCGATCTGGAAAATGTTTATGTGGATATCAGCGGTCTGCATGGCGGACTTTGCCGCAACACGCTGCCCCGGGCCCGGGAGCTGTTCGGCGCCGGGCGTTTGCTGTTTGGAACCGATTATCCGGGGTATGACTTCATGCCGTTCATCGAACGCTGCAGGCGCGATTTCAGCGAAGTTGAGCAGCAGCAGGTATTTTCCGGCAATCTTCTGCAGCTGTTGAAAAGCAAAGGCGTGACCCGGGCGTTCGGGCGCAGTTTATAAAAAATGTGCATTATTACTGCCGGGTGCTGAAAATCACAGCACCTTGGCAAAAAACTCTTTGACCCGGGGATTCTGAGCATTTTTGATCACTGCTTCGGCGCTGCCTTCCATAACGATCTTGCCGTGATCCATAAAGATCACCCGGTCAGCAACTTCGGCGGCAAAACCGATTTCGTGGGTGACGACCACCATGGTCATGCCTTCCTGCGCCAGATCTTTCATCAAAGCCAGCACTTCGCCGACCATTTCCGGATCCAGTGCCGAGGTCGGTTCGTCAAACAGCAGCACATCCGGATTCATTGCCAGCGCCCGGACGATCGCCACGCGTTGTTTCTGACCGCCGGAAAGCTGGTTGGGATAGGCGTTGCGCTTGCTCAGCAGCCCGATGCGTTCCAACAGGGCATCCGCTTTGCGGGCTGCTTCCTGCGCCGGAAAACGCCCGGTCTTGACCGGAGCCAGCACGATATTTTCGTGGATGGTCAGATTGGGGAACAAATTGAAGTGTTGGAACACCATTCCGACCTGCTGGCGGAACTTGTTGATTTTAAGATGACCTTTGATGATGCTGCTGCCTTTGAAGAGGATGTCGCCGGCGGTGGGTTTTTCCAGCAGATTCAGCGAGCGCAGCAGCGTGCTTTTGCCCGAACCGGAGGGCCCGACAATAAAAACCACCTCGCCCCGGTTGATGACTGTACTTACCTGATCAAGCGCATTCAAGCTGCCGAAAGATTTGACCAGATCCCGGAGTTCAAATATAACTTCACTCATTTTTCTTCAACCTCTTTTCCAAACCATTGAGCAAGGTACTGAGCAGCATGACTACTGCCAGATAGATCAACGCCACTGCGATCAGCGGCAAAAAGGCATCGTAGGTCTGACTGCGGATGATATCGCCGCCTTTGGTCAAGTCCTGCAGCGCAATAAATCCTGATACGCTGGTTTCTTTAAGCAGCACAATAAACTCATTGCCCAGAGCGGGCAGCACATTTTTGAACGCCTGCGGCAGGATCACACAGCGCATGGTTTGAGCGTAACTCAGGCCCAGACTGCGCCCAGCTTCCATCTGGCCCCGGTCGATGGACATGATGCCGCTGCGGATGATTTCGGCCACATAAGCTCCGGAGTTGATGCCGAAGGCGATGACCGCCACCACCACTTTATCCACATCCACTGCGCCGAAGATCACAAAGTAAATGATCAGCAGCTGCACCACCACCGGCGTACCCCGGATCACTGTCAGATAGATGCGGCAGAACAGGTTCAGCAGTTTGAGTTTGCCGGTCTGGTCAGCAGCACTGCGGATGACCGCCACCGTAAAACCAATGACGATACCCATGATCAACGCCAGAAAAGTGACCTTGAGTGTAACAATAAAGCCCCGCCAGAGATAGAGATAGCGCTGATCTTTGACAAAGTTTATTTCAAATGAGCTCCGCAGCTGCTCCCAGAGGCCGCCTTTATCCAGCGCCTGGGTCTGGGCGGCGTTTTGGCTGTGTGTCTGCCGGTAGTGGGCAATGATTTCGTCCAGTTGGCCGGAATTTTTGAGTTTGGCCAGCTCGCTGTTGACTTTGCTGTACAGTTCCGGATTGTGTTTGCCGATGGCAAAAGCGTATTCTTCGGCGGTGAGCGGCTCGGGGAGGATCTTCAGGATGGGCCGTTGAGCAACAAAGACTTCTGCCGGTTCGCCGTCGATGACCGCTGCATCCAGTTTACCGGCGCAGAGCGCAGCCACCGCCAGCGGGCCGTTGGCGTAACGTTCCGGTTCCTGAATATTTTTTGTTACATACATATCGCCGGTCGTGCCGTGCTGCACGCCGATACGTTTGTTTTTAAGATCGGCGCTGTTGGAGATCGGCGAATCTTTTTTGACGATGATCACCTGCTTGGTGACCACATAGGGCATGGAAAAAAGCACCTGTTTTTTGCGTTCTTCTGTGACGGTGATCCCGGCGGCGGCAATATCGGCTTTGCCGGACTGCACGGCGGCGATCAGGGATTCAAAGTTCATATCCTGGATTTCCAGCTCAAAGCCCAGATTTTCGGCGATGAGCCGGATGATCGCCGGATCGATGCCGTCGATTTTTTTGCCTTCCACATACTCAAACGGCGGAAAAGCCGCATTGGTGACCATCACCAGTTTGGGGGCTTTTTCCTGCCCGCATCCGGTACCCAGCAGCGCCAGCAAGCAAAACATCCCCACTGCTAACAGATTTTTTAACTCAGACTTCATGAGATTATTTGATCCTTACTGTAAATTAACACCGAACAAAGTTTGAATCGGCTTTTCTTTTAAAGATACAGCCAAAAAGTTTTTTTTCAAATTTCCGTTGGAACAACTGATATTTTTTTATGAAGAAACTTTGACAAAAGTAAGTTGTCGATATAAATTATTAAACCTGCTGTTGAAATAGCAGCGCAAGCACAGGAGAGAGAATTATGGCAATGATCCAAGAATGGAACGAGTCCGAGTTTCAGGCAAATGTAAACAGTCCGGCCGTGCTGGTCGATTTTTTTGCGGTCTGGTGCGGGCCATGCAAGATGATGATGAAGCTGCTGGAGAAGGCGGCGGCTGATTTGGATGAGCAAACTGTGAAAATTGCCAAGATCGATATTGAAAAATGTCCGGAACTGGCTGCGCAGTTCGATGTGCGCACCGTGCCGACATTTGTGTTTTTCAAAAACGGCGAAGTGCAGACCACGCTCATTGGCGTGCAGAGTTTGAACGCTTTGAATGAAGCTTTGCGCAAGATCATGGAATAATACTTGCGATGGGATGCAAGGTGATCGAAGTCGTTGCCGGGGTGATCTTTAACGGCAGTAAAGTGCTGGCCGCTCAGCGGCCGGAGGATAAGGCGTGCGCCGGCAGCTGGGAGTTCCCCGGCGGCAAGCTGGAACCCGGCGAGAGTCCGGCGGCGGCGCTGCAGCGGGAACTGCGCGAGGAGCTGGCGCTGGATGTGCAGCTGCACCACAGTATGTACCGTCTGGAGTTTGTGCCGGAAGTTGGCAAGCAAATAATTCTGCACTTTATCCGGGCGCAAAAGCTGCCCGGCAGCGAACCGCAAGCCTGCGAGGGGCAGAAGTTCCGCTGGCTGGGTGCGGATGAATTAACATCAGTGGCGTGGCTGCCGTCTGATAAAAGTTTTGTAGAATACTTGTACAACATAATGAATAAATAAATAAAGTAAAAAAATAAAGGGATCTCTGAAATGAAGATGAAGATGACCGACGCCTACAGCGGCTTTTCGATCGATTTTTCGCGCATGAACATTACCTGGGAGCAGCTGGATGCGCTGCAGGATAAATTCCAGCGGGCCGCTCAGGAAATGGCCGCACTGGAAGCCGGAGCGATCAAAAACCCCGACGAAAACCGCAAAGTCACGCACTTTACCGACCGGGCAGTTTACCGCTCGTCGGAGCTGTTCAAGGCGGTGGAAAGTTTTGCTGCCGACGTGCGGGAAGGCCGGATCGTTTCCGGCACCGGCAAAACTTTTGATGCGGTAGTGGTCAACGGTATCGGCGGTTCGGCGCTGGGGCCGCAGCTGCTGCAGTTTGCCATCAACGGGCCGTATTGGAACGAAAAGAATCAAACTGAGCGCCGCAATGGTCTTAAAGTCTACTTTCTGGACAACACCGACAGTGCCGGTTTGAATGATCTTAAAGATATCATCGAACTTGACCGCACTTTGCAGCTTTGTGTCTCCAAGTCCGGCGGCACGCAGGAAACGCTCAACAACCTTACTGCGCTGGAAAATGCCTACGCTCAGGCCGGTTTGGATTACAGCCAGTACGCCTGCGCCATTACCATGCAGGACAGCAAACTTGATAAGCACGCCAAAAGCCATAACTGGCTGAAGGTTTTCCCGATGGCCGAATCCATTGGCGGACGCACCAGCGAAACCAGCATCGTCGGCCATCTGCCGGCCGCTTTGAGCGGGATTGATTTCGGTATGTTCCTCGATGGCGCCTGCCGCATGGATATCTGGACCCGCAACCGGACCTACCGGGATAACCCGGCCAGTATGCTGGCGGCCATGTGGTATCTGGCCGGTAACGGCAAGGGCGACCGCAACATGGTCATTGTGCCTTACTCCGACCGGCTGGTGCTGCTGTCACGCTATCTGCAGCAGCTGGTTATGGAAAGTCTGGGCAAGGAGCTGGATCTGGATGGCCAAACTGTCCATCAGGGGTTGAACGTGTTCGGCAACAAGGGCGGCACCGATGCCCACGCATTTATCCAGCAGCTCAATGACGGGCGGGATGACTTTTTTGCCACCTTTATCGAAGTGCTGCACGATGCGGAAGATATTCCGCTGGACAACGGCCGCAGCATGGGTGACTATCTGCACGGCTTCCTCTACGGGCTGGCCGCTGCGCTGGAAAGCAAAAAACGTCCGGTCATTACCATGGAGATCACCACCGTTTCGCCGGCCAATTTGGGCGCATTGATCGCCCTCTACGAACGGGCAGTGGCTATTTACGCAGAATTTATCAACATCAACGCCTTCCACCAGCCGGGTGTGCAGGCTTACAAACTGGCCGCCAAGGGTATGCTTGAAGTGCGTGAACAGCTCTTTGACAACCTCAAGGAACGTCCGGTTTCCGGTACGGCAGCTGAACTGGCGGCCCGGGTCGGTCTGGAAGACAAAGAAGCTGTGGTGGCCGGCTGGCTCAACCGGGCGGCGGTCAATCCCGCCAGCTATAATGTGGAGCGCAAATATTCACCGGATGCCAATGACTGGGTCTATACCGTCAAATAATGATAATGGAGTAAGAGCGCAGTGGCTGGGTGGATAATAATCGTATTGGCGGTGCTGTTTATTTATCTGTATAACGGCATGGTCATCCGGCGCAACCGGGTGGAAGATTTTCTGGCATTGTATGAGGCGTTGGGCAAGAAACGGGCCGAACTGATCATGGAATTGCTGGAACTTCCACCGCTGCAAGGCAAACTTGTCAATGCCGCAGCGCTGCGGCAGGCTGCCGAAGCGCGGCTGCAGGCAGTCAGCACTCCGGAAAAAGTGCGCTGCAACGACTCTGTAAGTCAGGCCTGGGCGCTGGCATACGGCGAGCTGAAAAACTTTCCGGAGCTGAAAAATGTCAAAAGCAATGCAGTGCTGCTGGATGAGTTGACGCAGTTTGCCGAAAAGGTTCCGAAAACTTTTCAGGCGGCCAATCACGCCATATCATCCTTGAACAACTCCATATCCAGCCCCGTCGGGCAGATCCTGCAAAAGCTCATGCACCTGGAAAAACATGCCTTGTTGAGCCCGTCAGAAGAAAAGTCCGAAGTAAATTTTGAAGAAAATTGAAAAAAATCCCTTCAAAATTTGCAAAATAACATCTTTATGATATATTATCAAGTGCTTGTTCCGGTTGTCATATCGACAACTTTCCACCGCTCGTGATCAACCGTTGAGCAAGAGGACGCCGACCGCCGGGTCCGTACTGCGAACCACCTCGAAAGGGTGCCATTTGCAGGGGGACAGGTGAAGTCGGGGTTTTGTTGTCGCTTAATTTTCGCAAAAATTGGAGAGTTTCACTATGAAAGTGAGAGCGTCGGTAAAGCGCAGATGCGAATACTGCCAGGTGGTCAAACGCCGGGGTGTGATCTATGTGATCTGCTCCCGGAATCCCCGTCACAAACAGCGTCAGGGCTGACGTAAATAAACGTAAGGAATAAGAGATTATGCCGCGTATCATTGGGGTTGACATCCCCGGCAATAAAAAAGTCGAATTCGCGTTGCGCTATCTTTATGGCATCGGCCCGGCAATTGCCAAGCAGATTGTCACCAAGCTCAACATCGATCCCGAGATCCGTGCCAAGGATCTTACTGATGAACACATTGCAGCCATCACCGTGATGCTTCAGAACGAAATCATGGTCGAAGGCGATTTGCGCCGAATGATTATGGCCGATATCCGCCGTCTGCAGCAGATCAACTGCTATCGTGGTATCCGTCATCGCCGTCATCTGCCGGTACATGGTCAGCGGACCAAGACCAATGCCCGTACCCGCAAAGGCAAGAAGATCACCGTCGGTGCTATCCGTGATAAAACCGCCCGTCGTCTGGCGAAGTAATCCACTGATAGTGGAATGGGTCAAGTGTGCGTAAAATAAATAACTGATGATCAGGGAACCGCACACGGGCAATTGTAGTCAAATATCGAAGGAAATTGTCAGAATCATGGCTGAAGAATTGAATACTCAGGTGGAAGGCGCCGCTCCGGAAGTGGAAGCAGCTGCCGAGACCGCAGTAAAGGATGTCAAGCAGCGCGCCAAGACCGGTCGTTATATTCCGTCCGGCATCGTTTATGTGCTGTCCACGTTCAACAACACCAAAGTCACCATCACCGACTTGCACGGCAATGTTATTTGCTGGTCTACCGGTGGTAAGAACGGCTTCAAAGGCTCCCGCAAGAGCACCGCTTATGCTGCGCAGGTGATTGCCGGAGATGCTGCCAAGAAGGCGCAGCTCCTGGGCATGAAGGAAGTCGAAGTCCGGATCAAGGGTTCGGGTGCCGGTCGCGAGTCCGCCGTTCGCGGTATTGTGGCCGCCGGTATGGAAATCAGTGTCATTAAAGACATCACCCCCGTACCGCACAACGGCTGCCGTCCTCCGAAGCGTCGCCGCATCTGACGGTACGCTGATGCGTGCGCGTTTCCGGCCCGCTGGCTGGGAACGTGTTTTGAGAGATACTTAGCTATTTGTTAAAATAATAAAACGCTGGAGGAAAAACATGACCTTAGCAGCTTCTTTCCCGATGCCGCAAGCTGTAGTGATGGACGAAAGCACGGCAACGGCGCGTTATGCGAAATTCACCGCTGCGCCGTTCCAGAGTGGATTCGGACAAACACTCGGCAATTCATTGCGGCGGGTATTGCTCTCCTCAATGGAGGGTTCGGCGATTTCTGCGCTCCGTATTGACGGTGCGTCGCATGAATTCGCTGCGCTGCCCAATGTGGTCGAGGATATTACGGATATCGTCCTCAATCTCAAAAATGTCCGGCTCAGTCTGCACGGCGATGCCGAAAAGACGCTGGAAATCCGCAAGGACAAAGCCGGCAAAGTGACCGCCGGAGATATCATTACTGATGGTACAGTAGAGGTGTTGAATCCCGAGCAGGTCATTTGTACGCTCGACAAAAACATGCCTTTCCGCGCCGAGATCGACGTGGTCAAGGGCAAGGGCTATCTGCCGGTGGAAAAAGCCGGAGCAGCCCGTTCCATCGGTACGATTCCGATCGATTGTCTGTTCAGCCCGGTCACCCGCGTGAACTATCACGTTGGTGCCGCCCGTGTGGGTGAAGAAACCGAAATGGACAGTCTGGAAATCGAAATCTGGACCGATGGCAGCATCTCCCCGGAAGCGGCGTTGGAAAACGCTGCACAGATCCTCAAGGATCACCTGCAGGTGTTCCTGGGCGGTCAGCCGGTGGAAAAGGATGCCCGCGAGCTGATGAGCGAAGAAGATCTGAAGGTCTTCAAGCTGCTCGCGCAGGATGTTGATACGCTGGATCTTTCGGTCCGCGCTATGAACTGCCTGAACAATGCGAATATCAAACTTATCGGCGAGCTTTGCACCAAGTCCGAAAGCCGGATGCTCAAGTATCGCAACTTCGGCAAAAAATCGCTCGACGAAATCAAAGAAAAAATCGACAAACTCG
>SUWF01000035.1 GCA_015061575.1 Lentisphaerota bacterium
AATTCCGATGACATCCAATTTTTCTTTTTCTGCAAGGTTCTGGCAGTTTGCAATCTGAGCTTCTACTGATTCAGACAGATCATCTTTACCACTGCTTTGACGGGCATAAATCAGAGCTTTCATAAAATTTCCTCCAAATTTAGTTTTTCATTTCACCATAATATAGCACCAAAACCCTAATTTAACAAGTTTCATTCGTAGTGATCGCCATCATTGCAATTCTGGCAGCCATGCTCTTGCCGGCCCTTTCGGCAGCGCGTGAACGAGCCCGGGCCGCCAACTGCACCGGGAACTTGAAAGGTCTGGGATTGGCCTGCAATATGTATGCCGATGCCAATAAAGATTACATGCCCCGCATCAATGACCAGCTGGGCGATAAGAAAACCTGGAAGTACCGTCTGACTTCAGGCGAATACATCCCCGCTCCCGGCAAAGGCAAATCCGGGATCTTTGTCTGCCCGTCTACCACCAGCTTGCCGGGTGACAAGGTGGTTGAATCCGAACAGGATGGTTACGGTATCTGGAAAATTTCCAACTATAACGACAGCTGGATGTTTGCCGGCGGTGATGTCAAATGTTTTGCCGGTTCCGGTGCCATCTGGTATCCGTGCAAAGACAATGTGGTAAATACCGGCGAAAGATTCAACCCCTCTGACTTTACCTTTATGCTGGACAGTTGGCATCCGACTCTCTTGAAGAGTGTGTATAATATTTCCCGTAATGGTGCCGGAACTGTCGGTACTGAAAAGATCGACCTTATCCATGGCAAACGTGCCAACGCCCTCATGGGCGACGGACATGTGGAAAGCATGAACGAAGAAGCTCTGGAATCCATCGGTTGGGCCGATGGAGTGTTCCATCGTCCGTAAAGCTGCAGAACTGTTGCAAAACTTGAATTTTGCAACAGTTTTTTTGCCAATAACCTTGATAAATCATGCCAATGTTGCATTGTGTGCGATCAAAAAAGGATCAATAATGAACAAAAAAATCATATCAATGGCCGCCGCCATACTGAGCGCAACAGTTTTAAGTGCTTACGACAAAAGCGAATACACTGTGCGTCCGTGGGAGATCATCAATGGCATGCAGCCCCACTCCCAACTGCTTTGGGATGTGGATAAACACGGCGTTGACAAGTGGAAAGTTTCCGGCAAAGGCAAACTTTCCACAACTTCGCTGACTAAACTCTGGGGCGAAAAGGTGGCCAAACTCGACTTGCCCACCAACGGTTCGGTAACGCTGCGGCTGCCGGAACCGATCGTTATCAATGCCGGTACCGGCGATGGTATCGATCTGTGGGTGTTCGGGCCGGTGGGCAGCCGTCCGAAAATCGATTTTATGCTGCGTGATGCCGACAATAAAGTGGTCAAGATGCCCTCCAGCGGTCTGGGCAGCAGTTGGGCCAACCGCCGTTGGTGGGGACTGGCGGCAGGGTTGTTTCCTCCAGGTATAAAGTTTCCGGTGCAACTGGAGTCGATCCGGATCAGCCGTCTGACCAACCGGGTCAAGGGCGACTACCTTTGCTTCGACCGGCTGGGCATCTATAAAGAAACCCCGGTTGAAATGCTGGATTCCAGCAAATTGAAACTGCCGTTCCCGACCAGCGCTGACGGCATCATGCCGGTGGCGATGGCGCCGGGCGCCAAAAATTCGGTCAGCCAGGCAGGCAACCAGTATAATTTTGCATATATTGGCAGTGATTGCAATATAACTTACAGTTACACCCCGGCAACCGGTACTTTGAGCGATTTGCATGTTACGATCAACGGCGAAACTTTCCAACCGGCAGTAAATGGCGGGATCCGGGCCGAGGTCAACCATGTTAAATTCATGCCCGGCGAAAAAGATATTTCCACCAAGCTGCTGAAAAAATCTTTTGACGGCAAACGGCTTGCCACCGTCTGGCAATGGAGCAAACAGAATGCGGTTTTCAAGTTTGAACTGAATTTTACGATCAAAGGCAAATCGCTGGCCGTGGAAGTCAAATCGCTTACCCCCGGCGGCAGAGCCTTCGATCCGGGTGTTACAAATAATACGCCCAATCCGCGGCTGTTCGGTTTTACCTATCTGCACAACCGCTGGGATTACCCGCATTTGCTGGCTACGGATAAATATTTCATGTCGGTCTATTGCGATTGGTACTTCACCAACGCATTTTCGCTCTGGGAAAGCCTGGGGATGCGCGGCTTGGAAAAGGCCCGGGTGATCAGCAAAAATTCCGCCCGGCTGATGTCCGGGACGGCTTATGGCAACAAAACCGATGGATCTTATAACGATATTTACGAGCGCTTCTACATAACTGTATCGCCGGAAGTTCACGATGTTATGCCGCAAATACCCAATCCGCCGTCACGGTTCCTTGCTGAAACCGGCAAGCTGGTCTGCAGTTCCCGGGCATATCCGCTGCAGGGCAATCCCAAACATTGCGATGCAGAAATCGCCATGTGGCAGAAATTTGTTGATTACGGCATAACCGATACTTTTGTGCGTACCCACACCGGTTTACTGCGCACCCCGATCGAAAGCGCCAACATTGCCTATCAGCTGGAAGGCAGCTACTGGAACGGCGGCGATGCTACGATCCACAAACTGGTAAAAGCAATGAGCAAATTGACCAAACGTTTTGGGCTGTACGGCGATAACCGGGTGGTTTCGCCATTCAACGAAAAACCGTTTTTCAGCTTTGGCGCCCTGAGCAAGATGTCGGACAACACTTATTCGCCCGGCTGCGGAGATATTTTCCGCCCCAAACCCAGTGTTCAGCAGGCCCATCAAAAAATCTATGTGGAAAAATTGCTGAAAAAATATCCGACGCTCAATGCTCAATATATGGATGAGTTGACCAACGCCCCGCCGTGGGCGGATATTGATGCAGATCACCGGGCCCCGGGTGCCGGAAAACTCTCGGCCGTACACCGTGATTACGGCTTGGTGGCTTTGCAGCAGAAAGAGCTTTTCAACGGCCCCGTCTGGAGCGAGGGCTGTGCCGCATATTTCTGGGCTGGTTTGATGGATGTGGATTATGCGGTCAGCAACGATACCCAGGCCAATCTGCCGCTGCTCGTAGACTTCAAACTCATGCGTTTGAACAAACTCAGCAACTTTACCGGTGCGGACTGGCCGATTCTGCGCGATTACAAAAGCGGCATCGACCGGCTGATCGCCAACGAAATCGCCTGCGGAAACATCGGCCATCTCGGCCAGAGCGGCGATGGCATGATGCCGTGGCAGGGCTATGCCGGAAGACTCAAAAACTACGCTCCGGTGCTGCAGAGCTATTTTATGATCCGGCAGGTGCAGGAGTATTACAGCGGCACAGCGCCGGAAGTTATCAATTATGAGGTCAACGGTAAACTGATGACTGCCTCCGAAATGCTCCGCGGCAACCATCAGTTCTCCGGCCGCATTTACGCCAGGTATCCCAATGGTTTGGAAACGTGGGTAAACTACGAAAAATCCGGCAACTGGACAGTAAATGTCGATGGCGAAGAATACGTTCTGCCCCCCTACGGTCATGTGGCAAACGTGCCCGATGAATTATTGCAGTATGCAGCGATCAAAGACGGCCACATGGTCAGCTATTCGCGCGGAAAATATTACACCTATCTGGACGGCCGGGGCGAAATAACTGCGTTCCCGGAAATGACTTGTGCCAATGCTTATGTTTTGCGCAACATCGACGGCAAGACCCGGTTGACTCCGGCTCCGTTTGTCCGCAACGAAACGATCAAAGGGCTTTCGTACATCAAAGCTACACCGCTCAATCAGGACGGCAAAGCACAGGGCGCAACCTTCAATCTGGATGTGACCGATGCGGGGATGGGCGATTTGACTGTTGACGGAAAAGCCTTCCATTACACTATGGAATAAAAAAAACATATACATTTTTACAGGCGTTTGGCGGATATTGGCCAGACGCCTGTAAAATTTTCAGCAGGTTTTATATTATGAGCAATGTAGAAAAAATCGATCTTGAATTGGGCGGTTTTGCAGTAAGTTTCCGACCGCAGCTGGGCGCCAATATGGTGCGTTTGCTGCATAAGGAGTCCGGATTGGAAATATTGCGCACCCCGCCGGATGACGCAACTTACCGCACCAAGCCGGAAATATGGGGTATGCCGGTATTGATGCCGCCCAACCGGATACGCGATGGCCGGTTTGTTTATCAGCAGCGGGAATATCAGCTGCCGGTCAATGAGCCGATGCCGCGTCACACTTGCCTGCACGGGATCATTCTGCACAAGGCATGGGAGTTCAACCAGCTCAGCAGCAATTGCGTGGAAATGCATATAAGCTATCCTGGCACAGCCGCCAACGAAGGCTGGATGCACACTTTTGAGGCAAATTTGCAATACAAATTCAGCTCCGACCAAGTGGAGCAGCAGCTTGTATTCACCAATACTTCAGACCTGACCATGCCGCTGATGGTGGGGTTCCACAGTGCATTCAATTTTCCGGACAAGGCAGAATTTTATCTTGATGCTGATAACGTGAACCGTACCCTGGATGATCTGCGCAAGATCGTTGACGGCAAGAGCGAAACTGTTCCGGATTGGCAGCGATTCCGTTCACTGCAGCACGGCGAACGGGTTTTGGGGCATTTTGCCATGAAGCGCAATGACAAAACCAATGCTGAATTGCTGATCCGTTATCCGCAGCAGCCGTGGCAAATGCGCTACCAGCTGCCGGAACCGTGGCGGGAATGGGTGATCTGGAACAATCTCGGCACCGAAAATTTCATCTGCGTAGAGCCGCAAAGCTGCCGGATCGATGCTATGAATATTGGTTTGCCGCTGCAGGAAGCCGGGGTTATAGAACTGTTGCCCGGAGCCGCTCAGGCCTTCAAATCTTCAATAGTTATAGAAAAGATTTGATCCCGGACAGCGCACAGCAGCTCCGTTCAGCAGCAGTTTATTTTATCTGCCGGGTAAATACAGCCTTGTCCAGCTTGCCGCTGTATATATCCACAAAAACCTTGTCGCCGTCTATACGCAGCACGTTGAAGCCGGCAACAGCCTGGTATTTGGTACAGTGATCAAGTTTGCCGGTGAAATCTTTCAGAAAATCCTGCAGATCAAGGAGATTTTTTCCTTTCAGCGTGGGATAAAATTTCTTTTCAAACATCTGAAAGTATTCTGTTCCGCTGTAATTGACGCTCTGGGGAACAAGTGCCGGATCTTTTACAATACTGAAAGATACAAACTGTTTGATCGATCCTTCGGGCATTTTCCAATCAAAATAACTTGTTACATGCGTATGGGCCGCCAATACGATCACATTGTGTTTGGCCAGCAAAGAGCGGAGCTTTTCGCCGTACGTCTTGCCGCCGCAGATCCAGGCGATCCCACTGGGAGCGAATACGCAGGGCATGACCGGTATGTGCGTAACAAAAAAGATGTGCCGGGCATCGGGCTTGGCTTGCAGCGCTGACTCAATGGTCTGAAGATTTACCCGCATGGCGTCAAAGAAAATAAAAAGATCCTTGCCGACGATCTTGTAGCAAGTCTGGCTTTCCTGGGGCTGCGGAAAAACCACATCCTGTTTTTTCATATATTCCCACAACACATCCGCACAGGCTTTAAGTTTGCCTTTGCCCCGGCAATCGTGGTTGCCGCGCACAATGTAAACCGGCTTGGTCTGATCTTGATTAACGTGTTTCAGAACCCGTTTGAAACTGGTGGCGGCAAACTCATATTTACCTTCATCACCTTGAGTGATATCGCCGCACTGTATGGAAAACAAAACATCATTTTTATTGGCATAATCGGCGGCGGCTTTCAGCAGTACCGGAATATTTTTTTCCCAAGCCGCAAAGTTGCGCTGCATTTCGCGCTTTTGATAAGGTTTAAGGTTATCGGTATTCAGGCGGATATCCTCCGAATCATAATGCAAATCGCCCAGCAAAACCACCTGATAATTTTCTTTAGCAACACAAAATACAGCGGCAAACAATACCACCAACACCGACATGAACTTGGAGCATACACTCATAAAATCACCTTATTTTTCGTTACATAACATTGGCCATCCAATCGTAATATACAGTCTGAAACCGCAAAAAACAAGTTTTCATCCCGCAAAAACATAATATCTTTGGCTTTTTAATTACTGCGGATCGTTGTGTTCACGATCTGCTTTTTTACCATGTTATCCATTGCTTTTGCGCTTCGAGCATCTCATTCATCAAAGCTTCGATCGACTCTTTGTTATGCAATGATGGCGAAGCAAATAAGGCCTGCTTCAACAGACTGCGATCCTTGTGCAGCGCCGCTTGTACGGTCAATTCCTGCTCGGCAACTACTGAACTCATAAAACCCAGATAATTCAACGGTATCGCTCCGGATAATACTGGCGTGATCCCTTTGGCTGAGGCCACGGCCCAGGTTTCTACTGAAACATCTTCCGGCAAATTGCTGATTTGTCCCCGGTTGGGCAGCGTGGCAATGATCCGCCGCGGTTCGTTGGTCAGAGTTCCCACCAGGGCATCGGCAAGCATCTCCAGCGAACGGCTTTGTGTTTCGTCCGGTATTTCATTGTCAGCAAGTTTTTTCTGCAGGCGTTGAGTCAGTTTGGCCTTCTGGTTGGGGCGTTGCGGCAAAACCCCTTTACGCCACAGATAAAACTCCTGTATGAGTTTTTCATCATTGATAAAACGGGGAAAATTTTCGGCAATATGTACCGCTCCGGCGGCCGGATACACTCCAGTAAGTTCGGCCAGCAGAAAATTGAAATAATTCGGATATATTTCATTTTTGCTCTTTACCACCAGATCGTCTACTGAGCCGGAAAGGTGCTGCTTTTGGTTGCGCTTGTCGATCTGCTCGATATATCTGGAGAGTTTGAGTTCGCTCAAAGACGTTTTTATGCCTTTGCACCACAAATCAGTTATCAAGGCAAAATGATTGACGCCCAATATGTTGCAATCAATATCACGGGCACTTGTCAAATTGAAATAATCTTTCAGCACATTTATGGAAATTGCCCCTTCATGGCAAAGTCCACAGCATTTGACCAACCCGCTGGCATTGACCAATCTGGTGATCTGACTTAAAGGATTGGTCACATGCAGCATCATCGCCTGCGGGCATAAACGGTGCATTTTTTCGGCCAATGCCAAAAATACAGGAGCGTTTCTGAGAGTACGGAAAATTCCGCCCGGTCCCGTGGTATCGCCAACGGCATGAAAAACACCATATTTTTCAGGAATGGTGTAATCTTTATCCATAGCGTCAAAACCGCCGGTGGAGATCGAAACCACCACGCTGGAGGCATTTTTCAAGGCGCTATCCTCATCCGCAATTGAAATACGCCAGGATTTTTTCAACACCTCCAGACAGCGTTCAAGGTAACTTTTGCACAATTTGGCGGCATCCGCATCAATATCCACCAGCACCAGTTCAGAACCCTCAAGCGCCGGTTCCATAAACATATCACAGCAGAGCCGGGGTGTCCACAATACACTGCCGCCGCCAATTATTACGATTTTATAAGCCATTTTTTATTCTCTTTAACAATAATCATTCGTGACTTCCCCCTCCCCGCATTACACTGCCGCCAAATATTGCGGATATCTTCAGCCAGGAGGCTTTGCCGGCAAACTGCTTGATTACCGGATAACATCACCACTTGGCCCTGCGCAGTAAAACGCAAATGTCCCTGATCGAACTGCAGCTCCTGGCTGACAATATTAAGTTTGGATGCGAAAGAGGCTGTTGCAAAACCTGAAAGTTTTGCAACAGCCCATTTTGCTTCAGAAAAGCAAAGCTTACTTCATGTAGGCAGCGGCGACCTTCTTGAAGGCGTCGATCATGGCCTGAGTGTGCTCTTCGGTGTAAACCGGGTGAGTGAAGAAGCTGATGGTGCGGTCGGTCATCCAGTTCGCCATCTTGCAGTTGAACTTGGTGTAGTCGATGTTGCGCGAACGCGGATCGTTGAACGGATAACCGGCAACGCCGAAGCCCTTGCGGTCGGTGTAGGCCTGTTCCTTGTACATTTCCGGCCACAGCACGCTGTAAACCGGCACGCCTTCAGCGGCCACCGCCTTGATGAAGTCGGCAACCGAAACGGTCAGCTTGTCGGTATCCAGCACGAACGGAGCCCACCAGAAGGAGTTCTGACGTTCTTCGGTATCCACCGGGCAGTACTTGACCAGCGGGTGATCCTTGAGCTGAGCGATCAGCATCTTACCGTTGCGGATACGGTTCGGCAGGTTCCAGGAATCAAAACGTTCGAGTTCCATCAAACCGATCATGCTCTGGATTTCGGTCATACGGAAGTTGAAGCCCACGCGACGGTGGATGTAAAGCTGTTTGCCTTCCATTTCCAGCAAGTTGAGCTTGGCTTTGACGTCGTAACCGTGGTCACGGAAAGAACGGCATTCCCAAGCCAGATCTTCGTCGTTGGTCACGACCATACCGCCTTCACCACCGGTGGTGAAGTGCTTGCTCTGGCAGAAGCTGAAGCAGCCGACGTTACCGATGGTACCGGCTTTCTTGCCTTTGTACACACCGCCGAAGCACTGGGCGCAGTCTTCGACCACATACAGATTGTGCTTCTTGGCGATTTCCATGATCGGATCCATATCCGCAACCATACCATACAGGTGAACCACCACGATGGCCTTGGTGCGTTCGGTGATAGCAGCTTCGATCTTGGTGGGATCCAGCAGGTGGTCAGTACCGACGTCGCAGAACACCGGCAAAGCACCAGCCTGCAGAGCGCAGAAGCTCGAGGCAATAAAGCTGTAAGAAGTGCAGATCACTTCATCGCCGGGGCCGACGCCCAAGCTGGCCAGAGCAGTGTGCAGTGCGCAGGTACCGTTGGCCACGCTGATGGCGTGATCAACACCCAGCCACTTGGCCCAGGCTTTTTCAAATTCCATACCGACTTTGCCGGTCCAGTAGTTCACTTTGCCGCTCTTCAGAATATCAACGACCTTGTCGTAGACCTTTTCGTTGAAGCTCGGCCACATCGGAAAAGCACCATTATAGGTCTTTTCGCCGCCATCAATAGCGAGTTTGCTCATTTTTTTATTCCTTTCGTTAAGATAAACTACCGGTTTTTTCCGGCACCTTATATTTCTCGCACTATAACAATAATACAATATCGCTTTTTTGGCAAGTATTTTGCTTTGTTTAATTTGCCGTTTTAATTGTAAATTTCTCCGATTCCGCAACAGCTGAATCGTGTTTTACGGTCATCTTCCGGACAACTGCTTATCCATCAAACCAGCCTTAACCCGCAGAGCTTCAAGAATATCCGCCGGATAACCATACAGTTCATTCAGCAGATTCACTATATCTTTGCAGTTGGAAATCTTGCGCTTCATGCGTTTAAAATCCACACTTATGATATTGCCATCTGCCAACAGCACGTTCAAATGACGGGAATTTGGCTTGTCGCAAAGCAGCGGGATATTGGGGCATACCCGCTGAGCTTCAGCATAATTTATTCCTCCGAAATAGAGGAACGGGTTGGTTTTTTCCGTCATATCCTTGAGTTTTTTGTTTTTTTTGCCCCGATAGGCATCGCAGACAAAATCGCCGGGCAACGCCCCGTTTTTCACCAATTCTTTCAACCCGGAATAGTTGTTCAGTTTGGGAAAAGCCTTCTTTTTGGCATGATAAGCTTTAAGATGTTCATATATACGCATCATGCTCAGGCGGCATTTTTCGTCCTGCTTCTTTTTCAGCAGATAAACTTTGTCCCGGCTGCTGGCAGCCGGCAGTTCATGCACGCTCAACGCCAGCAATAATGTCAACAATACCAACAAGGTTTTGCGCATGTTCAACTACCCTTTCAACAATATATCCCGGAGTTCTTCGGCATTGACCGTAGCGGTGCCCAGCTTCCTGACCACCACTCCGGCGGCATAATTGGCCAATTCAGCTGCGGCAACGGCATCGGCTCCGGCCGCCAGCGCCAATGTGGAAGCTGCCACTACGGTATCGCCAGCTCCGGATACATCATATACTTCGCTGGCCCGGGTGGGGATCACCCGGCAGCTGCCGTCGGCATTGAACAGTGCCATGCCTTGGGCCGCCAGCGATATAAGCAGATATTTGACCTGCCAATTTTGGCTCAGCACCTTTGCCACCTGCTGCAGACTTTTATCACTGGCGGCATCGCCCTGCTGAGGAGTTTGCGGTATATTGGCCATGGCAAAAGCTTCGTTGCGGTTGGGTTTCATGACCGTTAAACCGGTCAGGTGCATCAGATTGCGGGGATTGGGATCCAGCACTGTGATCACGCCAAGAGCATTGGCGCAATCGATAAGTTCCTGCGCCATAGCTTCCGAAAAAAGCCCTTTGGCGTAATCTTCCAGCACCAGCGCCTGCACCTGGCCGCTTTGCAAATGTTTTTTGACTTTTTCGACCACTTTCCGACGCAGATCTTCGCTGGCTGCCGTGGGAGTTTCGTAGTCGATACGCAACAGCTGCTGACTGCCGGCGATCACCCGTTCCTTGCGGATGCTCGGCCGTTCGGGATCGGTGATCACGCCGGACGTATCGATATTATATTCACCCAGCAGCTGGCGGATCAGTTCGCCGTTGCTGTCGTCGCCCACCAGACCGAAGGCATCCACCTGCCCGCCCAGCGTCACAATATTGCGCATAACGTTGGCGGCGCCGCCCAGACAGCAGCTGGTTTTAGTTACCTGCACTACCGGCACCGGGGCTTCCGGTGAAATGCGTTCGACCTGGCCCCAGACGTAACTGTCGATCATCAAATCGCCCAACACGGCAATCCGGGCGTTGGAAAAAGTGCCGAGCAAAGCGGCAAGATGCGAATTATCCATAAGAATTTTTCTGCCTTACGCTGCTTCAGCGGTTGAGCAACACCTTCTTTTCGTAATCCTTGATCGCCGCCATATAGCCGGCGCCGGTGGGCACGTTGTTACTGGCGCAGAAGTAATCCCAAACGGCGCCCCAGGGCAGACTCTTGGCTGTTTCCTGCAATGCCAGACGGCTGGTGAAATCGAATTTGCCTTCGGCATCCCACAACATGCAGTGCGGTTCCAGCAGCGCTATCAGCAGCGCCATCTGGAAGCTGCGGGCGCCGATCACCCAGGCGCCGATGCGGTTGATGCTGGCATCAAAGTAATCCAGCGCATAGTGGATCTTGTCGCTGTAGCCATAGACCACGCTTTCGCGGGCGATAGCAAGCAACTCATCGTTGATGGTCGTTACATGGTCGCTGTCCCAGCGGACGCCGCGGCTGACGTGCAGCAATATTTCGTCCATAAAAGTGAAGATGGCCGAAAGTTTTTCGCCAATGGATTCCGTGGGGTGGAAGTGGCCGCTGTCCAGACAGAGCATCTTGTTGCGGCTGGGGGCATAGAGCATGTAAAACTCATGTGAACCAACAGTGCAGGATTCCGTACCGATGCCGAACAATTTGGCTTCCACCGCATCCCGTTCAAAGGCCGGATCGATCGCTTCGGCAAAACAGCGGTCGAGCGATTCCGCCAGCCGCTGACGGGGAGCAAACGCATCGGCGGGCTTATCTTTGAACCCGTCCGGCGCCCAGAAGTTGGAAATACAGGGCGTGCCCAGCGCCTTACCGAATTCCGCACCGATCTTGCGGCAGGCAATACCATGGTTGACCCAGAAATCCCGGATCCCTTTATCCGGGTGCGAAAGCGAAAGCCCATTATCCAGCTTGGGGTGCGAATAAAACGCCGGTGCCAGATCCATGCCGATACCTTTGGCCTTGGCCCAATCCAGCCAGCCGGAGAAGTTTTCGATGGTAAAAGCGTCCCGGTCAACGCCCGGCAGCATTTTATCGACCTGATGGCCCTGCAGATTGACCCGGTGTTTGCCGGGGATCAGCGAAAGCGCCAGATCCAGATCCTGCCGCAATTCTTCGCTGTTGCGGGCCCGGCCGGGGTAGTTGCCGGTAACCTGACAGCCGCCGGTCAGCGCATGGTTGGTATCTTCAAAACCCACCACATCGTCGCCCTGCCAGGCGTGGATAGACAGCGATATTTTATTCAATGCCTCCACAGCTTTGGCAACATCAACGCCATATTCAGCGTACTTTTCGCAAGCCAACTTGTAGGCCAATTCCAAATTACTGCTCATAACATCATCTCCTTATATGGTTAGAAAACTTTCTGCATGGAAAACTATAGCACCAAATCGGCTACTGTGCAAATCTTTATCAGATTTTTTTTCGCCACCAGCCGATCAATACTCCGCTGCCGACTCCCACAAACAGCAGCGGCAGCAGGCACCACAGCAGCCGGGTCCAGACAATATCCCGGCTGATCACCGCCTGTTCCGGCTGTGCCGGATCCACATAAACTGCGATTTCGCTGCCGGCCGGATACTGCTGCACGATCAAACTCATATCCTCCACGCCGATATTGGTGTAAAGCTCCGGCGTCCGGAAAAAATCATACCGGCTGCTGCGGTAAACCTTATTCATGTACTGGTAGTTATAGACTACCGATAAAGCTAAGAGGTTGTCTTGGTGCGTAAGGCGGCGTTTCAGTTCGCTGCTTTCGACCACAGCCGGAACTTTTACCCAGCTGCGGCTCTGCAAAACATTGCCCAGCGGCTGCCCGGCAAGTATATGGATAAAAAAACAGCCTGCTAAGATAAATATTATGCCAAATACCGGCAAAAGCCGACTGCCGGTCGTTTTTTCTGCCGGATGCAGTTTCATAAACGCCGCCGATTTGCCCGTCAGGGCCGGTTGATCGCCCCTAACAGCATTATTGCCCGGGTTTTGCTGTCGAATACTGCCATCACAAAAGGCCGGTCTGCAGTAAAAACGTTATTTTTATCCGTCGGAGCCGCGCTGGTCAGCTTGGGTATTGCCGCCGTAACGGCAGTTACCTTGACGCCGCTTTCGTTGAGCATGAGTTTGACCTCCTGCCGGGCCTTGGCAATATAGAGCGATTTATCTTTTACGATGCCGTTCAAATCGCCCGCCGCCGGATCAAAGGTCACTTTCATGCCCATGGTGCGCAGCAATTCAACTAAATCATTGCTGCTGTCGAGCTGTATCCGGGGCATGGACAATTCGGTTTTGTTGGTACTTTGAGCTTTTTCCACGATATGCTGAAGACCTTTTTGCGCCAAAAGCTCCGTAACTGCGCTCAGCGGAGTCTTTTCCTGCAGCGGCATTGCCAGCATGATCTGAAAACGCGTATCATAACTGGAGAGCATAACCGCATGAACTGTACCATCATTATAATAGGGCACTTTCCGGACGGCGTGCATCATCATCACCTGATGATCCTGCTTGCCGGGAGCGGCAAACTTCTGCTTGCGGGTAGCTCCAAGCTCAAACGGTACATCCCATTTGATATTTACCCAGAGTATATTCACTGCCATCAACGCCGGATCGCCTTCCAGATCACCGGATTTGAAAAAGTCCTTATGCATACCGTAAGTGGCTTTCTGCACAATATCGTTGAGCATGGTCAGCGCCGGAGCTTTGCGGGCAAAATCGATGTAAAAGATCCGCCCCCGGCAGTTTTTCAGCACATGATCAATGAAATTTTTGTGCAATGTATAACGATGATTGTAAAAGACTGCGTTGACAGAGTTGAAAGTCGTCTTGTTCCACTCCAGTTCACGCACTGCATTTTGGATATCTTTCAGCGAATTTTTATCAATACCCAATACCGCAGCAAATTCCTTTTGGCTGTTTTCGCCGCAACCGGGAGCCAGCATACTGAAACATTGCTGGATGCCCCACGGCGACAGCATCACGTTCTGTGCCGCTTCACGCTGATGTGCCCGGTCAAAGATATTGAGCAGATATTTATCCTGCACCTGCGCCGACACCCCGGCCCCCAACAGCAGCATCGTGATCAAAATAAGGATCTTTTTCATACTCCAACTTCCTTATTGTTAAAAAATTCAGCGGCTCAAGCTCCAATACTCGGTGTGGGTGACTTCAGCCCCTTCAGCCAGACGTACCATCGGCGAAAGCGACTCGATCTCCAAAAAACCATCCTGAGTATAAAACTCGGAATTGCAGCCCATATCCGGATAGTTGGCGTCAGCAATATAGGGATAATCCTTGCGGAAAGTTTCGCCGTTCAGTTCATATAATGCATAGCCATGCTCGTTGAGGGCGCCGAACTTGAGTTTGCCCGGCACGCTGTTATCCTGACGCATTTCAATAAATTTGCTGCCCCACTTGAAGCGCACATCCCCCATATCCGTAAAGGGCCACAGCACCAGCTTGCGGGAGGGCAGAAAAGTTTCGCCGGGCCCGCCGCCATGCGGCACATAATCCGACTGCGGAACTTTGAGTGTACCGCCTTCGGCCATGACACTCAAACACCAGACCGATACTTCCAATGGCCACAAACCGATATTTTTCAGCGTATGATCCACCTTGACCAGCGTGGAATCATCCTTCAAAGTAATGGCAATGCGTTTGCCCAGCTGGCGGCTGCTTTCGTCGGGACAATCAAGCAGAAGTGTATTATTTTCAAAACTCCACGCCACCGGTTTATTATCCGGGTAATAGGTGCGGTTGATATCTTCCGGAGCATACCACAAACGGTGCCCGCCGTAGCTGTGCCATACGCCGTCATCCAGCGGAGCAGCTTCGTTTTCAAAAATATGGAAAAAATTCTGCCCCCCGGTAAATCCGTAAAAAAGCACCCGGGGCCCCGCTTCGACCGAGATCACCAGCCGGACGATGCCGTTGGTCATTTCCAGAGCTTTTTCAAAACCGCCAAATTTGATTTCATTGAGTTCAACCATTTTTCTACTCCTGCTTTTCAAACTTCAATCGTCATGCCGTTACGGGCAAAGAGTACTTCCTTACCCCAGGCGCGTTGGCTGCGGATCTTGCTTTCGGTCGGCAGATAGAGTACATCCCGGCCGTGGTGCATAAACAATATCTTGTTGATATTGCACTGCTGCTCTTTCCAGAACCGGCAAACTTCCCACGGGTGGTGGTGGCCGCTTTCCATAAGCTGCAGATCGCAATTTTTGCTCCAATCCAGAAATTCATCCGGACTTTTGCAGTCACCGGATGCCACCACGGTCTTGCCCTCGGCACTGATCCGGAACGAAAAGGCCTGATGTTTGCCATCCTCGGTCAGCGGCATGTGCATATTGCCCCGGAATTCAATTTTGATCTCGTCGTTTTCAAAACAGCCGCCGTCGCAGGCAACGTGCGGTCTGACCGTGGTTGCCGGAGGATACGCCCGCAGCTGACGGGTCAGACTTTCAAAGGTTTCCCACAAACCCGCTACCGGCATGTAAAGGTCAAACGACCGTTCGGTATCGGCATCCACCGCCACCAGATAGTGCATTTTTGCGTAGGTGGAAAATACGTTCAGCAGCCCCGCCATGTGGTCGTAGTGCGGGTGCGAAATAAACAACGCCTGTATATTGAAAAGATCCAGCCCCATAAGATAAGCTGTATGCGAACAGTTTTCGCCCGCATCGAACCAATACAAATGACCATTTTCCAATTCCACCACCCAGGAGGTGTGGTGCAGATCCTTGAACGGTTCAGTGCCGGATAAAGCACCTAAAACGTGCAGTTTCATAATCTTACAATCCTTTCTTCTTGCGCAGTTCAAGCGTATGCTTTTTCAGCCCTTCTGCCAGCGGAATGGCGGGCACATGCAGTCCGGCATTCTGCAGATCATTCTGCGTGTAAATGCGGTGGAACAAAAACGGCCGGTGATTGGGATGCGCTGCCAGATACTCACTGTAATCAATATCCCGGGTATGGAGTTCCACATTCAATACGTCCGCAATGATCTGGTAATATTGACGTGATTCCACAATATCCGGCCCGGCCATGTTGAATGCTTTGCCGTAGCTTTTGGTGTTGCCGATGGCACTGATCATCGTCCGGGCCAGATCGTCGCAGTCGATAGGCTGCTGCAGCAGACGGCCGTCATCAACCATTTCCAGCGTTTCGCCATGCAGCAGCCGGGCGATCAGCTCCGCATCCCGGCAATGTCCGGGAAAGCATCCCAGCTCCGAGGGCATACCGTAAATGTGGCAGGGCCGGAAAATGGTGTAATTCAAACCTTGGGTGGCATGTTCCCGCAAATAATTTTCGGCCATGAGTTTACCCCAGCCGTAGGCTTCAAAACCATCGTGATCGCCGGTCAGATACGGCGAATTTTCCACCGGCTGCGGATAACGCCGCAAGGTCGGCTCGTAAACCCAGTCTGTAGAAATAAACAGCAAGTGGCCGGTCATCGGCGCAAAACACTCCAGATCCTGCTGCATATCCTGGGCATTAAAACAAATGCAGTCGATCACTGCGGCGAACTTTTCGCCGGCGATTTCCGCCAGAGCCTTATCCACGGCGGATTGATCATGCCGGTCAGCATAGAGTTCCCGCACAGTGCCGACCGCCGGACGGTTGCCCCGGGTCAGCGTTACCACTTCGTATCCGGCAGATAAAGCTGCCCGCACCACCGCTCCGGATACATGACCGGAACCGCCAATAACCAAAACTTTTTCCATAATCAGTTTTTTCCTGTGCTATCAATGATCATTAAAAGATTTTCTGCGCCCTGCCAGGCCTCCGGCTGCACGGAGTCGGCCCCCAGTTGGGCCAGATCGGCTTGCCGGTAAAGTTTTTCCAGCAGCTCCAGAGCTTGGGCTTCGCTCAAACTGTCATTATCGAGCTTGCACGCCGCCTGCAGCGTAACGAGGTAATCGGCGTTATCGTCCTGATGCAGTTCCGCGGCATAAGGATACGGCACTACTACGGCGTATTTGCCGAAGGCATTGATTTCGGCCACCGAACTGCCGCCGCTGCGGGCAATCACCAGATCGGCAGCATTGTACGCCCAGTGCATTTCGCTCAAACCGGGCAGCTGCAGCAGCGGATATTTTTCTTCGGCATGAAAAGCGGCCACGCTGGCGTATTCTCCGGCACCGGTCAGGTGGATGAGCTGGATATTGCCGTATTTTTCCGCCAGCTGCCGGATGACTGTGCCGAAAACTTCGTTGAGCTTGCGGGCACCCTGACTGCCGCCGAACAATAATATGGTAAAATGCGCTGCACTCAGCTGACAGTCAAACTTCTGATTCAACGCTTCGATGGCTTCGGCCTTACTCAATTTATGCTGTTTAAGTTCCGGGCGCAGCGGCATACCGCTGACCGAATACGGGCAGCGCACTTTGTCGGCATTGACCGCCGGAAAAGCTGTTGCCAAAGCTTGCGCCCACCGGCTCAATATGCGGTTGGCTTTGCCGATGCGGGCGTTGCCGTCGTGCAGAAAAATCGGCAATTTCAGCAGCCTGGCCGCCGTAATCACCGGCAGCGATGCAAACGAACCCATGCCCAGTACGGCATCCGGAGATTCCGTTTTCAGGATCTTGCGGGCCTGCACCACTCCGGAGAGCAGTCCTTTAAAAAAACGCCAGCAATTCCCCGGGTGTTTGATACTTGGCGAAGGCATGTGCGGCAAAGTAATGCAGCGGATTTGAAATTTTTCGGCAATTTTGGCTTGTTCCAGCGAATTTTTGCCGCTCAAAAGCAGCAGCACTTTTTTGCCCCGGGCCTGCTGGGTTCTGGCCACACTCAAGCCGGGGTAAAAGTGTCCGCCGGTGCCGCCGCAAGTTATTACCAGATGCTCTGTCACTTTTTATTTCTCCCGATAAGCCAGATAACCGGCCAGTTTCCGCAAAATTTCCCGTTCCGCAGTTTCCGGAAGTTTATCCAGTGCCTGCTGCGCCTTGCAGGTCATGGTGTCGATCATATCCAGCACATACTGCAAGCTGCCGGCTTGTTGAAAAAGCTCCCGGGCAGTTTCAAGCATATCAGGTGTGTAACTGCTGCAATAGAGCAAACTCTGGAGTTTTTTCCGTGCAGCTTCGGGCAGATTCTGCAGCGCATGGAGCAAAAGCAGTGTAGCTTTGCCCTCTGCCAGATCGGAACCGATGGGCTTGCCGAATTCTTCGTACTTGCCGAAAATCCCCAGATAGTCGTCCCGCATCTGGAACGCCCACGCCAGATATTCGCCAAAGCTGCCCAACGCCTGTGCCGCTTCGTCATTCCACGCTGCCGCCTGGCCCCGGCCCGCCATCCAGCCTGCTCTTGCCGCATAGTGCAGCAAGGCACCGGTCTTGCCGGACTGCATGGCCAGCAATTCAGCTTCATCGGTACTGCGGAAACTCATTTCCACATCCAACGCCTCGCCGGAAACCAGTTTTATGTAGCCGTATGAACGCAATTCAGCGGCCAGTTTGAGCTTCAATTCCGCTGAACAACGGCTTTGATCGACCAGATCAAACGCCCAGCCCTGCATCAGATCGCCAGCTAAAATCGCCATATCGCAGCCAAACTTCCGGCGTTTATTTTCCGGCAGTTCCATCGCTCTGGCCAAGGTCACATGGGCGGTCGGCTCTCCCCGGCGGGAGTCGTCGTCGTCGATTATATCGTCATGCACCAGCGTCCAATTGTGGAAGATTTCCAATCCGGCGGCCGCCGGCAGAAAATCTTCCATATTGCCTCCGGCCGCCGCAACGCTCCACAACATGATCGCCGGGCGCAGCCGCTTGCCGCCGTTGGCCGGATAGCTGCGCATGGCAGCAGCCAGATAAGCGGGCTTGACTCCGGTTGGGAAAGTACTTTCAGCGATTATCTGATCGACTTTCCCGGCTATTTTACTCAGCGATGACTTCAATTCATCCACTGTTTACGCCTCCACCCGCAGCACGCCACCGGTATCGGCGCTGGTTGCCAGCGCGGCGTATTTGGCCAGATAACCGGTGGTGACTTTCGGCGGCGGAGCAACGAAGTTCTTTTTGCGCTCAGCCAGCACGGAATCTTCCACTTCCAGCTTGATGGTGCGGTTGGGTATATCAATAGAAATCATATCGCCATCTTCCACATAAGCGATCAAACCGCCGCGGGCAGCTTCCGGGCTGACGTGACCGATACAAGCTCCATGCGTACCGCCGGAAAAACGTCCGTCAGTGATCAACGCCACGCTGTCGCCCAGCCCCCGGCCCATGATGTAGCTGGTGGGAGCAAGCATTTCCTGCATACCGGGGCCGCCCTTGGGGCCTTCGTAGCGGATAACGACCACGTCACCGGCCTTGACTTTGCCGGCCAGAATACCTTCGCAGGCTTCTTCCTGACTTTCAAAGATCACCGCCGGGCCGCGATGCACGAGCATGGCTTTGGAAACCCCGGCCGTCTTGACCACGCAGCCGTTTTCGGCCAGATTGCCGAACAATACCGAAAGCCCGCCGGTAACACTGTAAGGATTATCCAGCTTGCGGATGATCGTGCCGTCGGCATCCGGCGCATCGGCGATTTCTTCACCGATCGTCCGGCCGGAAACACACGGCGCATCCAGCTTGATCGTACCCAGTTTGGCGGCTTCTTTCATGATCGCCATAATGCCGCCGACGGCGTGGCAGTCCTGGATGTGGATCGGACTGGAGGGCGAAAGCTTGCAGAGGTGCGGAGTGGCTTTGCTGATTTCATCCAGTTTTTTGAGGTCAAGCGGCACTCCGGCTTCGTTGGCCACAGCCAGCGTGTGCAGAATAGTGTTGGAACTTCCGCCCATGGCCATATCCAGCACCAGTGCGTTGTAGAACGCTTCTTGGGTTGCAAAATCCCGGGCCGTTTTGGCGTTGGGATCCAGAGCCATTTCCACAGCCCGCTTGGCGGCCCGCTTCCACAGCTCTTTGCGTTCTTCGCTGGTGGCCAGCGTGGTGCCGTTGCCGGGGAGCGCGATCCCCAAAGCTTCGCACAAACAGTTCATACTGTTGGCCGTAAACATACCCGAACAGGCTCCCGGGCCGGGACAGGCATCACATTCCAGACAAGCCAGTTCCTCATCGGTAACTTCCCCGATGCGGTGCTTGGCCACCCATTCAAAAACAGTGATCAAGTCCGAGTCGCTGCCATTGCGGGGCTTACCGGCTTCCATCGGGCCGCCGCTGCAGAAGATCGTGGGAATGTTCACGCGCATACAGCCCATGAGCATACCCGGCACGATCTTGTCGCAGTTGGGTATGCAGATGACCGCATCCACCGGGTGCGCCATAAGCATGGATTCCACCGTATCGGCAATGATTTCCCGGCTGGGCAGACTGTATTTCATACCGTTGTGGCCCATGGCGATACCGTCGCAGATGGCCATGGTGTTGAATTCATAAGGTATACCGCCGGCGGCCCGGATGGCCTCGCAGACCAGCTTGCCGACTTCCTGCAAATGGCAGTGGCCGGGAACGATATTGGTGTAACTGTTGCAAACGCCGATAAAGGGCTTGTCAATATCTTTGCCCATGATCCCGGTCGCCCGCATCAAAGCCCGGTGCGGAGCGCGCTCCTCACCCTTTTTCATCACATCACTTCTCATAATACACTCCTATGATAAAAAATTTAGAAACAAAAAACCTTTTTATGCTCAACCGACCAGACCGCCGCCGGCGTCTGCGGAGAGGAAGATACCTTCAAAGTTCATCTTCAAACCTTCCGGATTGTCGGAGATCGCCAGCGCATCCAGCCGGTCGACCTTGCCGGAATTGACCAGCTCCAGCAAACACTGGTTGAAGTTCATCATACCGTCACCCTGACCGCCCTGAATGGCAGCACCGAGTTTTTCCAGCCGGTCTTCCTGAATAAGTTTGCCGACGATCGGCGTATTGATCATGATTTCGTTGACCGGAGCCCGGCCGGAGCCGCCGGCCAGCGGAGCCAGCCGCTGCGAAATGACTGCGCACAAGTTGGTCGCCAAAGCTTCCCGGATGGCGTCCTGTTCGTTCTTTTCAAACATATCCAGAATACGGGTGATGGTCTGCGCAGCATTGGATGCGTGCAGCGTGGTGATGACCAGATGTCCGGTATCGGCCGCCTGCAGAGCAGCTTCAAAACTGATGCGGTCACGCATTTCGCCGACCATGATAATATCCGGGTCCTGCCGCAAAGCGTGTTTCAAAGCCCCGGCAAAACTGTCGGTATCCAGCCCGACTTCGCGCTGTTCAAAGACCGACGAAGCGTCTTCAAACTCAAATTCGATGGGGTCTTCGATGGTAATAACGTGTTCCTGGCGGTAGGTATTGATGTACTGCAAGATGGCCGCCATGGTGGTGGATTTGCCGCTGCCGGTAGTACCGGTGATGATGATGATACCCCGTTTGGCTTTGGATATTTCAGTAAGCGCAGCGGGCAGCCCCAGCTGTTCAAAGTTCAAAATTTCGCTTTTGACCCAGCGGAAAGTTATCCCGATAAGTCCCCGCTGGCGGTGGATATTCACCCGGAACCGGCCCACTTCATCTTCCCGGTGCGAGAGGTCGAGGTCGCCGGTACTCTCCAAAGCCTCTTTCTGCTTGGCGTTGGCCACTTGATCGATAAAGGTGTAAATAAGTTCGTGCGAGGCAGTAAAATCGCAGCCGATCATGGTGCCGTCGATGCGGTAAAACACCGGAGAGTTTTCCTTAACATGGATGTCAGAAGCGTTGTTTTCGACAGCGATCTTCAACACTTCGTGCAAGCTGGTCAAAGCCATAATTATTATACCTTTCAGAGTTTGCGGCAGCTTCCGTCATCATCCGGAAGTGCTGTGCTATATAAATATATTAATGCTTTAAGATACCATAAAATCTTTTATTTGCAAGGCGTATTTGCAAATTCTGCGCCTATTTTTTATTACAGCGGAAGAAATTTTGCTTTAAAAGTCGAAAAAAACTTGACTATTTTAAATTTTGTGGCATATTAATTGACTCATACGGAGCAATTTCTGCTGACATATCCGATCGGAACCGGCCCCCCATCCTGGCTGGTTCCTCGTGAAGGTTGGATTTGTCAGGGAGTTCTGATATAGATAAAATATTGTTTTTTAAGGTAAAAATAGTTCGCTTTCCGGCCCGAACACCCGGAAAAAGGACGCAAAAAAAAGGCAAGACAAAAAGATGGCACATCTGAAGTCCGCAATCAAACGGATGCGCACCAGCCGCGAGGCCAACGCCCGCAACCGCGCCCGTAAAAGCACTCTCAAGACTGTTGAAAAGAAGTTCCGCGCTGCGGTTGCAGCCGGTGACGCCGCCGCTGCCGCTGTGCTGCTGCGTGAATGCGCCAGCCAGTTTGACAAGGCTGCCAAAAAAGGCGTGATCCACCCGAACAAGGCATCCAACAAGAAGTCGCAGTTGGACAAGCTGATGAACAGCATTGCCAAGTAATCGATTTAACAATCCGTTTATTTAACATTAAATAAAAAGAGAGTTCAAAATGGGCAATTTGAAGAAAAAGCGTCGCAAGAAGATCGCCAAGCACAAGCGCAAGAAGCAGCTTAAGGCGATGCGTCACAAGAACAAGTAAAAGTTTTTGGAAAGGCTCTGAAAGAAATTTCAGAGCCTTTTTTGTGTATGCCGGTCAAAACGTTTTCCGGCGATGATTTTCTCTGATCAGCTCAAAAGTTTATTCAGCTCTTGCAGTACCATAGCCATGGAAATTTTATTTATACATTGTCTGGTTTCCCGGCAAGTTTGCCAGCACTTCCGTTGAGCACAATCCGGATGACAAATCCGATGTTTTTGTTCATCATAAGGATGCCAGTTAAAATGTGCCCCGTTTACAGAAATAACCACCGTTGCGGCATTAGCTGCACACGCCAGATGCATGATCCCCGTATCGTTCCCAATCACCGCAGCGGTAAAGCTTGACAAAAACATTGCAAAAATCGTACTGAAATCGGCATTTTCTTTTACCGGAAATCCTGCATTCCGGAAAAAATCTGCTTGTTCGTGTGCAGCCGGGCCGATCAAAAACAGCGGTGCCCAACCATCTTGCCGGAGCGATTCTGCCAATTCAAGGTAATTTTTATTGCCCCAATGCTTATATTCCGAACTGGCCCCAGGAACAATAATTACGCTTGAGCGTTGAAAATCATCGATCTGAAAGTCGGCCAAAAAAGTATTTTCCCGCAAAGAAATACTTGAACAATGATAGTTTTTATCGACCAACCGCACTAATTCAGCCCCTTGTTCAGTTACGCTGGTATGGTAGCGTAATTTTTCATCATCCCACAGCGTCAACGGCAAAAATCTGGTGTATACATCTTGACATACAGCGTGCGGGATCTCGCAATTCTCGTAGCCGTAACAAGCCGCCGGGGCCAGCTGCCGGATCATATTTACGCTGTCAAGATCGTAACGTTGATTAAAAATAGCGTCAAATTCAAACGGCGGCAAATCTTCTGCCTGCCATGCTTGCGGAGTATAGCAATATACTTGATCGCAAAAAGCATAATTATCAAAAAGCTGCCGATTGTTGTCCGTGCAAAAAACTGTTATCCGGCAGGGAGCGTAGAAATTGCTCAACGCCCGGATATTTTCGATATTGACCAAAGCGTCGCCTATCAGCTCCGGGGCAAAATAGCCGATTTGCTTGAATTGCACCGGCGGTTGCTTCAGGAGTTCAGCAGCGGCATTGGCTGCCTCCAGCAAAGAAATCTTGCCAATACATGTTTTCAAGCAATTATTTTCTTTGCAGCCGAATCCATTCCGCCCACAAGGCCGCATCATTATTTTATGGCGGGATTGATCATACTGGAACCAGTTATCCGCCCCGGTATTGGAAAAGAACGATATGGACAGCGTATCAAATGCCATCGCCAGATGCATGGGGCCGGAGTCATTGCCGATGACCAGTTGGGCATGGGCGGCGGTGTAGGCAAGCTCCGAAAGGGACAGATGATCAAAGTAGAGAAATCCGCTTGCCTGCAGATCATTTTTCAAAGCCAAATCCTGCGGCCCGATAATAAAAAGCGGCACCAGACCGAACGAGTCAATAACTTTTGCCAGCTGTAAATATTTATCTATCGGCCAGATCTTCACCAATCCGGAAGTGCCCGGCAACAGCAGTACATAATCATTTTCCGGTAAATTTTCCGGACGCACACAGCGATAATTATCTTCATTCAGCCGGGGCGGCATTCCCCGGTAATCGGGGTTGATCAGCCGGATGACTTCACTCATTTGTTCTGACACGAACCGGTATTTTTTCAATGTGACATTTTTCCAGTGGTCAAGAGTGACGTATTTGGTAAAAAGTTCTCTGCACTCTTTTTCCGGGCGGTACATTTCCTCCATTCCGTAGGCTTCTTTGTACTTCATCTGCCGCAGCATATTGCTCCAGCTTGGTTCATAACCGTGGTTGAAGACCACATCAAATTCTGTTTGCGGGATCTCTCTGAAGTTGACAGGACCGCGGATTTTTCCCTCAAGTTCCACAGCTTCATCGCAGTACTTGTAATTTCTGTAAAGTTCTGCGATGAGCGGTATGGCGAACACAGTGATGTGACAGGGGGCGTAAAGACGGTGGATCTCGCAGAGCTGTGCCATCTGTGCAATACAGTCCCCCAGAGGAGTCAACGGAAAGAAAGCTATTTTTTTCATTGGAGTTTCAAGAACTTTTTGAAGTTGCCGGACATGATCGCTTCAGAAGCGACTTTCTGAAAATCCTTGAGTATCCGGCGGTAGTAAGGTGTCAGCTGCACATCGTAATAGGCCTGCATCACGGGAAGGTCGGTTCCGAACATCACTCTGTCGGCAACGCCCTGCGCTTCCAGCATTTCAATGCGTTCGGGGGGCATAAAAGCTGTGTCTGTATAAAGATTGGGACACTCTTTCATAGCATCGATCGTTGCCTGTCCGGGGCGGCAGTGGGCAAAATCGACTCTCAAGGCAGGGTGGGATTTTACAAAGGGCAGATAGTCTTTCGGGTAACAGCCCGGATCTTCACCGATGTGGAACTGGACAGGGACATCCCGTTCTTCAAGGATATCAAGGATATAATTCAGATCTTTGGGCCGGGTACTCCACGGGGTTTCAAGGTGGTGGAGCTTGACACCGTCGTATATGCCGGAGTCAAGAAAAGAAAGAGCTCTGTCCGCTTCAAACATAGGGCCTGAAAGCCAGCAAAAGGCGTGGGCACCGGGACCGAATTCTTTTTTTGTTTCCCGGGCTTCATTGTGCAGAGCCTCAATATCCGTCACTCCGAAGTGGGAAGAGGAGGAGGAAAAGATAAAATCACTGACATCGAACCGTTTCAGAATGGAAGCGACCCTTTTGGGGGTGTAGTAAAAGGGCACGTCATAGTTTCTTCTGTTGAAATAACCGACATGAACATGGGCGTCACAAATCATTTTTTATTCTTTCTGCGTGAAGTTGATCTACAAGTTCATGGTTGACAGCTGCAACACGGCAGAAGTGTTCAGCCGGGGTGAAAATATCCCCTGTTTCGTTGATGTTGCGGCACATGCACACAGAACAGTAATCACGGTCGGGACAATGGGCGCACCGGGGGAAATCTTTGCCCCGCACATTGCGGAGTTTCAAAGTTTCAGGGGAGTTGTACCAGACATCTGCCAGAGAGTGCTTATAACAGTTGCCCAGAATATAACTTCCGAATGCAGGACAGGGGTAATAGTTGCCTTCGGCATCGATACACATACTGTCGATGACGGCACCGCAGACTTTGTTTGCCATCCACTCTTCGGCAGAGAGCATATCATTTTTCTTGGCGGGGTTGAAATATTCGCTGTTCATAGGAACGGATTTGAAAATGATATCTTTCAGCAGTTCCCGGGTTTCCGGAATATCAAGGCGGCATGAAAGATTGCTGCAGTCCCCATCCATCTTGCCCATAATGATAAAGTCGGTCTGGGCAGACATCTTGAGACTGCGGGCATATTCGATGACTTCAAGATAGCCTTTGAAATTGGGTTTCATGGTGGGGCATGAAATACGGCAGGGAATATGGGCGGCACGGAGTTTTTCGATGGCGGTCTTTGTGGCAAGCCAGGAGCCGGGGCGTTTGGTGATACTGTCGTGGATCCCTGAGTCCATACTGTAAAGAGAGACCTGGACAGTTGCTTCAGCTTCCACAAGCAGTTGGATCATTTTGTCATCACACAAGGTCAGATTTGAAAGGATCCCCACGATCAGGTCTTTTTCTCTTGCATAACGGACAATTCTTTCAAAGTCAGGATGCAGCATACATTCGCCCCCTGAAATGGTCAGATCAAGACCGCCCATTTCTCTGAATTCATCAATGATCTCTTTGATTTTTTCAAAAGGGAGAAAGAGGGGATTGTATTCTGGAATATAACAATGGATGCACCTTTCGGTACAGGCTTGTGTGATATCCATTTGCAGTCTGAAAAGCGTGGGGTGCTCTTCAAAATATTTTCCCAAAACGTTTTGCGGCAGAAAATCGGCTTCTTCCTTGGTGATGAACTCTCTGTCTTCAAGGGTTTTGGGATCATCGGCATCGTAGCTGAAATACTCTTCCTGTGCGTCCAGTTCTTCAGGGGTGCTGCCTGCGAGGATCACTTTTCCCGCCAGCAGCGGGGCGATAAACTCTTCAAAGTCGGCAGCGATTTCAGCTGGATCGGTGCCTTCGTAGACCTGACAGATATTTTTGAGGATCTCTGCTTTTTCCATGGGGGTGCGGGTGAGCCAGCGCATAAAAACTTCGGCGCTGTCAAACATTTCATCATAAGAGGCAATGCGGCTCATAATGTAGGTGAAATCACCGAACTGGCGGACAAAGGTGTTTTTTGATAATTTCAGCAGCATAATGTCATCTTTCATAAATTTTCTTTTTGATTGCGGCCCAGGCGCATTTGATGGGAGCGTGTTTCAGGATATCCCCTGTTGCGTTGAAGTTGTGGGCAGGGCAAACCTTGCAGAAGCGGCGGTTTTCACAGGAAACACAAGTGGGAAAATCCTGATTTGTCAACTTGCGCAAGGCATTCATTTTTTCACCGTGCCAGACTTCGAAAAGGGTATTTTCTCTGACGTTGCCCAAAACAAGTCCGTGTGTGCCGTCGCAGGGGTAGTAGTTGCCCTGACTGTCAAGGCAGATGCGGGCGACACCGATATCGCAGACTTTTGCACCGGGCAGAGGATTTTCAGATGGATATTGTTTGTAAAAAATTTCAGGATTGCCAGCAAGCAGTTCTTCCAGTTCCCCGGGGGACAGGGCGTGTTCCATATTACTGTCGTCCTGATCGCACTGGGGGAAAATATCTGTATCAGGAACAAGGTGCATATTGTTGGTACGGGCAAATTCAGCCAGGGCAGGGAAACTTTTTCTGTTTTCTTTCAGGGCGGGGGCGGCGATGCGGATGTGGATGCCCTGCTCTTTGCATTTCAATATGGCATCCATAGTCCGCTGCCAGCTGCCGGGAAGGCAGGTGACGGCATCGTGTATTTCAGGTGTCATACTGTACAAAGACACATTGATGAACTGGGGATCGATCTCTTTCAAAAGCTCAATGCGTTTGTCATCGCAGAGAGTCATATTTGAAAGAATGATCATATTGATATTTTCAGCTTTGCAAAAACGCAAGATCCTGTCGAAGTCGGGGTGCATCATACATTCGCCGCCGGAAAGATGAACGGTCAAACCGCCCATGGCTTTGTATTCAGTCAACGCCTTTTTGATGGCTTCAAAGTCAAGGAACACATTTTTGTATTCAGGTATATAACAGTGGACACACCTTTCTGTGCAGGCACTGGTCAAGTCGATGTGAAATTCGCAAGGGATATGATATTTTTCAAAAAAGCTGCCAAGAGGTGTATAAGAATCATCTTTTTCTTCGCTGCAGGCAGCTGGGACAACAGATATGTTTTGAGTATTCTTGCTTGCCTGTTCGCAAATGCATTCGATCAGCCCTTCAGCGATAAGGGGTTGAATAAATTCATCAAAATCCGCAGCGATCTCTTGAGGTGAAACTTCATAGACTGTGGCAATTTTTTCAATGATTTCTTCCTTCGGAACAGGTTCAAATGTGATAAAACGCAAAAAAACTTCTGCATCCTGCAATATGACGCAGGCGGCATTGCGCTTGTGCCAGAGTAAAGATTGAGCATTAAGATGGCGGATATATGTGAGGGGAGAAAAACAAATAGTCATTTTTACTTTTTCGTGTTGTGTTTTAATAATATTAATACGAGAAAGCTGATGATATAGTAACACGCTAAATTAACAAAAAGCGTAAATATTTTGCAACTTACATCACAAGTAATAAATTTTTTTATGTTTTCGATATCAATGAGGTATATGAAGTATTTGACTGAAAAAAAGACACTACAAAAAACAATTATCCAGCCAATCAGGATATTGGTTTTTGAGGGAGATGTGGTGTCTGCGGAAAGAGGCATATTGGACGTCGAAACTAAATTTTTGTTGACACAATAACTTCTTCCATCAGCGGCTGACTGTAATTCAGGTCCAGTGTATTTTTCTTCCAAATATCTGAACTGTTTATAGTTTTCCTGAAAATTCAATTCCTGTTCAATCAAATCTATTTTTCTTTCATAAACGTTCATCCAATATTTAGACCCCTTGGTCATTGCCAGCCACATAGAGCCGCCCAGTAATAACAGCAAGCTCAAAATAATTCCGGATAAAGCAACCGTTAAAGAAAGAGGTGTTGGATTTTTGCTACAGAAAACCTCAAAAAAAAGTATCGAATTACCGCTTAAAGTCAGGATAATAAATGAGGAAAGAAAAATGACACGTTGCCATTGAGTTGAAATTTCAAGTTCACGATTTTTATTTAACTGTTCCCAAATTTTCCACAAATAAGCTTCTTTTTTATTGGACGTGGCAGAGTTTGAAACATCATTTTTCATAGCAAATACCTTTTTGATCTGTATTTATGGGGTGAGGAGAAATAATTTTTCCCCTCCCCCCTTTTTATGGAATTTTAACCATAAAAAGGGGGCGACCAGTCAATTGCTTAGCTCAGCGGTCCGCAACAGCAGCTGCTGTTGTAGCAGTCACATCTCGTGGAATACGGAGTTTTTTCCGGGCAACCGGCGACGTAGGACTTCTTGGCACTTGCTTTCGCAACCATCTGGGGTTTCTTGTAAGCCATTTTTGGCTCCTTTCTGAGGGATTTCCTCAATTTGTTATTTCCGGCGGAGAAAACCGTTTTCTGCCGCATTACGGACACATATTTTTTTCAGTCTTCAAATTCAAACTCGACATTGTTGATATCATCAATGGCAAGGTAAACATCATCGTCGTGCTGACCGATGGGGATCAGGGTATGTGACTCGCCCCAGCCGCCATCTCGGATTTCCAGTTTGCAATTGTCAGCATCATATTCTTTCATAGATTGCCGGATCTCCTGCCACTAAGGCAACAGCAACCAACATACAGATTTTTTCATTTTCTTTCCTTTCTTGGTTAAATAAACACAAACAGCCGCGATAATCCATTACTGGACTTCGCGGCTGTAAAATTGGATTGATACAGTTTTTCAAGGCACAAAAAGTCTATGCCTTGAGAATCAGAAAAAGAGTGGAATTTGCGACCGAAAAGACTTCGGTCGGGTAGAAGCAAGCCTTTATTTATAAATAAAGGCTTGCTTGCTTGCTTGCTTGCTTGCTTGCTTGCTTGCTTGCTTGCTTGCTTGCTTGCTTGCTTGCTTGCTTGCTT
>SUWF01000036.1 GCA_015061575.1 Lentisphaerota bacterium
AGACCAGCACGTTGGCGTCTACTGCCATACCGATGGTCAGCACGATCCCGGCAATACCCGGCAAAGTCAGCGTGGCATCAAACGCCGCCAGCGCACCCAGCACCAGGATCACGTTGATACCCAGCGCAATAACTGCAAGCACCCCGGCCAGCATATAATACGCCACCATAAAGATCACCACGGCCAGCATCCCGTAAATACCGGCCCGCACACCGTTGGCCACGTTGTCGGCCCCCAGCGTCGGATCCACGTCATAGATGGAATCCACCCGGATCATGAAGGGGAAACTGCCGCTGACCAGAGCGTTGGCAATATTATTGACTTCTTCATCGGAGAACTGACCGGTGATTTCGCCGGAACCGGCCAGAATTTCGGTCTGGATAGTCGGAGCTGTGTATAGTTTGCCATCCAGCACCACTGCCAGCTGACGGCCCTTGTAACGCTTGGTCACATTGGCAAAGTTGCGGGTGCCTTCAGAATCAAAGCGGAAAACGATCTTGCGGCGGTTGTATTCATCACGCACCGCCCGGGCATCGACAATGCCCTTACCGTCCATTTCCCAGCGTTTCTTGACAAAATACCGCTGCACATTGGCGGCCTTGCCGCGCTGAAATTCTTCGATTGTCATAAGCTCATAACCGATCGGCGCAGTAAAGCTGCCGGGGTTGCGGAGCATCTGATCGATCAAAGCGGCGTTATTTTCGTGCACCAGCCGGAAATGCAGCTTGGCACTCATGCTCAGCAGATCTTTGAGCTGGGATTTTTCGTCCTTGCTGGTGATCGGCGCTTTGAGCGAGATAAAACGGCCGCCGGCCGGAGCGATTTCCGATTCGTAAATATGGTTGGATTCCAAGCGTTTACGCAAAACTTCGATCGCCAGATCCCGATAGCGGTTGAACTCTTCTTCCATCCGCTGATTGGCTTCTTCCTTGCTCTTGGCATCCATATTGTTGACCCGGTCAAGGAAATCCTGATCCGGAACCAGTTCCATCATAAATTCCACCCCGCCGGCCAAGTCGATACCCCGCCGGATGGAAGCACTGGTAAGTTTCCGCAGGCTGCTGACCGCATCACGGTTATCTTCAACCGCCGGAATTTTGGACAAATCCGACAGCAGCACGCCTTTGTCGTTGGCTGCCTTCAGCAATGCTGCTGAATCGAACATATCCGGTGATTTGGCCTGCAGCGCTTTGGCGTTATCCACCAGCTGTTTGGCCGCCGGATCATCGGCCTTTTTAAGCACGCTCAAAAATGTTTGATAAAAATCCCGTTCCTGCAGCGGATAGGTTGACCAGGCAAATACCCCGATTACAAGCAAAGCGATCACTGTCCGGAGAATGACAGGACGTTGTTCATTTATTGCCATACGCAAATCTTTCCTGAATAATTGATAAATAATTAAAGCCGGGGTCGGTCGATCCCGGCTGTGACGCAAGATTACTTTTTATCCGCATCAGCGGCTTTTTCGTCGATCACCAGCGCAATGGCACTCTTGACGATTTCCACCGGCGGCATCTTGTCGGCCAATTCGATCATAACAGTTTCGGCGCCAACTTCCACCACGGTGGCGTTAAAACCGCCGATGGTGCGGATCTTGGTGCCCTTAACGATGGCATCGAGCATCTTCTGCTGCTTTTCACGCTGTTTTTTCTGGCTGCGGCCGGAAATAAAGGTCATTACCACGATCACGACCAGCAGCGGTATAAGCATACTCATCATGCTGCCGCCGCCCTGCTGGGAAGCATTGCTGCCGGCAGCTGCGGCGTTACCAGTGGCAATCAAAAGCGATTCCAAAATCATTTTCTTTTTCTCCTTACGGTTGATTTTTTATTTGAAAAATGATGACTTTTTATCAAAAAAGAACTATACACCAAATTTGCACTTTTCGCAAATCTGCGCATATAAATATATAACAAAAATTTTAATTTTTAAACAATTCGCCGATTCTGTGCCGCATCAGCAGCACTCCGCAGCTTTGTTCAAAGTATTCGCTGCCCAAATCCCAAACCTCGGAAAGCTCCCGCAATGCTGCGGATTCGCTGCTGCTCCAAAGTCCGTCGCTCATGCGTTCTTCGATCAAATTGAGCAGCACCGACTGCTTTTGCTCCAATGTAAACAGCTCAGCAGCCCGGGCCACCAGATCCTGCAGCTGCTGCCCGGCGGCATATTTACGCCCTGCCCGGAGCAGCGGTTTGCCCAACAAATCCTCCGCATACTTTTCATGTCCGTCGCAGGAAAGCAGATCAAGCAGCGCTGTCATAAGCAGAGTCGTTTCGCTGTAAAGCACTTGAGCCTGAGCATGAACTGCAGTCACTGCATTGAAAATCACCTCCGCCGACTCCCGCTCCGAAGGTGTAAATTCACACCGGTAGCGATTGCCGCAACAGATCATATCTATAGTCAGCGCATATTTTTCTTCCTGATAATTTTCAAATCCCCAGTCCACCAGATCGGCAAAACATCCCTGATAATCCCGCTGCCCCAGCTGACGGTACAACAAAACCAACCCGTTGCTGTACAGCAGAATATATCCTTCACCACGCTCTTGATTGACCGCTCCGGTCAGACGGACTCCGGCTTGCAATTCACCAGAAGCACCCAAATTGGCGGCTTCCCGCACAATGGAACTGAGTATATATTTTATATCCATAAATATTCCGGCTCCTTTCCGGCAGCTTGGGGGAAAATGATGGACTATTTAAGCTTTTCGCTCCAGAACTTCAGCTGTCCGGCCACTTGCCCGTAACCGGTGCCGCCAACGATCTCACGCTTTGCCACACTTATTTCAGGATCAAAAAGTTCCAAAAATTCTGCCGTCGCTTCCGGAATAGTTATTTGCATCTCTTCGAGCGTTACTTCATCCAGCTGCTTATTGTGTTCACGGCAATACTTCACCAAACTGCCGACCCGGTGGTGGGCGGTGCGGAACGGCACACCCAGTTCCACGAGTTTTTCGGCCACGTCAGTAGCCATCAGCGCCGGATCGGAGGCCATGGCCCGCATCCGGTCGGCATTGATGCTCATAGTAGCGATCATCGGCGGATAGACGTTCAAGATCGCCTTGGCCGTATCCAGCGAATCAAACAGCGGGATCTTGTCTTCCTGCAAATCCCGGTTGTAGGTCAGCGGCAAGCCTTTACACAAAGTCAGCAGCGCCGTTACATTGCCGTAAAGCCGGGCGGTCTTGCCCCGGCTGAGTTCTGCGACATCGGGATTCTTCTTCTGCGGCATCAAACTGGAACCGGTGCAGAACGCATCGGCCAATTCAATGAAGCCAAATTCCTGCGAACTCCACAAAATGATATCTTCGCTCAAGCGTGATACATGCATACCGAACATGGCCAGCGCCGCCGCAGTTTCGATAGCAAAATCCCGGTCGGCGACCGCATCCATACTGTTGCGGGTCACCCGGTCAAAATTCAGCAGATCGCACACCTTCTGCCGGTCGATCGGCAAAGTGGAACCAGCCAAAGCCCCGGAACCTAACGGCATGACATTGATACGTTTGCGGCAATCGCTCAATCGTTCAGCATCCCGATCGAGCATTTCCACATAAGCCAGCAAATGATGGGCAAAAAGCACCACCTGAGCATGCTGCAAATGAGTAAATCCGGGCATGATCGCCCGGGGCTCTGCCGCCGCACGGTCAACCAGCGCTTTCTGAAACTCCCGGATCCCGGCGATCAGTTCATCGATGGCATCCCGCAGATAAAGGCGTATATCCAACGCCACCTGGTCGTTGCGGCTGCGGGCGCTGTGCAGCCGGGCGCCTTCGTCACCCAACGCATCGATCAGAGTGGATTCAATGTGCATGTGGATATCTTCCAGCTCAAATTTGAACTCCATACCGCCCTGTTCGATCATATCCTTAATTTCATCGAGCTTGGCTTTGATCGCATCGGCCGTGCTTTGCGGAATGATGTTTTGCGCCGCCAGCATGGTCACATGAGCCTTACTGCCGAGTATATCGTGCCGGTAAAGCCGCTGATCAAATGAAATCGACTCCGAAAATTCTGTCAGCTCCGCCCGTCCGGTTTCGCTGAAACGTCCACCCCAAAGTGCCATAATCTTTTACTTCTCCTGTTGCTGGACAGCTTTGGATCAGCTCCAAAACCATCCGGTATTTTATACTGCAAAGGCCAGGTGTCCCGGTTCTGCCCGTCCCACCTGGCCATTTACCCCGATCAGCAGCCGGAATTTACCGGCGGCAGCGGGGGTTATTTCAGATTGTTATAAACGTAATCGGAAATGATCGGCAATTCGATCTTGCCTCTCTGCCAAATGTTTATATAATCTGTTACCGCCACCAAAGCAATAAAGATCATAAACAATGCTGCCAGTGAGGCAAAAATGGCAAAAGTAATATTGAATCCCAAAGATTCATCGCCCGCTTTACGGGCTTTTTTCTTGCCGCCGTCACCACCGGCCACCGGAGCCGGAGCATCGCCCTGAACCATGGGGGCACTGCCGAGATCCTTGATCGCATCGGTGTTGACTTTAAGCCCTTTCTTTTCCTTGGGCGGTTCCTGATTTTTGCCCAGATTGCCGGTCGGCTCAGCAGGTTTGGCCGCTTCGGGAGCCGCCGCAGCTTCGGGAGCTGCCGCCGGAGCCGGTTTCGGCATGGCCGGTTTGGGCGCTGCAGGCTTGTTCAGTTTGATGCCGCCAACAGCCGGAGCGCCGGATTGCGCCGCCGGAGCCACCGAACCGGGCATAGCCGGTTTGGGCGCCGGACGCTGCAATTTGACCGTATCGTCCACATTGGCAGCGCTGGCCTTGACCGGTTCAACCTTAACACTCTTGCGGGTACGGGTATCGTCCCCGGTTTTAGCTTCCAAATCGATTTCCGGAGCAGTGGCTTCCGGAGCAGTCAGTTTGACCGTCTTGCGGGTATTGGTATCGCCAACTTTGGCGTTGAGATCGATCACCGGAGTGTGCGCCGGAGCAATGCCTTCGACTTTGACCGTCTGCCGGGTTTTGGGCGTTGCGCCCGGAATTGCCGGCGGCGGGGGCGGCGGAGCAGCAGCCGAAATCTTGACCGTTTTGCGGGTGGTCGTATCGGCAGTCAGATCCGCTTCGCTGAGGGCGATCACATCCTGCGTATCCAGCGCATCAAGCTTCTGGGTACGGCGGGTAACGGTATCTTCAGCCGGAGCCGGGGCGGGAGCCGGTTTGGCTGCTGCGGGCGCCGGAGCCGGTTTGCTGATATTCAGCGGTTTAACGGCCGGGCCGCTGGCCAAACTGGAAAGCTTGACCGTGCGGCGGGTGCGGGTATCGTCCGCAGCCGGGGCGGCGGCCGGAGCAGCGTCCGCCGCAGCGGCCGGAGCGGCGGCTTTGGGGGCACCGGCCATACCAGCCAATCCCTGCAGCTTCAAGGTGCGGCGGGTCATGGTACTGGAGCCTTCACTGGCCTGAGCGTTCAAATCGATCGGCGGGGCACTCTTACCGGGAGTATCAGCACTTACCTTGGCCGTTACCCTGGTTTTGGTATCTTCTGCTTCCGGGAGGTTGTTCTGGTCTGCCATAAAACTATCCTATTCTACCGGTTTTACCTTATTTTTACGTTAAAACAAACATTCTCATCAGAGAATATAACCCGGCAATTCAAAATTGCCAAATCCCAAAAGGCATATTCTGCAACTAAAATGCAATTTTTTTTGATATTCTGCATTAATCCGGCTGCTTCAGGCCTCACCGCCCAATGCTTTGATGCGTTCGGCCACATCCTTAAAGCGTGCATTGTTACGGTATATTTCCTGAAACGCCGCCAGCGCTTCATCGTTCCGCCCCAGCTTGACAAAAGCCGACGCCCGATCGTACATGACCGCAAACTTGTGGCGATCCATGCGCACCATTTCCGACAGAGCTTCTTCGCACAAACGCACCGTTTCTTCGTACTGACATTGTTCGTATGCGCAGCGCCCCATCAAAGCCAGACTCTGCGTGCGCCGCTGCGGACTCTTGGCAGCTTCCTGCAGCTCCCGGGCAGCATCTTCGTAACGCTTGGCATCGGCGTAGATCGCCCCCAGATCAAAGTGCAGCGAGGCTTCGGCCGGATAAGCCTGCGAACGGCGTTCCGCCCGTTCGATGCGGAATTCCAGCAAAAAGTTTTCTGCTTCTTTGAGATTTTCTTCCATCGCCGGATCTGCGGCGGCTTTTTTGCGCAGCTCATCGACGATCAAATTGTACTTGGCAAGATAAGTGCGTTCGATCTGCTTATCCAGCGTCGGGTCGATCGCCGGAAGGTTGCCGGCTACGATTTCCAGATTTTCAATAGCCTTGTCGTAATCACCGGTGACGATGTAAGCTTCGGCCAGCTTTTTGCGCATTTCGTCAGAATCTTTTTCTGCCAGCTCCTTAGTATAGAGCTTGATCAGTGTGCGTGCGTGGTCAGCATCGCGCAGCGTGCCTTCGGCCAGCTGGATGGTCAACGCATCATCTTTTACACTCTTGCCCCGGGTAGCCAGACTTTCCTTTTCCCAAGCGGCTTTCTGCTGCGTGGCAAAGGCGGAAGCTTCCCGCAATTCAGACTGGATTTTTTTATCTTTGGGGTTTTTGCTGGCCAGATACTGGAAAACTTTCAACGCTTCCTGCGCCTGGCCGTCGGAGCGGTAACAGCTGGCCAGTTTACGCAAGATCGGCACATTGTCGGGCTGATAATCGTGCATTACCTGCAATGCTTCAATGGCTATATTCATGGCATCAGCCTTGATGGCTGCATCAACAAGACTCTGCAGGATGAGCGGATTGTTCAAATTGAATGCCAATACTTTTTCGCATTCGCCGATCGCATCCAGCGGAGCCGAGGCGGTGAGTTTTTTGATCTTGGGCAGCGCCAGATAGCCTTTTACCTGAGCCAGAAACGGCGCAATGCCTTTGATCGTTTTAGTGTACTGCTTTTCGTAGCTGCGCAGTTTCTGCCGTGCTTCCGTAAAAGCCGGAACTCTCAAGGTCACTTCAAGCATACAGCTGATGGCAAACTCCCAGTTTTCCTTGCGTTCAAAGTCCACGGCCCGGTTGTAAAACTCCCGGATCCCGGCATGGACATCTTTCAAAGTTTTTTCTTTCATAAAAATTTTCCGGCACCGCTGTCAAGTCAACAGCGTTCTGCCGCCTTTCTGATGCGGTCACATGTTTTTTGCCGACCGCCCGCTTGGGTTGATTAAATACCACTTACGCCAAATCACGGCGAAAAATATGCACATAAACTATAAATACACCATTTTCAAGGATTTTCAAGGTTTGACAGCATAAAAAATCGATTTTTTACAAAGTTTGCACTTTATATGCTGCGGTTTATCAATAAATTTGCGCTGAAGATTTGATTTTCTGTTTTGGTGTGCTATCTTAATTGCTTTGCGGAATGAAAAATTACAATTATTATATAAATATAACAAAAAAACATTTTACGTCACAGGAGTGTTGAAATGAGTGCTGATGTATTGATCGGAACCCAATGGGGTGACGAAGGCAAAGGCAAGTTGATCGATGTGCTGACCCGGGATGTGGATGCCGTGGTGCGTTTTCAGGGCGGCAGCAACGCCGGTCATACCGTGGAAATCGGCAGCGAAAAATATGTGCTGCATCTGGTTCCCTCGGGGATCTTCCGCAGCGGAGTAAGCTGTATTATCGGTAATGGCGTGGTAGTTGACCCCATCGGCTTGATGGAAGAAATGACTGCCCTGACCGAACGCGGGCTTGATGTCAAACAGATCATGCTCAGCGATCAGGCGCAGCTGATCTTTGCTTATCACAAGCGGGCCGATGCCATGAAAGAAGCGGCGGCGGCCAAAGTCGGCAAAAAGATCGGTACCACCGGCCGTGGTATCGGTCCGGCCTACTGCGACCGGGCAGCCCGTACCGGTTTGCGCGCCGGCATCCTGACCAAACCCGAAGCACTCAAAAAAGCTTTCTACGACAACTGCGAACGCTACAACAAAGAATTCGCCGCTGCCGGAATGGAACTTTTGAACGCTGATGAAGAGTATGCCAAACTCAAAGTTGCCGCCGAATATCTGGCCGGCTTTGTGACCGATACAGTCGTGGCGGTCAACAAGCTGCTGAAGGCCGGCAAAAAGGTGCTCTGCGAAGGCGCACAGGGTACTTTGCTGGACGTCGATCACGGTACCTATCCTTTTGTGACCAGCAGCAGCACGGTTTCCGGCGGCGCCTGCACCGGTGCGGGCATTGCGCCCAAACACATCGGCACGGTCTGGGGCGTGGTCAAAGCTTACACCACCCGGGTGGGCGAAGGGCCGTTCCCGACGGAACTCTTTGATGCTGACGGCGAAGAACTGCGCCGGATCGGCCGTGAATTTGGAGCAACCACCGGTCGTCCCCGCCGCTGCGGCTGGTTTGATGCCGTGGCCACCCGTTACAGCTGCATGATCAACGGGGTGGACAAGATGGCCATCACCAAACTGGACGTGCTTGACACCATGAAAGAGATCAAAGTCTGCATCGGTTACGAACTGAACGGCAAAGTCATCGACTATGTGCCCAGCGATGTGGAAGATCTGGCCAAAGTCAAGCCGGTCTACGAAAGCGTTCCCGGATGGAACTGCTCGACCGAAAACGTCACCTGCTACGCAGATTTGCCGGAAAACGCCAAGCGTTATCTGGATCACATTGCCGAATTGGTAGAATCGGAAGTAGCGATCGTTTCAGTGGGTCCCAAACGTGAACAGACGTTTGAAAAGAACTGAGCAGATCACTGAAAAATAATTTCGGGCTGCGGCAGATAGATCAAATCAGCTGCAGCCCGTTTTTTTGCGCCTTGAAATGTGCTGTTTAACTTCATAAATCACATTTTACGGTGCAGAAAATTTGATTTTATTCAAATTGACGTGTACATTTACCCCAAACAATTGCCAATATCAACTGCAGAAAGGGTTGTTGATGAGTGATAAAATAATGGAAGCTGTACCGGAAGTCATGGACAAGATATTTATCCGGGATTTGACAGTAATGACAGTGATCGGTACCCGGCCGGATGAACGGCTGACGGTTCGGCCGCTTAAATTGAATGTGTGTATGTATTGCGATCTGCAAGCCGCAGGCCGGAGTGATGATCTATTTAAATCGGTAAATTATCAGGAAGCGGCAGAGTTGCTGCTGGAGTTGGGGCAAAACAGCGCCTTTCTGTTGGTCGAAGCTTTTGCCGAAAACGCTGCGGCGCTGCTGCTGGAGCGTTTTGATCTGCTCCGACAGGTCACTTTAACGGTCGATAAGCCCCACGCCATCGGTTCAGCCTCCAGCGTGGCAGTGGAAATCACCCGCCGCCGCTGAGGCGGATAATTTTTTCCGTAAATATAATATATTACACAGGTTGTCGCCCAACCGGCCGGTTGAGCGACAATCTGTATCAGTCCAACGTTATTTCTCGGAAGCCTTGTCTTTATCCACAGCTTCCAGCTGAGCTTTGTCGGCTAAAGACATGTGTCCTTCCACCCGGCCGTCATCCAGCGGATTGCTCACCCGAGATTCCAAATCACGGAACATCTGCCGCAGATCCAATATCCCGCAAATACCAAACCAGACTGCCGTAAAGGCCGCCATCGAACCGGGGATCAGCAGAAATACCACCAGGAAATATATTCCCCAGTAGGCCAGCGGCCACGGCTGGTAAAGATTCCAGATAATCGGCATCAGGAAGGCAAAACCGAACTTGTAGATGATGCTGTAACTGAAATAACTCCACGCAATCACTTTGTCCCAGAAGCTGTATTCCGGAGTGATTCCGATCAGCTTGTTGTACAAATTACTCCAGCTCCAGACGCTGGTGAGGTTGCGTTTTTCATCCAGAGAGTATTTGCCGCGGTGCAGCATACGCTCCAAATTGAAGTTTTCTTTGTGGGTAATTATCGAAACCGCCCAGTACAAAAAGAGCGACGTCACCATGGTTATAAAATACCATTCATAACTGTTGATCGGGCATTTGACCGCATCCATGTGCCAGACCACATAGGGGTTCAGCGGCCGGGAAACCGTTTCCAGGAAGCTGCCCACTGCATTGACCCAGCCGTGTTTATCCAGCCACGGATAGACCACATCGGCCCAATTGCGCTGCACCAGCGCTCCGCCCAGCGCCATAAACATACCCGACAGCAAGCTGGTCCACGCCCCCAGCGTATTGCCCAGTTTGCTGTACAAACCAAAGACGATCACCGGACCGCAGCCACCCAGCCACATGGTACAGACCAGTGTCACATAAAGCTGAATGTAATCCAACTGCGCCATAAAACTGGATCCGAGGAAGAAAAATACCCCGATGCCGATCGCCACCAAACGGATCATCCACATGTGTTCTTGGGGCGAAAGAGCCCGCTTGCGCAGTGGCAGGATCACGTCCTGACTGAGCGTGATCGCTGCACTGAAGATCCGGCTGTCATCGGTGGATATCATCAGCAGCACCATCAGCACGCAGAACAGCCCCAGCAAGCCGTTGGGCAGCATGTTGCGCAGTGTTACCGGCATCAGCAGCTGATAGTACAGCGAACGGAATTCCTGAAACATCGCATTGCCCTGACCTTCATCGCCGCCGTTGAGCTGAGGATCGGTCAGAACTGCCTTACCGGCATCCAGATAGCGCGTATCAAGATTTTCTTTATCCGAAAGCGGCTTATCAACACCGATATTCTGCTGCTGCACCGGCATTTTAGCGATATTGGCCACTACAGCTTCACGCAATTTGCTGTCTGCAACGACTTCCTGCGCCACTTTATTGGTCAATTCCAACCGGATGGTGTGTGCTTCTTTCGCAAAATCTTTGTGATTGAGCATGGTAAAAATCGCCACCGACACAATGACGTAAAAGACCGCGCCGATCGCCTGCCGCCAGGTTCCCAGCAAAGCGGCCATCTTCTGTTCATGCGGAGAACGGGCCGCACTGGAAGAACCGCCCGCCCCTGTCCAGCTGGACCGATGCAGAAAGCCGGCCATGATCGTTACCAGCAAAAAGAAAAAGTTGAAATCACGCAGATTTTCAATATTATATGGATCAAGGAAGCTTTCTCCGGCCGCCCGGTCTTCCATAACCGGCATGATCTGACCGCCCCAGGAAAATTTACACAGCACAAAAATCACAAATATTGCCAGCAGCGGGTAGCAGATAAACCCTTGAATTGTATCCGTTACAATGATCGCCAGCGATCCGCCGATACAGATAATACTGATGGCCAGAGTAAGCACCGCTATCATGATAAAATGGAAAGTGGAAATATTTATCCCAAACAAGCTGAAGCTGTTGGGAAGATCCAGAAAGTAGATGAAAAACCGTGCCGCCAACGCCGGCATGATCATATTGGCCAGCATTTCGGACAAGCTGCGCAAGGCGGCGGCAAAGATGCGGAATTTGCGGCTGTAGCGCATTTCAAAAAACTGTCCGATACTCTGGGCCTTGGTTTCCCGGAAGCGGTATGTACAGTATCCGAACAGCCCCATAAGCACCCCGATCGGCAAGGTTATGGAAGTCCAGAATGCCAGCGCAAACCCGGTCTTGTAGTGGATTTCCACAAAAGACACCAGCCCGATGATCGAAAGCGAAGCCGCCACATCGCCAACCGAAATAACATAACGGCCGCACACCCGCCCGGCGGATAAAAAGGTGGTTACATCTTTCAGATACCGCCGGGTAAATAAGCCCATGTACACCACGAACGCCACCGGAACGATCACGATCAGCCAATCGTACCATTGCATCATAACTTCCATCTCCTTGTTGATTATTTTTGATTATTTTTTGCAAATGTTCAATATCATTGGCAGCCCAAGATCTGCCGGGTATGGAGTAATGTAGCATAAAACAAAAGATTTTTCAAGGCTGATCCGGCAATATTTGCAAAAAAATCAAGCAAGTGCAAAATCTGTTTATAAAATCCGGCTGAATTTTATAAAAATATCTCAGATAACCGTTATGGCCAAACCGCCGAGGATCAGCAGCACCCCCACAACTTTGGGCAGCGAAAAACGTTCTTTGAGGATAAATATGCCGCCGGCCATGCCGAAGATCAGCCCCAGCTGCCGGAACACCTGCACATAAGATACATTGCTTACATAGTTCATCGCCAGCAGCACCAGAGTATATGTCAGCGAAGCGCACAGCCCGGCCCAAACCGGCATCAGATTGCGCTGGCGGAAAATTTCGACAAAACTTTTGCGCTCCAGCGGCATCGCCGCTACCAGCATCAGCAGAGCACAGCCCAGCAGTATACCCCGGGTCGAATAAAAAGTCAGCGAAATAACCGGTTTGATCACATCCGGCTCCGCCGCCCGCAGAACCGCCTGCGCCTGACTGTCAAAAATCGTGTACCCGGTGGTTCCGCAGGCCACCAGAAAGATGAAAAACATCCGGCTGGAAATATAATCCTTGAGCTTGAAATGCGAAAAATCACTCAGCGGCATCATCAAACACCCCACAAAGACTATCAGCATCCCCAGCAAAGCCAGCGGTTTTAACGGCTCTCCCCACCCCGTCAGCGAAGTCACAGCCGCTGTCAGCAGCAGCGGCAGCGCCCGCATCATGGGGTACGCCGTGGACATTTCCATCGTGCGGTAGGCATATTTAAGTCCCATGCAGTAGCATAGATCGCTTAAAACCGAACAGATCAGATAAAAATAAAATATGCCCGGCAGTGTCCAGAATCTGACCGGCGTCCAGAACTGCGTGTGCAGCCACAACAAGGTTGAGGTCATACAAATAACGGTATAAAAAGCCACTGTCATACTGGAACGCTTGGCCAAAAGGTTCCAGCTGGCATGCATTACTGCAGAAGTTACAATCAGTATAAAAGCAATAAAAGTCATGATCCACCTTTGAAATCCATCTTTGTACAGATTATATAATATAACGCCGGTTGCTGAAATATTCAAATAAGTTTTCCACCCGGGCAAATTGACTGAATCAAATGATTTTACGGGCAAAATTCTCTAAAAAGACCGATTTATACTAATTTTTGCTTGAAAAATCAAGGTTTTGACAGCTTTTTTATAATATATTGTACTTGACAACCTATAAAAAATCAAACAGGAGAAATATTTATGAAAAAGCAATTCACTTTGATCGAGCTTTTGGTCGTGATCGCCATTATCGCCATTCTGGCGGCGATGCTGCTGCCGGCACTTTCCGCAGCCCGTGAACGGGCCCGCAGTGCCAACTGCATAGGCAAACTTAAACAACTGGGACTGGCTGACATCGCCTATTCAACTTCCAACAAAGACCAGCTTTCTTATAATCTGGCCGGTTCTGCAGGGTATACAGTGAATGCGGACTTTGGGGCTACCGGTTACAAAACCAACAAAAACTATTCCAAGTACTGCAAACTCTTTGATGGCGGCTATATGGGTGTTACCATCGATATTGCCACAGCCAGTGTAAGTGAACTGATCGCCTTGCGTGAAACCTACACCAAGTGCCCCAGCGATCCCGGCGGCACCCTTTACTACAACAACAGCAATGGTGACGGCCGGGCCAGTTATCTCTCGGCATGGTGTTCGGTGGATCTTTCCACCAGCGGGCATGGTGCCCGGCATATAGTTGGCCGGGATGAGCCGGGCAGCGCTATATTTTTTGACATCAACTCCGGTTACACCGATTATTACAACTGGGGGCAAGGCACTCACCCCTCCACCTGCAATGTAGCTTATCTTGGCGGACATGTTGGCAGTAAAGAAGCCCGTCTGTACAAAGGTGCGTGGATCCCCCGGGCGGAAATCTGGCAGATGATCTACTTTGATGACTACACAACCGGCAACGAAGCAAGCTGTGGTTACAGACAGTAATTTGTCAGCTGTTTAATCGTATTTATATTTAATTAATGATTTTTCCTCAAAAAATGTGGAAAGAGGGAGTTTGTATGCTTTTTTCCGGCAAAAAAATCGGTTTGACGGCGGCTTTGTTAAGCGCTCTGGCAACAGCGCCAGAGTTGGCGGCCAAGACCACCGTCTTACGCAATTATGACTTCAACAAAGGTACTTTCGGGTGGGTCACGCCCGGTTACTGGACGGGCAAAACGGTGCGCAATGCCGCCAACGGCAGCATGATCCTTACCCCCGGCAGCCGCAACGGCAGCCCCCTGAGCGGCCGCTGTTACACCCAGAGCGGTCTGGAAGATGTGCGGGGTCTGAATCTGGAACTTTCCTGCCGGGTGCGGGGCAGCGGCAAAGCCCGGATCGGCGCCTATTATGCAGTATTGAACGGCAAAGCCTCCAAATGGCACTACTCACCAACCGTGGAGCTGACAAGTGACTACCAGACGATCAGATTCCCGATGGATTTTTCCCAACTCGGAGTTTCCACCATCTGGCCGATCATTGAAATGACAAGCGCCGGCCAGGTGGAATTTGACGATATGGTCATTTCGATGATCACCGCAGAAAATGCTCCGGAAATCAAAGGCCAAAGTGTTATTTACCGGCATGTGGATGGCGAAGCTTTTCCGGCCGTAGATTTTCAAACCGCTGAACCGGATGCCGAATACGCCGTTTTTGCCGGAAGCGGCGATACACCGGAAGCACCTGTCATGCTCAAAAGCGATGCGCAGGGCAAACTGACCGTTCCCGGAGAGTTGATCAAGCGCCGCCGTGATAATCAGGCGCTGGTCACAGTAGCCCGCAACGGCGTAAACTTCCGCACCCGGATCGAACTGATGTTGCCGGAACTGCATCAGCAGCTGGATAAAACCGCCAGTCAGATCAAATTGTCAAAGAATCTCTCCATAGCCGTGCTGGCCGACAGCCTGTGGGACTTTGACCGGGGCTGGAACACTGCCAGCGAGCTGGAATTCTGGTTGAATAAATACAACCCCAACATGGTCAGGATCCACAACTTCGCCGTGCGGGGCAACTCCATTGTGACCGATGAACTGCGTTTTTATCAGCAGATAACCGCCTACAACTGGTCGGGCAACAAGGCCATGTTCAATTTGCAGCTCAATCCGGATATGGTACTTATCCAGCTGGGGCATAACGACACCCGCTCTTTCAGCGGCGAAAATTTTGCCAAACCGTGGGTCAGCACCGCCGAACAATCAGCAGCTTTCCGGCGCATGATCTGCAATTTGCGCCGCATGTGGCCCGCCAGCCGCATCATTCTGATCACGCCGGTGGCCAACGATACAGATTACATGGCCAAAAAATCGGCCAATGAAGTGCGCCGCAAACAGCCGTCGTGGCGGTTCGGCGACCCGGACAAAGTTCAGGCGTATATTGCTGAATTGAAAAATATTGCGCAGGAGTTTGATCTGGAGCTTTGCGATGTTTACACCCCCATGCAGCAAATCACCGACCGGATCAAGTTTTTCCGGCCCGATGGCGTGCATCTGGTGCGCAATGGCTACTGGCACCTGACCGGACTTTTGCTGGATTATCTGGCCAAACATCCAAATGCTCCGGCAGTCAAAGCCTTGAGCGCAGTCGAACCTTTCCGGGGAAAGTTTGTACTCAAAGATATGGTTCTGCCGCCAGCGGGGGCAACTTCGCCGGGGCTGTTGAAAAGTTCGTCCGGACAGCGGCTGCTGCTGGGATTCGGCAAGCTGAGCAAACTGCCCGACGGCGCAATGCGCATGGATGGCCGCACCAGTGGTTTCGGCTTGCATGATTCGGTGACTTTCAACGCCAATAACGGGGTCACTTTGAGCATGACCTGCCGCAATAATGCTTTGGTGCACCCGCAGCACAAAGCGCTTTTTGGAGCGTATTTCTTCAAGACCAATCAATTTTTGTTCTGCCGTCACAACCGCAACTTGTACTTCAACTGCAATGTCGGCGGCCGCTGGATCGACGGATTATCCACGTCGGAAGTCTTTGACGAAGAATTTGGCAAAGAGTCTTATCACCACATTGCTGCAACGATCAAAAAACACAAAGTCCCCAGCCAGGGCGAAGATTGGCTGGAAGTCAAACTCTATTTGGACGGTGAATTGGTCGGGCAAAAACGTTTTGCCGGAGTTGATCTGCCCGCCAGCCGTTTTCCGCTGGAAATCGGTTCGGCCAGTTATCTGGGCAGCGTGTGGCGGGCCAAAGCCGATGTGGCGGAAGTTGAAATATTGGATAAAGTTTTGAACGAAAGCGAAATCGAAGAACTTTTTGCCCGGCAGAAACTGGTGAAAAAAAAACTCTCCGGCGTTCTGACTCCGGACGCTGAAAAGTTGCTCCAGAACTTTCCGGCTGCTCCGGCGCAGCGATCCGCCCTGCGCAATCTGGCATTAAGCGGAGTGGAACTCTCTGAGCTGAAAAAGGTTACAGCGCAGCCGGAAAAATATTTTATAACCATACCGGGCAAAGAATCCGCCCTGACCATTTTTGCCCAGCCGGATAAAGTACGGATCGTATCGTGGTACGATCAAGTCAAAAACCGGGAACTTTTGAGCTGCGATGCGCCGTTTTTCAGCGTCAACGCCATTGACGGCAGCAGAAATATCACGCTGTCGCCGCTCTCCGGACAAGTCAAAAACAACTTTACGCTCCGACCGGAAAAATCCGGCGGCAGCTGGAAATTCACCATCCAAAGCGATTTGGGCAAAAATGCCTTTGCCACAACAAATTACACGATTACCGGCGACCGTATGGAGTATCAGGTAACAGTCGATACGCAAAAATCCAAGTTGCGGGTCAAAGAGGTCAAACAGCCGGATCTGCGGCTGGTGCCGCTGAATGGAACGCAAGATACGCTGCTTGCTCCGATCATGTCCGGCGTGCTCTATCCCAACGCCGCCGGCAACGGAGCCAGCTACAACGATGTTTATCCGCACGGCACAGCCTCCATGCAGCTGGGCGCCTACTATGACAAGGCCGGCGGTATTTACTGGACACTGCTGGATCCGTCGGCAGCTTACAAAATGCTCAAATATGAAGCCGGACGCAAACGCGCCAGCGTGGGAGTGACCTTCCCGGTGCCCGGTCCGGCCAATGCTCCGGATAAACTTTACACCACCACCGGAGCGGCGGTTCTGGAACTTTTCCGGGGCAACTGGTACGATGTGGGGTTGTGCTACCGGCGGGATCTGGAGCGGATGAATGCGCTGTGGTACCGGAAAACGCTGCCCAATACCGATACTCCGCAATGGATGCGCAACAATCTCTTTTCGCTCCGGCGTTTGAGCAATGCGCAGGGCGATGTGCCGATCATGCGCCAGCTGCGTGACTACATGGAATGCAGTTTTTATATCAGCTGGGGCCATCCGACCAGCTCGAATTTGTATTCGCCGCTGCAGCGGATCGATCCGGACTCCGCAGCCTGGGTGCGGGATATTCACAAACTGGGCCTCAAAACCATACCTTACACCGATCCCCGGCTCTGGCAGCAGCATGACCGCCGCAGCGAAGATACGCTGTTCAGTTCTCTGGCCAAAAAACATTGCGCCGTGGAAGATGGCAAAGTGCTGATCGAACGTTACGGCCGGGAGCTGTGCGGGGTGGTCTGTCCGGTTTCGGAAGTCATTCAGCAGTACATGCATAAAATGTTGATCAATATGACCAACGTGGGGTTTGACGGTATTTATGCCGACCAGATCGGCGCCGCCCGCCCCAATTTGTGCGAAAGCAGTCAGCATGGTCACACCGTCCGCGATGCCCGGGCGCACTACCGTGACGGCTGGCGCAAGCTTTTTATGAACGTGCGCAGCGAGTGGCAGCGCAACGGTCTGGAAAATATCATTTCCACCGAGGACAACGCCGAACATTGCGTCGGCATGATGGATGCTATGCTGCCGTGGCGCTGGATGTACGAAAATCAAGTTCCGCTCTATTGCATGGTTTACGCCGGGCGCACACAGTTCACCGGCCGGGAACCGGATTGCGAAGAACCGCAGGCCATTTACCCCAAGGCGGCGGTGCAGATCGTCAACGGCGAACAGCTGGGCTTTCTGGAATATCCGCTGATCACCTCACCGCTACGTTCGGAATACCGGATCTTTTTCAAAGAGATCATCCATCTGCGCCGGGCCATGCTGAATTTTTTCAACTGCGGCATGATGGCCCGTCCGGCAGAATTTGCGCAGATGTGGGGCAAAAAAAACATGGTCTGGGGCGTGCGGGGCACCGGATCGGTCACTACTGAAGATGTGGTTTCCAGTGTTTGGCAATACAATGGCGTGACTGCTTTTATATTGATCAACCACACCGATAAACCCCGGCAGAACGAATTGCTTTATCAACTGCCGGATGCAACCAACCAAGTAGTGATTTACAGTTCAAAAACTCCGGAAGTCCTTAAGCAGCAGAGTTCACAAAATCTCCGGCTGCCGATCCAAATGCCGCCCCGCAGCTGCATGATGATCCTCTGCGCTGCGGCCAATAAAGATATTGCCAAACTTGTGCAAAATACCGATGCGGTTTTTGACGTAATCCGCAAAGCAGCAGCTACGCCGGATCCGTTCGCATTGGATATAAGCAAGATGCGCAATACCGATGCCGGTAAAGCCACCGATCTGCACCACGCCCGCAACGCCGCCGAAGTCAGCGGCGCCAGATTGAACGTGGCCGGCAACCAGATCAACTGGATCCGGGATGCGGTAGTCAGCGTGGGAACCGTGGACTTCGGTGATGGTTCCGGCAGCGTACTGGCGGCCTCTTTTGCGGCGCCGCCCCGCTGCGGACTGGGAGTGGCAGAGTTCTATGTGGATGATTTGCAAACTGCCAATAAGATTGCGGAATTCACCTTCAACGGCAAAGATTTTTCCACCCCCAACTGGAACACTTTTGCCTTCCGGGAAGCTCCGCTGCTGCAGCAGATCACCGGCAAACACCAAGTATTCATCAAGCTGCAGGGCAGCAGTTTCTGCAACTTGCGCAGCTGGCAGATAAAGTAATTTACAGAGGTATGGACTATGTTGAAAAAAATCACATTGCTGTTGCTTACAGTCGTTTTTATTCAAACCGGTCAGCTGAGTGCTGAACCGATGGCTGTTCATAATACCCGGGGCGACTGGTATGATGTAACTGCCGATAACTATCGCTGTACGTTTTATAATGGGTGCATGTATCCGGTGTGGTTCACCAGTGCTGACGGCAGCTGGGAGTTTCCGCGGGGATTTCTGCTGGATTGGGTGAAAAAATCCGATGCGCCGGATACCGAACTGCATTATCTGCGCAACGACCATTTTGCCGAAGTAGCAGTCATCGAAAATACCGACAGTTCTCTGGTTGTGGAGTGTACAGGCCGTTTTTGCAAAGATATTTACATCTATCCCGGTGTGGTTGCCCGCTACCGCTGGACTTTGCAGCGCAATTCGCCGGAAATACTCCTGCAGGGGGAAATCTATTTTGAAGAAGGTTCCACCCGGCAGCTGACTTTGACCAATCTGGGCAGCATGGCGTTCCGCAATATGCCGTTTGAGCAAGTCCAACTGGGCAGCAGTGCTCCGCAAAAATTCCGCACCGCCGGCCAGAAGCCGCAGGCGTTCACCGCCAGTGACGGCGTAATGCTGATAGCCGAAAACAATTTGGCCATCGGCATAAGCAGTCCGGCAGTAGCGTGGAACAACAGCTTCAACCGCTATTACACCTATATATCAAGGAATGTACCGGTTGATAAGCGGCTGTGGAACGGCCTTGAACCGTTGAAATTTGAGGTCAAATTCAAAGTTCAGGGGCGGACGGTATCGGGCAGGAATTGAGTTTGCGGTATTCCCGGGGCGAACAATTGAAGCGGCTGCGGAAAAGCTTGGCAAAGTAATTGCTGTCGTTAAAGCCCATTTGCAGTGCCACTTCGCTGATCGGCAGCGAGCGATCCTCCAGCAGCAGATTAGCCGCCCGGGTCATCCGCAGCGCCAGCTGATATTCCAGAGCGGACATGCCGGTGGTGCGTTTGAACCAGCGAAAAAGGGTACTTTCCGAGAGTCCGGCTCGTTTGCAGAGATACTGGATCGAACAGTTCTGTTCCGGATGGTTGTTGATGTACTCCAGACATTGCCGGAGTTTTTGATGAATGCCATCGGCATCTTTTTCCGGAGCGTCGTAATTGCGCAGCAGCAGTGTAAGATATTGCAGAAAGCAGCCGAAGCAGTGCAGCGACCAGCCCAGTTTCTGTTCCTGCACTTCCTGATTGCAGCGGTCGAGCATTTCTATAGCGCACCGGAAATCGTCGCCCTTGAGCTTGACTTTAGGGAAAGATCCTGCCCGGTCATGAGATTTGCGGCTGCTCAAAAAAAGCGCAGTGAAGGCCGGATGATGATAAAGTTCGCCCAACGGCAGCGGAATATGCCGGAAACGGATCATGCAGTTGTGCAGCACCATGGAACCGGATTCGCTGTAGGCGTGGACTTCGCCTTCCGGAATGATCAGAACGGTTCCGGCATCGACGGTTTCGGCACCAAAGCGGGTGTGATGGACTCCGCTGCCGGAAACGATCAGGACGATTTCATCGAACTCATGTTTGTGTTCGCTGACAAAAGGAGCCTGCAAGCGGCCGTTAAAAGTTATCGGCAGCTCGGCAAAAGCAAAACGGCTGGCATGTTCAACCGGATCAATATTGCGCATGTAAGAACGACTCCCGGAGTTGAAATTTGTAAGTAATATACTATATTAATAAAATAAAAGCAAATATTTACAGTAAATTAGATTTTATGAAAAACGTACCTTGGATAAGTATGATGCCGCCTCCGGCGGGAGGAGTGCTGCTGCGTAAACGATTTGAACTTGAGCAAGTGCCGTCCAAAGTCAAATGCCGCATAGCAGGCCTGGGATTTTACGAGCTTTATCTCAACGGCCGCCGGGTGGGCAAAGCGGAACTGGATCCGCCCTTTACCCGCTACGATGTGCGCACCGGCTACCGGGAATATGACGTAACAGAATATTTGCAGCCCGGCAGCAATCTTTGTCAGATCAGTCTGGGCAGAGGCTGGTACGCCGGAAACTATTCCGATGTATATGGTTCGCAATACGCCAGTTACCGTCATATATGCAAGGCCGCCATGCGGATATTTGCTGTGGGCGGATCAACCATTTGTCAAACCTCCGAAGATTGGCTCGCTGCCGCCAGTGCTGTGCAGGATGACTCGCCCCGCACCGGCGAAACTTACGATGCTAATTTGCTCGAACCAGCCAGCTGGACTGCAGCCCGGCAGGTGATGCCGCCGGGTGGAAAACTGTTCAAGGTACAGTCAGCGCCCATAACCACGCAAGGAGTGCTGAATCCGGTAAAGTCATGGCAGGAAAAAGCTCAGGTCAGCTGTTATGATTTCGGCAAAAACTTTACCGGCAAAGTCAAACTCAAAGTGCGCGGCAGCGCCGGCAGCAAGGTGATTTTGCGCTACGGGGAGCTTTGCGATAAAGCAGGAAACTTTTCGCAGGAAAATATAAATTGGTATGTATCGCAAGGCAAATTTCAGACCGATTGCTACATTCTTTGCGGAGAACCGGACTTTGAGTGCTGGACTCCAGCCTTCAGCTATCACGGCTGCCGCTACATACAAAGCACCATCGAAGGCACTGCCGAAATCCTTGAACTGCAAGCATTGCCATTACGCAGCAACTTTGCAGAAATCGGCCAAATAGATTCTTCGGACAACGATTTCAATAAATTGCTGCAGGCGATCAAGCAGAGTCTGGTCAGCAATTTTGTCGGCTACCCCAGCGATTGCCCGCACCGGGAAAAAAACGCCTGGCTGGCGGATGCCCATCTGGCGGCCGACAGTATGCTTTGCTGGTTCGATGCCGCTGATCATTACAGTGATTTTGTCGATGCGATTTTTGATTATCAGCGCCCCAACGGCCAGCTGCCGGGCATGGCTTTGGGCAGCGGCTACGGCTGGCACTGGGACTTCGGGCCGGTGTGGACAGTTGCACCGATCATGCTGGCGTATGATTGTTATATGCAAAACGGCCGGACTGCGCTGATTCGCCGTCATTACCGGAATATGAAAAAATATCTGGATTTTTACTGGTCTTTGCGCAAAAACCATTTGATAAATGTCGGCCCCGGCGAGTGGAAAGCCCCCCCGGAAAACGCCCTGCTTAATGCCGAAACTGTGGACAGCGCGCTGATATATTTTTGTTTGCAGATAATGATCAAATTTGCGGAATTTTTATCCAAAACTGCCGATATCCAGCTGTTCCGGAGCCGGGCAGAATGTCTGCAAACGCATCTGCGGCCGAAAAAGCCCTCGCATATCACTGACCTGGCCGTTCTGCTCAGCTGCGGTTTGGGCTCGTTGGAGGATGCCGCACTGCTGGATGACCAGATCCAACAGGATGAGTACCGGGCCAACTGCGGGATCGTGGGCGCCAAATACATTCCCCGGGCGCTGGCCGAATATGGCTATATAGATACAGCGTACCGGATGTTTGTGCAGCATAAATATCCGGGCTGGCAGTGGATGCTTGACCACGGCGCCACGACACTGTGGGAAAATTGGGAAGGCAGCGAGTCGCAGAATCACCCGATGCTGGGCGATGCGGCGGCCTGGGCGGTGCGGTATTTAGGCGGCATCAAGCCGCTGGAACCGGGATACCGGCGATTTTGCTGTCAACCGCAATTTCCGCAGGAGCTGAACAGTTTCAGCTGGAGCATAAAGCTGCCCGGCGGAAAACTGTCAGTAAGCTGGCAGCGCCAAAGCGACCGTTCAATAGAGCTGAATTTGACCGTACCGCCGGATTGTTCTGCTGAGTATGCACCATTTTCCGTTCATACTGAGCCGCAAATCCTGTCGCCCGGAAAATACCGGTTTCACCTATTGCCAACCAACATAAATAACTGATTAAAAATATGATGCAAAGTGACGGAAAAGTGACGGATTTTTCCGTCACTTTTCCGTCACTCTTATTTTACCGTGTCGATCCGGCTGCAGCGTGCAGACTGCCTTTCACAACACCGGATGCACCTGCGCACAGCAGATATTTTACTCAAAAATGCGATACTTTTTCCGGGAAAACATCCGGCGCTTGAAGTTGATCAATTCGCTGATCAGTTCATCATTTGAAGCAAAGATTTTTTTCTGCACTGCCGCCAGATATACCCCGGTCAAATCCCGGGTTTCCGCTTCCGGCAGCAGCATATCCCGGAAGAATGTGTGCAGATCCACGATTGCCGCCCGCCGGAGATTTGTTGCCCGGCGCAAACGGGCCACATCGATCCAAAACAATTCCAGATCCGCAGCCGTATCGCCCCGGAACAGAAGATTCCGGGGATGGAACGCTTTGTGGTAGCCCCCCAGATCGTGCAGCTTGGCCAGCAATGTCAAATGCTGCTGACAATAAACGTGCCGCAACTCTTCAAAACCGTTACGCATTTTGCCACCGGGCATAAAAATGCGTCCGTCCAGCGTATTATCCAAAAAATCCGTCACCAGAAAAGACTTTTGCAAACGCCCGAAGTGCCGGATCTCGCCCGCCGCCAGCACCCGGGGCACCGGAAAAGAGTTATCTTCCAGCCAGCGATAATGCAAAACTTCCCGCAACGGCAGCGAGGGCCGTCCGATATACCGCCAGAATTTTTTGCCGTTCTGGATCTTGCAGGCAAAATCAAACCCGCCGTCCTGACAGCGGTAAACATATTTGCCGCTGGATACATTGATCAATTTACACTTATCGCTTTCCGACACCGACCCGGCTTGCAGTTTCGGCAGGATCTTGCCGAAATCCTCTGCGCAGCCCGCCCATGAGTGCCAGAAAGAAACCGCCTCAAGATTTATTGTTTTTTTGTCCACGATCCACCCTGTCCCATCATAAATTTTGTTCCAGAGAACTAATATACCACATCTTGAATAAAATATCAAATAAAATTTGCATCAGGCTTTTTTTGATGCTATATTCTATCATCAATACTTTTCAGGAACCTTAATCAAAACAATGCGGAGGAATAATAATGAGTATTGAAATTTCCAGTGGAGTCATTTCCAGCGGCATATCGCTGGCCGAAGAAATGTATGTATCTTACGGCGGCACTGTAGTGGATACTGTGGTCAATAATTCAGGACGGCTGCGGATATCCTCCGGTGGTGTTGCCAGCAATACCGTGATCAAACCCGGCGGCACGATGGCCGTACTCTACGGCGGCAGCGCACTCAATGTAGTTTGGACTCCGTGCGAGGGGTATGTTTATTTTGCCCCGGGAGCATATATAACCTTTGCCAGCAGCTACTCCGGGGTTTACTTTGGCTCCAATAACCAATTAGTTTCGCAAGCCCTGACCATGAGCGGGCTTACCGTGGACGGTACCATGTATATTATGAACGGCGGTACCGCATTTGATACTACAGTTATCAGCGGCTACATCGATGCAGCCAGCGGCGGCAAGGCAATAAACACCACCGTAACCGATGGCGCTGAGCTTTATATTTCCAGCGGCGGCACCGCTTCCGGCACAGTGCTCAACAACGGCACTTTATACGTTGAAGAGGGTGGTCTGGCTCATAATACGATCGTAAACAGCAGCGGTGCTGTATATATCAGCAGCGGAGCCACTGCCACTGCCATTACCGAAAACGGCGGCGCGGTAGAAATTGAATTGGGCGCCGATGTAACTTTCAACTCCAATACCATCAGCGGTCTGGTGATTGCGGACGACGCCCGGACCACTTTACACTCCGGAACCACCGCAGTGGATGTAAAAATCAGTGAAGGCGATCTGGATGTTTTTCATGGCGGCAGCGCAGTCAATGTTGCCATGGATTCCGATTCGGCTTATCTTTACGTTTACAATGGCGGCTATGCGTCGGTAATTGCCAGTACTCCCTGGGGGGAATACAATATTGAAAAAGAGCGTTACGGCAAACTCGAATACATTTATGATGCCAAAGTTTACCTCCGCACCCATGATGCGGATGACAACGAAGTCATAAGCCGCTATACCGCTCCGGTCAGCGGACTTACGCTGCAGAACGAAGATCTGCTGTATGTGGTATCCGGCGGCTCGGCAGTAAATACCACCATCGGCTATGACGGCATGATGACGATCGCCAACGGCGGCAGTGCCAGTCAGATCCAGCTGCTTGCCGATGGTTACATGTGGGTCTTATCCGGCGGCGAAGCTGCCGGGGTAAGAATCAATGGAGGTCATTTATCAGTAAGCCGCCATGGCCAGGCATCAGTATATCTGGTAACGGATGGTTATAAAGTTTCTTTTGAGGATATTTCGATCAGCATCGAAGAAGATTATGAGTATGACGATGACTATTATTACAGCGAAGATATGTCCATCTATCAATGCAGCAATATAACCTGGCTCAGCGATAATGGCGTCTACGTTTTTGACAGCGAAGAAGGCAGTGTTGTCAGCTCCGGCAATCAGCTCAGCAACGTCCTTACCGGCGAAAACGAATCGCTTTATATACTCAACGGCGGTTCTGTAAACAACGCAGTATTGACCGGCGGCTTGCGTATTCTCAATGGCGGTTCTGCGGACAATTTGACCATCAGCGGCTGGGAAAGTAATTATGTCTATCGCGGCGGCAAAATCAGCAATGTGAAAGTCAAAGGCGAATTGGTCGTAAGCTCAGGCGCTGTGGCCACCGGCGTAACTTTGGAGGATGAAAGCTATTTGCATGTAAAATCCGGCGGCAGCGCCACGGTGTGGTTCGATGTCAAGCGCGTTCTCAACGAAGAATCCACCGGGGTTTGCGGTGAATGCCACGGCGGCACTGTAACATTTTTGAGCGAATACGGCATCTATTATTGCGACAATGCAAACAGTTCGGTGATCAGCTCCATGAACAGCGCACACGCTTTGCAAATTTCAGATGAACAAAGTGTTTATCTGCTTGATGGCGGCGTGATAACCGATACCCGAATTGGCGCCGGCGGTTACATGACCATGCTGGGTGGTTCGGCCGCCAATACGGTAGTAGACGGCTACATGGCAGTGTCTGCCGGGGTGGCCGATTCCACGACCATTACCGACAACGGCTCCATGTCCGTAGTCCGCAATGGCACAGCCACCAATATTACTATGCAGGAGGACAGCTATTTGTATGTGGGCAACGGCGGTTACGCCACGGTTCTGCGCAGCGATCCCTGGGGCGCCGGCGAAGTGGAAGTCGAAGAAGGCTACGAAGAAGGCAGCTACCGCCAGGAGGGCGGCAAAGTCAAATATATTTATGACGCCAGAATCTATTACGTTGATGAAGCCAATGAATCGGTCATCAGCCGTATGGAAACTGCCCAAAACTTTGTTTTGAATGACAACACAGCCTTGTATGTAATGTCTGGCGGCGTGGCGGCGAATTTGACCGTTGAATCTGCCGAAGCCGAATCCGAAGCCGAAGCCTCCTGCTATGTAAAAGATGGCGGGATCGTTTCCGGGACTGTGATCGACTCGATCAAAGGCATTTACTACGAAATCCACTCGGGCGGTACCATCGCTGATTCGCTCATCAACGACAGATTGGATGTTTTTCAGGGGATCGTCCAGGATTGCCAAATCGGCGAAGAGGGCTCTTTGTTCATGGAGGGCGGCAAAATCACCGGCGAATTGAATATTCACGAAGATGCCGCTGTAAGTTTGAATAATGTTGATGTGGAATTTGATCTGCGCTCCCGGCAGGCGTCTGACCGGGCTTTGATCAACGATTTCTATGCCGTAGTAGCCTACAACGAAGACTGTGATTTTTATATTACCATCAGCAATAAGCAGGCCGCCGGCAGTTATGCCCTCGCCGGAAATTGGAACCGTTTAGCCGAATACGATTCAGAGTTTATCCCCAGCTTTACCATAACCAACGGCAGTGCAGTTCTGGGGGAATTGAATATTTACAGCGATGCTGTGGAAATCAATGGCTATACTTATAAACTTGCCGTAAGCAACGATACGCTGCTGCTGAACATAACCAGTCCGGGTATCGACAGCACATTCTTCAGCGGAAACTTCTCCGGCTCAAGCGATATGCTTATGACGGTCAAAGAAAACCGGGCCGTGATCTACAGCAACGGTGCAGTGTGGTCGGAATTGGCTTTGGATGACACTTGGAACGTTGTCGGCACTGCTGATTTCAACGGCGATGGCAAAGCCGACATCTTGCGCAAGCATACTTCCGGATTGCTCATTGGCGAAATGTCTGACGGCGCCGGAAACTTCACTCCGCAAGTGCTTAACTCCGTCGGAACTGGCTGGGGCATTGAGGGCACCGGCGACTTTAATGGTGACGGCGTAGGCGATGTTTTGATCGCCAACCCCACTGCCGCCAGTGATGGCAATCCTGATTATCCGGCTGACCAACCCCCGATCGGTCTTTTAGGCTATTGGAAAGGCGGTACTGAGTGGACTTTGATCAACGGTTACTCCCCGGAATGGGAAATGATCGCTACTGGTGATTTCAACAACGATGGCAAAACCGATATGCTCTGGCGCAACGAATTTGTCGGCGCCGGTGACTTGACCTACAACGCCTATTGCACATGGATCGTGGACAACGCCAACGACTGGCGCATGGTCAGCGTTGCCAATCCTGACGAATGGGATTTTCTCTGTTCCGGCGATTTCAACGCCGATGGCTGTAACGACATCGCCATGATCAACGGCGATGGCGTTGTCGGCATCTGGGGCGTCGAAGACGGCTATCTGGCCAGCTGGTCAATCCTCAGCGCCGTAACTGCTGAATGGACACTCGCCGGAGTCGGCGACTTCAACAACGACGGCACCGACGATATAGCCTGGTGCAACACCGAATCCGGCTTAACCGGCTACTGGCAAATCAACAACAAACAAATGACCTCCTGGCAAACCATAGCCACGGTAGCTTAAAACAAAGTGGGTGGGACTTCTTGGGGGAAAGGAAACTTTTTTTGAGGAAAAAAGTTTCCTTTCCCCCAAACCCCTTTTCTTTCAAAAAACCTTTTTCTGGCCATTTTTATTTTTGCCTCAGCAAAAATAAAAATGGCCGATCTCGGTTTTAGAAATACTACTCAACTTAGCGGCCGTGTAATGCTATAGTGGCTCGGCCGCTGGCGTAGTTTTTATAGGACTTATAGGACTTATAGGACTTATAAGTCTTATAAACAAGCGCATGTCTACAATGATAGCGGCGGCGATTTCGCCGCCGGGTCCGTTATCGTCTGTTATCGTCCGTTATTGTCCGTTCTACTTAGCGCGCAAAACAGGCGTGCGCCTTACAACCGGCGCCAGCAGAGCCAACAGCTCCCCCCCCCAAACCGATAGCTTGTCTGCCGGAGCCTTGTGCGTAGGTGGATCGCCGCCAGTATTGGGGGCTGTGTAATTCGTCAATTGGTCTGCCGCTGGCGTAGTTTTTATAGAACTTATAGGACTTATAGGACTTATAAGTCTTATAAACAAGCGCATGTCTACAATGATAGCGGCGGCGATTTCGCCGCCGGGTCCGTTATCGTCTGTTATCGTCCGTTATTGTCCGTTCTACTTAGCG